>NZ_JBIVXF010000005.1:371437-427527 GCF_044769045.1 Streptomyces sp. NPDC090741 | reverse complement strand
GGCTACCCGCGCCGTGGCCGCCCCTGAGGCTCCGGCCGCCGCCGAGGCCGTCGTGGAGGAGCCCGCGCCGAAGGCCACCGTCACCGTCGCCGACGCCGTGGACTCCCCCAAGCGCGGCGGCCGCCGCCGCGCCACCCGCTCCGCCGCGTCCGCCGCCCCGGCCGCCGCGCCGGTGCAGCCCGCCGAGGAAGAGCCCGCCGCTCCGGCTCGTGGCCGTCGCGCCGTGCGCCCCGCCGTCGCCGTGTTCCAGGCTCCGGTGTTCGCCGAGCCGATGTTCCAGACCCCGGAGACCGCCGCCATGGCCGCCATGGCCGCCGCCGCGGCCGTCGAGGCGGAAGAGGTCGAGGAGGAGGAAGAGCTCGAAGCCGAGGCCGAGGTCGTCCAGGCCCCCGCCGCGCAGCCGGCCGGCCGTCGCCGTCGCCGTGGCCGCGGTGCGGTCGAGACCGCCCCGGTCGCCGAGTCCGCGCCGGTGTCCCTGGCCGACGTGGAGCGCATCGAGGACGAGGCCGAGGCCGAGGCCGCCGAGCTCGACGAGGAGGGCGCCGAGTTCGAAGAGGGCGACGAGACGGGCGAGCGCCCGTCCCGCCGCCGCCGTCGCGGTGGCCGTCGTCGCCGCCGCGGTGAGGCCTCCGACCTCGACGAGTCCGCCGAGGAAGAGGCCGAGGCCGAGGCCGCCGAGCAGGAGGCGGAGGAAGAGGACTCCGCCGAGGACGACGACGAGGAGACCGGGGCCCTGGGCTCCAGCTCCAGCCGTCGCCGCCGTCGCCGTCGCCGTCGCAGCGGTGACAGCGGTGCCGAGGGCGAAGCGGGCGAGGACGACGGCGTACGCACCGTCGTCAAGGTCCGCGAGCCGCGCCCGGCCCGCGAGAAGGCCGAACCGTCCGACGAGGTGCAGTCCATCAAGGGCTCGACCCGTCTGGAGGCGAAGAAGCAGCGCCGCCGCGAGGGCCGCGAGCAGGGCCGCCGCCGCGTCCCGATCATCACCGAGGCCGAGTTCCTGGCCCGCCGCGAGGCCGTCGAGCGCGTGATGGTCGTCCGCCAGGCCGGTGAGCGCACCCAGATCGGCGTCCTCGAGGACAACGTGCTCGTCGAGCACTACGTCAACAAGGAAGAAGCCACCTCGTATGTCGGCAACGTCTACCTGGGCAAGGTCCAGAACGTGCTGCCGTCGATGGAGGCCGCCTTCATCGACATCGGCAAGGGCCGCAACGCGGTCCTGTACGCCGGTGAGGTCAACTTCGAGGCGCTCGGCATGGCCAACGGGCCGCGCCGCATCGAGTCCGCCCTCAAGTCCGGCCAGTCGGTCCTGGTGCAGGTCACCAAGGACCCGATCGGCCACAAGGGCGCCCGCCTGACCAGCCAGGTCTCGCTGCCCGGCCGCTACCTCGTCTACGTGCCCGAGGGCTCGATGACCGGTATCAGCCGCAAGCTGCCCGACACCGAGCGCGCCCGCCTGAAGACCATCCTCAAGAAGATCGTCCCCGAGGACGCGGGCGTGATCGTGCGCACCGCCGCCGAGGGCGCGAGCGAGGACGAGCTGCGCCGCGACGTCGAGCGTCTGCAGGCCCAGTGGGAGGACATCCAGAAGAAGTCGAAGCAGATCTCGACCTCTTCGCCGAGCCTGCTGTACGGCGAGCCGGACATGACCGTCCGCGTCGTGCGCGACATCTTCAACGAGGACTTCTCGAAGGTCATCGTCAGCGGTGACACCGCCTGGGAGACCATCCACGGCTACGTGAACCACGTGGCCCCGGACCTGGGCGACCGGCTGTCGCGCTGGACCTCCGAGGTCGACGTCTTCGCGACCTACCGGATCGACGAGCAGCTCGCCAAGGCGCTCGACCGCAAGGTGTGGCTGCCCTCGGGCGGCTCCCTCGTGATCGACAAGACCGAGGCGATGATCGTCATCGACGTCAACACCGGCAAGTTCACCGGTCAGGGCGGCAACCTCGAAGAGACCGTCACCAGGAACAACCTGGAGGCGGCCGAGGAGATCGTGCGCCAGCTGCGGCTGCGCGACCTCGGCGGCATCGTCGTCATCGACTTCATCGACATGGTCCTGGAGTCGAACCGCGACCTGGTCCTGCGGCGGATGCTGGAGTGCCTGGGCCGCGACCGTACGAAGCACCAGGTCGCCGAGGTGACCTCGCTGGGCCTGGTCCAGATGACCCGCAAGCGGGTGGGCCAGGGTCTGCTGGAGTCCTTCTCCGAGACCTGTGTCCACTGCAACGGGCGCGGTGTGATCGTGCACATGGAGACGCCGACCGTGGTCGGCGGCGGTGGCAACGGCAAGCGCGCCAAGCGGCGCGGCGGCCGCGGCCACGAGCACGACCACGAGATCGAGGGCGTCGAGACCGCCGAGGTCCTCGAAGCCGAGACCGAGACCGAGGCCGAGGTGGCCGCCGAGCTCGCGGCGCCGGTGGCGCTGCCCGAGCCGGCGTTCGTCGCGGACGAGGAGCTCTACAGCAGCCCGGCGGAGGCGGAGGCCGCGGCCGGCCTGAGCGGCCGTCGCAACCGCCGCCGTGCCACCCGCAAGGCGACCGCCCCGGCGGGTGCCCCGCGCGGTGCCGCCGCCCCGGCGCCGGCCCCCGTGGCCGAGCCCGTGGTCGAGGCCGTCGCCGAGCCCGTCGTCGAGGCCGAGCCGGTGACCGAGCCGGCCGACACGGTGCTGGCGCCGGCCACCGAGGTCGTCGCGGAGGCCGTGGAGGCCGCCGAGACGGTCGAGGCCGCGCCCAAGGGCCGGACCCGTCGCCGGGCCACCCGCAAGGCCACGGCCCCGGCCCCGGTGGCCGAGGCCGCCGCCGAGCCGGAGCCCGCCCCGGAGCCGGCCGCCCCGGCCGCCCCGGAGCCCGAGGCCGTCGTAGAGGCCCCGGTCGCCGAGGCCCCGGTCGAGGAGGCCCCCGCGGCCGAGGCCGCACCGGCCCGCCCCCGTCGGCGTGCCACCCGTAAGGCCACCGCACCCGCCGGCTCCCCGGCCGGCGCGGCGGAGGCTGCCGTCCTGGTCGTCGAGACCCCCGCGGCCGAGCCCGAGGCCGCCCCGGCCCCGGCCGAGGCCCCCGAGGCCGAGGAGGCCGCCCCGGCGGCCAAGAAGGCGGTCCGCAAGACGGCCGCCAAGAAGGCTCCGGCGAAGAAGGCCACCGTCGCGAAGAAGGCGACGGCCGCCAAGAAGACCGTCGCGAAGAAGGCGACGGCCAAGAAGACCGTGGCGAAGCGGGCGACGAAGAAGACCGCGGCGGCCGAGCAGCAGTCGCTGCCCTCCGTCTCGGCTCCGACCGAAGCCTGATCCGCCGCACGGCCGTGGGCCCCGCCGAAAGGCGGGGCCCACGGCCTGCGCGGGGCCCGGTTTGACCCTCCGGAACCGGCCCCGTAACCTAGACCGTCGGCATGTTCTAGATGGTTACGTCTAGTGCGTGTCGCGCTCCTGAGCACCTTCCTCCGGCCGGGCATCGCCCGAAGGAGAGGCCGCTCGTCCAATCCGGATCAGTTCGGTCCCCCCGCAAGAGGGGTCTGCCTGAGCGGCTGGCTTCAGGAGCATCCGTCCCGAGTGAGAGAGAGATCCGCGTGTACGCCATCGTGCGCAGCGGTGGTCGCCAGCACAAGGTTGCTGTCGGCGACATCGTTGAGGTTGACAAGATTTCCACTGCCAAGGTTGGCGACACGGTCGAGCTCTCGACCCTGCTCGTTGTCGACGGCGACGCCGTGACCAGCGACCCGTGGGTCCTGGCCGGCATCAAGGTCCAGGCCGAGATCGTGGACCACCACAAGGGTGCCAAGATCGACATCCTTCGGTACAAGAACAAGACCGGCTACCGCCGTCGCCAGGGTCACCGCCAGCAGTACACGGCGATCAAGGTCACCGGTATCCCCGCGGCTGCGAAGTAAGAGGGACTGAGACATGGCACACAAGAAGGGCGCATCGTCCACCCGGAACGGGCGCGATTCCAATGCTCAGCGGCTCGGCGTGAAGCGCTTCGGCGGTCAGGTCGTTTCCGCCGGCGAGATCCTCGTCCGCCAGCGCGGCACCCACTTCCACCCGGGCTCGGGTGTCGGTCGTGGTGGCGACGACACGCTGTTCGCGCTGCAGGCCGGTGCCGTGCAGTTCGGCACGCACCGTGGCCGCAAGGTCGTCAACATCGTTCCGGCCGCCTGATCCAGCTCCTGCTGATCAGCGGTACGTAACTTCCCGAGGGCGGATCTCAGCTCTTCCCGGCGCAAGCCGGGAAGAGAGGTCCGCCCTCGGCGCGTTGGCACATAGGCACGGTTAGGCACGTTTAATGGGCAGCAAGGCCTGCCCGGGACATTCCCGTATGTATCTGGAGGAACAACCATGACCACCTTCGTGGACCGCGTCGAGCTGCATGTCGCCGCGGGTAACGGGGGCCACGGCTGCGCCTCCGTTCACCGGGAGAAGTTCAAGCCGCTCGGCGGCCCCGACGGCGGCAACGGCGGCCGTGGCGGCGACGTCATCCTGGTGGTGGAGCAGGCGATCACCACCCTGCTGGACTACCACCACAGCCCGCACCGCAAGGCCACCAACGGCCAGCCCGGCGCCGGCGACAACCGCTCCGGCAAGGACGGCCAGGACCTGGTCCTGCCCGTGCCGGACGGCACCGTCGTCCTCGACAAGGAGGGCAACGTCCTCGCCGACCTGGTCGGCCAGGGCACCACCTTCATCGCGGGCCAGGGCGGCCGCGGCGGCCTCGGCAACGCCGCGCTCTCCTCCGCCCGCCGCAAGGCCCCCGGCTTCGCACTCCTGGGAGTCCCCGGCACCGCCGGCGACATCGTCCTGGAGCTCAAGACCGTCGCCGACGTGGCGCTGGTCGGCTTCCCGAGCGCCGGCAAGTCCTCGCTGATCTCGGTGCTCTCCTCCGCCAAGCCGAAGATCGCGGACTACCCCTTCACCACCCTCGTCCCGAACCTGGGCGTCGTCACCGCGGGCTCGACGGTCTACACGATCGCCGATGTCCCGGGCCTGATCCCCGGCGCCAGCCAGGGCAAGGGCCTCGGCCTGGAGTTCCTGCGCCACGTCGAGCGCTGCTCGGTGCTCGTGCACGTGCTGGACACCGCCACCCTGGAGTCCGACCGTGACCCGATCGCCGACCTCGACGTCATCGAGGAGGAGCTCAGGCTCTACGGCGGCGGCCTGGAGAAGCGCCCGCGCCTCGTCGTCCTGAACAAGGTCGACATCCCGGACGGCCAGGAGCTCGCCGACATGGTCCGCCCCGACCTGGAGGCGCGCGGCTACAAGGTCTTCGAGGTCTCAGCGGTCGCCCGTACGGGCCTCAAGGAGCTCTCCTACTTCCTCGCCGAGGTCATCGCCAAGGCCCGCGCCCGCAAGCCGAAGGAGGAGGCGACCCGTATCGTCATCCGCCCGAAGGCCGTGGACGACTCCGGCTTCACCATCACCTACGACGAGGTCGAGGACGTCTACAAGGTGCGCGGCGAGAAGCCGGAGCGCTGGGTCCGCCAGACCGACTTCAACAACGACGAGGCCGTCGGCTACCTCGCCGACCGCCTCAACCGCCTCGGTGTCGAGGACGCGCTGAAGAAGGCCGGCGCCCGCGCCGGCGACGGCGTGGCCATCGGCTCCGACGACAACGCGGTCGTCTTCGACTGGGAGCCGACCGTGATGGCCGGCGCCGAGATGCTGGGCCGCCGCGGCGAGGACCACCGTCTGGACGCCCCGCGTCCGGCCACCACCCGCCGCAAGGACAAGGAAGCCGAGCGCGGGGACTCGGTGCAGAAGGAGTACGACGAGTTCCGGCCGTTCTGATCTGCCGCTTTGCCGTATCTTTGCCCCGAACGGCGGAGTTGAAGTGATGTTTACCCCGGTCGCCTAGGATCCACGGGTGAGCAGCACCAACACTCCCAGCGTTTCCGTCGTGGTGATCGCGTACAACGACGCCGTGCTCGTGGGCGAGGCCGTTTCCTCGGCTCTCGCCCAGGGCCCGGTCGTCGCCGAGGTGATCGCCGTGAACGACGCCTCGGCCGACGGCACCGCGCGGGTGCTGGACGAGCTGGCCGCCGTCCACCCCCGCCTGAAGGTCGTGCACCGCACGGAGAACAGCGGCGGCTGCGGCACCCCGCGCAACGACGGGATCGCGGCCGCGAGCTCCCCGTACGTGCTCTTCCTCGACAGCGACGACGTGCTGCCCCCGGGGGCGGCCGACGCCCTCGTGCGCGCCGCCGAGGAGCACCGCGCGCCGGTGACCGTCGGCGCGTGCGTACGCCGTGAGCTGCCGCTCCACCACGACGTGCCCTGGATGCCCGGGCTCTACACCGCGGGCGACGTGATCGAGCGGCCCGCCGACCGGCCCGAGC
Source organism: Streptomyces sp. NPDC090741 (assembly GCF_044769045.1). Classification (NCBI taxonomy): domain Bacteria; kingdom Bacillati; phylum Actinomycetota; class Actinomycetes; order Kitasatosporales; family Streptomycetaceae; genus Streptomyces; species Streptomyces sp. NPDC090741. Next base: position 421,206 of record NZ_JBIVXF010000005.1, on the reverse strand, counting down.
TGGTCCGGGACACCCTCTGCGTCAACAAGCTGTACGAGCGGGCCTTCCTGGACAAGCACGCGATCCGCTTCCCCGACGGCCGGTTCATCTACGAGGACTTCGTCTTCACCGCGCGCGTACTGGCCGCCGCCCCCCGCATCGCCGTCATCGGCGACCTCGTCTACGTCTGGCACGTGCGCCGCGGCGCCGCCCAGGTGTCGATCTCCCTGGACCGCAAGGACGTCGGCAACTGGCGCTCCCGGATCGAGGCCCACCGCACGGCCTGCCGGATCATCACCGAGTCCTCCCCGGAGCTGGGCCTCGCCTGCCAGGTGAAGTTCCTGGAGTACGACCTGCGCATGTACCTGCGCGAGCTCGGCAAGGACCCCGACTACCAGGCCGCGTGGTGGACGCTGACCCGTGACTACGTCGCCGGGTTCGACGAGGCCGCCGTCGAGGCCGCCGGGGCGCACGCCCGCTGGATCGTCCGGCTGCTGCGGGCCACCGCGAACCCGCCCGCCGACGTCGAGCGGCTCACCCGCTTCGCCGCCGAGCCGCCCCGGCTGCTGCCCCCGTACGCGACCGGCCCGCAGGGGCAGCCCGTGTGGAGCGAGGAGCTCCCGGTCGTCCTGGACGGGCTGGCCGGGCTGCCGGTGGCCGAACTGCCCGTCAGCATCGACGCCGAACCGCTGGGCGCGGGCCGGCTCCGGATCCGGGTGCGCGACCTGTACGGGCGCCTCGCCGAAGCCGGGCCGCGCACCGCCCGGCTGAGCTTCGTACCCCGCTCGGGCGGGCAGCCGGTCCAGGACCGGCCGGCGGAGCTGCACCCCGCCGCCGACGGCGACGGCTGGACCGCCGAACTGCCCTTCCGGCTCACCGGCGTGGCCGCCGCGGGGCGCCGCCAGGGCCGCCGCGGCATGCAGGCGTGGGGCGTCCAGGTGGGCGTGGAGTTCGCCGACGGGAGCTCCCTGGTCACCTCCCCGCGCCCCCTCGACGACCTCCTGCACCGCCGCGCCCTGCCGAGCAGCAGGTACGGTGTTCTGCTGGCGCAGCCGTTCCGTACGGGCGGAGGATCACTGGCCCTGCGGCTCGCGCCGGGTGCCGCGGGCGCGCTGAGCCTCGTACGCAACCGTCTCCACCGGGCCCGGGCAGGCCGCGGATCGGAGTGAAGACAGCCGGCGACCGTCAGGCCGCCTGAGATTTCGGACAGGACCCCGGACCCGCTCCGGGGACCCCAGGGAGATACGCATGACTTTTCTGATCACTGGTGGCGCCGGCTACATCGGCTCCCACGTCGTCCGCGCGATGCTCGCCGCGGGTGAGGAGGTCGTCGTCTACGACGACCTCTCCACGGGCAACGAGGACCGCGTCCCGGAGGGCGTCCCGCTGGTGATCGGCTCGGTCCTGGACCGGCTGACCCTGGACGAGACCATCCGCGCGCACCAGATCACCGGCGTGGTGCACCTCGCGGGCAAGAAGCAGGTCGGCGAGTCCGTCGAGAAGCCGCTGTACTACTACCACGAGAACGTGGAGGGCCTTCAGGTCCTGCTGGGCGCGGTGGCCGCCGCCGGCGTCCGCAACTTCCTCTTCTCCTCCTCCGCCTCCGTGTACGGCATGCCCGACGTGGAGCTCGTCACCGAGGAGACCCCGTGCGCGCCGCTGAGCCCGTACGGCGAGACGAAGCTGGCCGGCGAGTGGCTGGTCCGCGCCGCCGGCAAGGCGCACGGCATCTCCACCGCCTGCCTGCGCTACTTCAACGTGGCGGGCGCGGCCGCCCCCGAGCTCGCGGACACGGGGGTCTTCAACCTGGTCCCGATGGTCTTCGAGCGGTTCGACAAGGGTGAGGGTGCCCGGATCTTCGGCGACGACTACCCGACCCCGGACGGCACCTGCATCCGCGACTACATCCACGTCGAGGACCTCGCCGAGGCCCACGTGGTGGCGGCGCGCAAGCTCGTCGAGTGGGGCGCGACCGGGGACTACAAGGACCTCACCGTCAACATCGGCCGCGGCGAGGGCGTCTCCGTACGGGAGATGGCGCAGCTGCTGAACGAGGGCACCGGGCACACGCACGAGCCCGTCGTCGTCCCGCGGCGCCCCGGTGACCCGGCGAAGGTCGTGGCCTCGGCCGACAAGATCGCGGCGGAGCTGGGCTGGAAGGCCAAGCACGACGTCCGCGAGATGATCACCTCGGCCTGGGCGGGCTGGGAGGCCAACCGCAAGGGCGCCGTGCACCACGTCGCGCGCTGACACGACGTACGAAAGCCGCCCGCCCCGGACGCGTTCCGGGGCGGGCGGCTTCGTGGTTCGGCGGCTCAGCGCTCCAAAAACGCGAACAGCTCTTCCCAGCGGTCGGTGATCTCGGCGCTGGAGTAGCGCTGCACGCTGCGGAAGGCGTTGTCGCCGAGCCGGTCGCGCAGTTCGCGGTCCGCCATCAGCACGTCGAGGTGCCCGGCCAGCTCCATGGTGTTGCCCAGCCGGGCCAGCAGCCCGTCCTCGCCGTGCGCCACGATCTCCCGTACGCCCGGCGCGCAGTCGAACGCGGCCGCCGGCACGCCCGCGGCCATCGCCTCCAGCAGCGTGATCGGGAAGCCCTCGGCCCGCGAGGCCTGCGCGAACACCGAGGCCCCGCGCAGCGCGCCCAGCACGTCGTCGGTGCTGCCCATCCACTCCACGGAGTCGGTCAGCCCGAGCGTGGCGGCGTGCGCCCGCAGCGCCGGCTCCTCGATGCCCGCCCCGTAGATCCGCAGGACCCAGTCGGGGTGGAGCGGGGCGGCGTCGGCCCATGCGTCGAGCAGCAGGTCCACGCCCTTCTCGAAGGCGAGGCGGCCGACGCTGGCGACGACCTTCTCCGAGCGCGGCGCGGGGGAGTCCGGCATGAACGGCAGCGGGTTCGGCATGCTGCCCACGTTCTCCATGCCGGCCCGGATCCACAGGTCCGCGTCCTCCGGGGTCAGCACGAGCAGCCGGTCGACCTCCGCGTAGTGGCGGCGGACCCGCTCGCCGCGGGTGGACTTCTGGCTGGCCTCGAACGACTCGTGGCTCATACCGATGAGGCCGAGCCCCTTGGTGTCGGCGAGCGCCACCCATTCCATCGCCCAGACCTGCGTGACGATCACGACGGCCCCGGGGCCGGCCGCACGGAACAGCTCGTTCAGCTTCTCCGCCTTGGCCCGCATCTTCGCCCGCCGGGCCGCCTGGCGGCGCCGCTCCGGGGCGTTCAGCCTGCCCTTGATCCCGCGCAGGCGCCGCGCCTTCGGCGGGTGGGCGTCGTACAGGGTGGTCATCTCGTACGGCAGGTCCTGCGGCAGCTTCTGCCGGATCTCCTCGGCGACCGGGGCGATGCCGACGATGTGCACCCGGTGCCCGCGGTCCGCGAACAGCCCGGCCATCTGGTGCGACCAGGTCGTCACGCCGCCGAGCTCGTCGACGCTGTTGGAGACGATGAAGATGTCCCGGCTCACTTGCCGCTCCCGGTGAAGAACTTCTCTACGATCTGGCGCGCCGCGTCCCCGCGGTCGTACTCGCCGAATTCGGTGAGGAAACGCTGCCGCGCCTCCGCGTACTTGGCGTCCGCCTCGTCGAAGGCGGCGAGCGCCTGGAGGAGTTCGTCGGCCGTGGCCACCACCGGCCCGGGCGCCTTCTCCTTCAGATCGAAGTACGTGCCGCGGATGTCGGTCGCGTACTCCTCGTAGTCGTATGCGAAGAACAGCATGGGCCGGTCCAGGACCGAGTAGTCGAACATCACGGACGAGTAGTCGGTGATCAGCCCGTCGGCGAGCGCCAGCAGCGGGGTGATGTCGTGGTGCCGGGACACGTCGATGACCCGGCCCGCGACCGACGGCGGCAGCGAGACGCTGTTGAGGTAGTGGGTGCGCACCAGCAGCGTGAAGCGGTCGCCGAGCCGCTCGGCGAACTCCTCCACGTCGAAGGGGAACTCGAAACCCTCCACCGCGCCGTCCGCGGTCGCCCGGAAGGTCGGCGCGTACAGCAGCACCTTCTTCTCCGGGTCGATGCCCAGCTCGGCTGCGAGCGGCCCGCGCACCCGCTCCCCGCTCTGCGCCTCGGCGCGGTGCGCCTCGACCAGGGCGTCGTTGCGCGGGTAGCCGGTGCGCAGCAGCACCTCGTCGCGCAGCCGGAAGCCCTTGGCGAGGGTACGGGCGTCGTGCTCGGAGCGGATCAGGAAGTGGTCGAAGCGGTTGACGGCCGCCTGGAACTTGTCCTGGCCGGCCTTGCCCTGCGCCTTGGTGCGGGGCTCGTGGAAGCCCATGCGCTTGAGCGCGGAGCCGTGCCAGGTCTGGATGTACGTGGTTCCCTCGCGCTTGGCCAGGGCCAGGGGGAAGCCCTGGTTGTCGACCCAGAACTCGGCCTGCGCCAGCGCGCGCAGGTAGGGCCAGCTCCAGCGGCGCACCAGGGTGGCGTCCTTGGGGAAGCCGGTGGGCTTGCCGCCCGCGTACGACCAGATCGCCTCGAACGGGACGCCCTGGCGGACCATCTCCTCGTAGATCGCCTTCGGGCTGTCGCTGTACTGCTTGCCCATGTGGCTCTCGAAGACGACCGTGCCCTTCTTGATCGGCAGCTTCGAGAAGACCTCGTGGTAGACCTTCACCTTCTGCTCGCCCGAGCCGAGGTTGCGGCGGGCCCGCAGGGCCTTGCGCAGGCCCCGCTTGACCACGCCGGCGGCCCTGCCGTGCATCGCGCTGCTGATCAGCGTCTGCGTGCGGACGGCGGCGGCGCCCTCGGCGGTCAGGACGTAGGAGAGGTTCCCCTTCTTGGTGACCTCCGGCTCGAAGCGGTCGGAGACCAGCCGGGTCAGCCGCGGGCGCACGCGCAGGCGGGCCGCCGACTCCAGGTCGACCCCGCCGACGGAGACGCGGGTGGTGAGGCGGTTGCCGCCGGCGGTCAGCTTCAGGCGGACGTCCCAGACGGCGTCGATGATGCCGAGGGGGCGGACGGTGCTGCCGATGTCGGCCGTGGCGGTCCACTCGATCGTGTCACCGGCATGCCGCACGGTTGCCACCGGGAAGCTGAAGGACCGTACGCCGATCTGCCGGCGGGCCCGGAACTCCAGTGTGGCCGTCAGCTCCTTTTCCGGGCTGATCCGGCCCAGCGGGTTCACCACGGAGCCCGAGAGCGTGACGGTGCCGCGCCCGTCGTCCTCGTACGAGGTCAGACGGTTGCCCAGCGCGAGCGAGGAGAGCGGGGCGGTGTGGAAGCCCTGCTCGGTGACGTCCAGTATCCGGCGGGCCTCGTCGTCCTCGTCGTCGATGTGCGTGGCACACCAGTAGACGCGGCCGTCGCGCTCGGCGAGCGGCGAGGTCAGCCGGCCCTTGTTGGTCATGGCGTCGGCGGCCGGAAGCAGGTTGTCCCAGTCCTCCTTGCCCAGCAGGTAGGCGCAGATCGCCTGGAGGTACGTGACGTTCTCGTACGCGGCCGGGTCGATGCCGGCCAGGTAGCCGTTGGCGAGGCGGGCGAACTCCTGGCGGTACGCGTCGCCCAGCAGGGGCAGGTCGCGCAGGTGCAGCACCAGGTCGTGCTTGAGGAACTTGGCGTCCTTCGCCGACTTGATGGCCGTGTGCCCCTTGGCGGCCAGCAGCTCGTCGACGCGGCGGTGGATCTCCATCCGGTGGACGAAGTTCGCGATCTCGTGGCGCCGGTTGCTGATCGACTTCGCCGAGGCCTTCTCGACCACGTTCCAGTAGTAGACGTGGTTCGGGATCAGCGTGATGCGGCGGGCCGCCACGTAGGCCTGCGCGGAGAAGAGCAGGTCCTCGTAGTGGATGCCGACCGGGAACTCCAGGCCCTGCTCCAGCAGGAACGCGCGCCGGTAGCACTTGTTCGTGGAGAGGGTGTCGTAGACCAGCAGGTCCGGGTCCTCGGTGATCGACTCCAGCGTGCGGGTGCGCGAGTAGATCCAGGGGTACCACTCGGTGGTCTTGCCCCACCGGTTGTCGAGGTGCACGCGCACGCACATGCCGGAGACCAGGTCGGACCCGGTCCGCTCGGCCGCGGCCAGCATGTTCCGGCAGGCGTTTCGTTCCAGCACGTCGTCGCTGTCCAGGAACATGACGTATGTGCCGGTCGCCTGCTGGATGCCGTGGTTGCGCGGGGCACCGCAGCCGCCGCTGTTCTCCGGCAGCCGGAAGGCGCGCACTCTCCCCGGGTGCGCGGCCTCCAGCTCCTGGGCGACCGCGTACGACCGGTCCTTGCTGCAGTCGTCGACGATCACGACTTCGACCCCGTGCAGGGTCTGGTCCAAAACCGACTGGACGGCTGTCGGCAGACGCTCTGCGTCGTTGTAGACGATGACGACCACGGAGACGTCAGGCACGTGCACCTCGATCCCTTTGTTCCATTCCGCTTAACCCGTCAAAGCTACCGTGTGCCGCGTGCGGATCCGGCGGACCGACCCCCGGCGTGCATACTTCTGAGGTAGAGGTGTGTGGCGGGTCCGGTCGCCGACAATCACCCGTTCGGACCCAGCAGGAAGTGTTCATGACGAAGCTGTCCGTAGTAGTCCCTTGCTACAACGAAGAAGCCGTGATCGACCGCTTCGACCTGGAGATCCGCAGGGTCCTGGACTCCCTGCCCGTCGAGTACGAGGTCTGCTACGTCGACGACGGCAGCAGTGACGGAACTCTCGTCAAGCTCCGCAAGATCGCCGCCGAGCACGGTGACCGTACCCGGTACGTCTCCTTCAGCCGCAACTTCGGCAAGGAGGCGGGTATGCTCGCCGGCCTGCGCGAGGCCACCGGCGACGCGGTCGTGATCATGGACGCCGACCTCCAGCACCCGCCGGAGCTCATCGCCACCATGCTCGACTACTACCGGCAGGGCCACGACCAGATCATCGCCCGCCGCACCCGCGAAGGCGACAAGAAGGTCCGCTCCGCGCTCAGCCGCCTGTACTACCGCGGCGTCAACCGCTGGGTCGACGTGGAACTCACCGACGGCGTCGGCGACTTCCGGCTGCTGTCCCGGCCGGCCGTGGACGCGCTGCTGTCCCTGCCGGAGTACAACCGCTTCTCCAAGGGGCTCTTCTCCTGGATCGGCTTCGACACCGTCCACTTCGACTACCGCAACGCCCAGCGTGAGGCCGGCGAGACGAAGTGGAAGTTCGGCTCCCTGCTGAACTACGCCATGGACGGGCTGATCTCCTTCAACAACCGGCCGCTGCGGATCGGAATCTGGGCGGGCGTGTCGCTGGTGGGCCTGGCCGCCCTGTACGCGCTGTGGATCGCCGTCATGGCCATGACCCACGGCGTCACCGCTCCCGGCTACGTGACCCTCGTCGCGATCATCGTCGGCATCGGCGGCGTTCAGATGATCATGCTGGGTCTGATCGGCGAGTACATCGGCCGCATCTACTACGAGACCAAGCGCCGTCCGCACTTCCTGGTGAAGGAGGCGCACGGCGCGGACCCGCAGGCCCGGCCCGACGCCGCCGGGGTCCACAGCGCCGCCCGCGAGCGCGGCGGCCTGTCCGCCTCGCGCCTCACGGTCTCCGCCGCCGAGCGCGAGGTGCGCTGAACCATGAGCAGCCAGCTCGGCCAGATCCTCCGCTTCGGCCTCGTCGGCGCCGTCAACACCGGCACCTTCTTCGGTATCTACCTGCTGCTGCACCCGTGGATGCCGTACTTCCTGGCCTACAGCCTCGCCTTCCTGCTGGCGATGGTCGGCTCGTTCTTCATGAACACGTACTTCACCTACCGGACCAGGCCCACCTGGAAGAAGTTCCTGCTCTTCCCGCTGACGAACATCACGAACTACGTGATCCAGTCCGTCGGGCTCTACGCCCTGGTGACCTGGGCCGGGCTCGACACCCGGATCGCCCCGCTCGTCGCCGCGGTCGTGGCCATCCCGTTCACGTACCTGCTCTCGCGCAAGATCCTGGTCCCGGGCACGGCCGCCGGGGCCGAGGACCCGGAGCCGGCCCGCAGCGGCTCCGGGGCTTGAGTCCACCGTCTGAAACCCCTGCGCGGGCGCGGCGCACCACCCCGTAGATTGAGGTGGCAGACGTACCGGCAAGGGGCAAGGGGACAGACGTGTCAGCGGCTAGGCAAGGTGTCGTGGACGCCCGCAGGATCGTGGTCAAGGTCGGATCCTCATCCCTGACCACCGCGGCCGGCGGACTCGACGCCGACCGGGTGGACGCCCTGGTCGACGTACTGGCCAAGGCGCGCAGCGGCGGTGAGAAGGAGATCGTCCTCGTCTCCAGCGGAGCCATCGCCGCCGGGCTCTCCCCGCTCGGCCTGCGCCGCCGCCCCACGGACCTGGCCCGGCAGCAGGCCGCCGCCAGCGTCGGGCAGGGCCTGCTGGTCGCCCGGTACACGGCCTCCTTCGCCCGGTACGGGGTCCGCGTCGGGCAGGTGCTGCTGACCAGCGACGACACCAGCCGCCGCGCCCACTACCGCAACGCGTACCGGACCCTGGACCAGCTCCTGGCCATGGGCGCCCTGCCGGTCGTCAACGAGAACGACACCGTCGCCACGGACGAGATCCGCTTCGGCGACAACGACCGGCTGGCCGCCCTCGTCGCCCACCTCGTCCGCGCCGACCTCCTCGTCCTCCTGTCCGACGTGGACGGCCTCTACGACGGAGACCCGTCGCTGCCCGGCACCACCCGGATCGACGAGGTGCGAGGGCCCGAGGACATCGCGCACGTCTCGATCGGAAGCGCCGGCAAGGCGGGCGTCGGCACCGGTGGCATGGTCACCAAGGTCGAGGCGGCGCGGATCGCGGCCGCGGCCGGCATCCCGGTCGTCCTCACCTCGGCGAGCCAGGCGGCCGACGCCCTGGCGGGCCGGCTCACCGGTACGCACTTCCACGCCACCGGCCGGCGCTCGGCGGACCGGCTGCTGTGGCTCCAGCACGCCTCGACCCCGCAGGGGCACCTGGTCCTGGACGAGGGCGCCGTACGCGCGGTGACCGAGCGCGGCAGCTCCCTGCTGCCCGCCGGGATCGCGGCCGTCGAGGGCGAATTCGTCGCCGGCGACCCGGTGGAACTGCGCGGGCCCGACGGCCGCGCCGTGGCCCGCGGGCTGGTCAACTTCGACGCCAAGGAACTCCCGCAGCTGCTGGGGCGCTCCACCAGGGAGCTGGCGAAGGAACTCGGCCCGGCGTACGAGCGCGAGGTCGTACACCGCGACGATCTGGTCCTGCTGGAGGGCTGAGGTTCGGTAAAACCGCCGCGCGGCGGGCCGGGGACTGGTCAACTGTGAGGGGCGGACAGGCATGGCGCAGACAGGAGGCGGGCTGGTGAGACGAGCGCTGACCAGCATCAGCGGCGGCGGGGACGACGAGCAGGGCGAAGCCTCCCGTCTCTGGCACGTCACCCTGAGCGTCTCCGGCAAGCCGGCGCCGCTGTCGGAGGTCCGGCGCGGCCTGGAACAGCTGGCGCACGACCACCCCTTCCTCCTGACCAGCCGGTACGCCGACGACCACGCGGAGATCCGGTACTGGGAGGAGGCCCGCGACCTCCACGACGCCGCGGCCGTCGCCCTGCGCCTGTGGGGCGAACACCGCTCCTCGGCGCAGCTCCCGCCGTGGGAGATCGTCGGCCTGGAGGTCATCGACCGCGCGACGTACCACCTCCGAGTGGCAGAGGGCTACGGCCCACCCCCGGCACATCCGGTGGGAGTGCACCCGTACTGATTCGGCCCCGCCGGCGTTTGAGGCGCCGGGGGTCCGGGGCGGAGCCCCCCGGGGAACGGTGGGGACCAAGCCCCGCAGGGCCCACCGCCCGGCACCCGCCCGCACCGGTCGAGAAGGCGTCTCGCGGGGTGGAACCCCGTCGGCCCGGGTGGGGCCGGGGACTACCCTGGGCGGCATGACCTCGCTCGACGCCCCCGCCTCGCCCGTGATCGCCACCGCGCAGGCCGCCCGCACCGCCGCCGCGGCCATCGCCCCCCTCCCGCGGTCCGCCAAGGACGCCGCGCTGCTGGCCATCGCGGACGCGCTGGTGGCCCGTACGGCCGAGATCGTCGAGGCCAACGCCACCGACACCGCCAAGGCCCGCGAAGCCGGCACCAGCGAGACCGTCATCGACCGCCTCACCCTCACCCCCGACCGCGTCGCGGCGATCGCCTCCGACGTCCGGGACGTCGCCGCCCTCCCCGACCCCGTCGGCGAGGTCGTCCGCGGCTCGACCCTCCCCAACGGGATCGACCTCCGCCAGATCCGCGTCCCGCTCGGCGTCGTCGGCATCATCTACGAGGCCCGCCCCAACGTCACCGTCGACGCCGCGGCGCTGTGCCTCAAGGCCGGCAACGCGGTCCTCCTGCGCGGCAGCTCCTCCGCCTACGCCTCCAACACCGCCCTCGTCGCCATCCTCCGCGACGCCGTCGAAAGCACCGGCCTGCCCGCCGACGCGATCCAGCTCGTCCCGGGCGAGTCCCGCGACTCCGTCCGCGAGCTGATGCGCGCCCGCGGCCTCGTCGACGTCCTCATCCCGCGCGGCGGCGCCTCCCTCATCAAGACGGTCGTCGAGGAGTCCATCGTCCCGGTCATCGAGACCGGTACCGGCAACTGCCACGTCTACGTGGACGCCCAGGCCGATCTCGACATGGCCGTGGACATCCTCGTCAACTCCAAGGCCCAGCGGCCCTCGGTCTGCAACTCCGCCGAGACCCTCCTCGTCCACCGCGACATCGCCGACGCCTTCCTGCCGCGCGCCCTCGACGCCCTCGCCGACGCCGGCGTCACCGTCCACGGCGACGACCGGGTCCTCGCGGCCGCCGAGCACTCCAAGGTCACCGCGCTGCCCGCCACCGACGAGGACTGGGCCGCCGAGTACCTCTCGTACGACATCGCCGCCGGGGTCGTGGACTCCCTCGACGACGCCGTCGCCCACATCCGCCGCTGGACCTCCGGCCACACCGAGGCGATCGTCACCACCTCGCAGGCCGCCGCCCGCCGCTTCACCCAGCTGGTCGACTCGACCACGGTCGCCGTAAATGCGTCCACCCGGTTCACGGACGGTGGGCAGTTCGGCTTCGGCGCCGAAATCGGAATCTCCACCCAGAAGCTGCACGCCCGGGGCCCGATGGGCCTTCCCGAGCTGACCTCCACCAAGTACATCGTCACGGGCGACGGTCACGTCCGGTAGTCGGACCCCGCACACCGGGTGGCCGGATTTCGGCTTACACCCTGCCCAAAGCGGTCCCCCCGGTCTACGCTGGTGCTGTGCCGGACGACGTGGGGGGCAAGTTCCCGGACGACGGGGAGCCCGACAACGACGACCGCGGAGGCGCGGATCAGGACTTCGCCTCCGTGGTGTTCGACGAGGATTTCGTCCGGAGCGCCGAGATCCATGAGCCGAGCGCCGCGGAACGCCAGCGGGCCGCGGACCGCGCACGCGCGGAGGCGGAAGCCGCCCGCGCCGTCGCCGGCGGCTGGACCTCCGACGACGACTACGACGGCTACGGCTACGGCCGCCCCGACGGGTACGGCATCGACGAACCCGGCTGGGAACACGGCCCCGGCTACGCGGAGGGTCCGTACGGGGCCTACGGCGGCGCGCTGCGCCCCTACCGGGGCCGCTCGCCCTGGCTGCGCCCGGTCGCCTGGGTGCTCGCCTTCGTGATGGGCCTCGGGATGGTCGCCTTGGCCTTCAGCGCCGTCTACCGCAGCGCATCGAGCGACGCGGACCACACGCCCGCCCCCGCCACCACCCCGCTCACGGAAGTCAGTGGCGCCGGAGCGTTTACGTACCCCGTCGGCCGCCAACCCTGAAGGTACGACCCCACTCGCGTTCACCGGAGCTGGGGGCTTCTCTGAAGCGGGGACAGCGGGGAGAAGCAATGGCCGTGCCAGGAGATCCACCCGACGGCACCCCCGAGGGCATCGGCGGGGGCGACGAGGAGTTCCGGTCGGACGAGTTCCGGTCGGACGAGTACCGGTCGGTGGTGTTCGACGAGGACTTCGTCCGGGCTGCCCGGCTCCAGGAGTTCTCCGCCCAGGAGCGCATGGGCGAACACGCACGGGCCGTACGCAGCCGGTCCATCTGGTCCGGCGGCGGCTCCTCCAGGCCCAGGACCAGCACGCCCGGCCGCGGCGCCCGCCAGGGCATGCTGCTGGTGCTGCTCATCGCCACGGCCTTCGCCGTGGCCGTCTACATGGGCCTGAGCAATCCGGCCATGCCCCCGGCCACCGGCCGCACCGATCCGCTGACCAGCACGATCGTGCCGCTCGCGCCCGCCGCCGCCGTACCCGGCGGACGTCCCGTCGACCTGTACGCGAAGAGCCCGGCGGCCGACTACCGCGTCGGGGCCGCCGGGATCAGCCTGCCCGCCGCGCGCCGCACCCACCACTTCACCGAGGGGCAGGTCGTCACCGCGCTGTCCATCGCCAAGGACTACCTCGTGCAGTCCTCACTGGACCCCGACGTGCTCGCCGGAGCCGCCACCCGGCCCGTGCGGGTCCTGCTCGACCCCGATCAGCTGGCGCAGTTCGACCGGAGCATGACCTCGCCCTCCGGCGACGGTCGGCACGCCGCCACCGGCTGGCTGGTCCGCTTCGACCCCGGCACGGCCGCCGTGGCCGACACCCGGGTCCGGGTCAGTGGAATCCTCGCCTTCGAAGAGATCTCCGCGGACATCCTCGAAGTGATCACCGACCACACCTTCGTGTACGCCGTGCGCCCGGCCACCGGATCTCCCGCCGCCGCAGACGGCGCCTCGCTCTTCACCGTCCGGCGCGAGCTGCGGATGCGCTTCGACACGGAGGACCTCACGGCCCGCCGCGCGGAGCTGGTCTCGGCCTATGTGATGGCCGGGCCGCAGGACTGCTCCACCGAACCCGCCGAAGGCTTCCGCCCGGTCCTGGCCGGGGCCGGACCGACCACGGTCGGCCCGGCCGCGAGCGACCCGTACGCCAGCGGCACCCCGAGGCGCACCGCCGGGCTGTGCGGCGTACTGGCGTCGCCCACGCCCGACGGGACCGCCCCGGTCAGCCCTGCTCCGTAGCCCCGCCCTTGGCCTCGCCGTTCGCGTTCGAGCCCCCGCCGGCCGCGCCCGTGAACCTGTCGCGCAGCTTGCCGCCGACATCGGCCGCGCCGCCCGCGATGTCCCCGACCAGCTTGAACAGCGGGTCCTTGCTGTTGCGCACCGCGTCCGCGTAGTGCGAGGCCGACTCGCGGAAGGAGTCCGACACCGAGGTGTCCTTGTCCTCGTCGCGCCGCGGGTAGTGGCCGTCCATGATCCGCTGGTAGTCCCGGTGCTGGGACCACTTCTTCAGCTCGGCCGCCCGCACGGTGGTGAAGGGGTGGGTCCGGGGCAGCACGTTGAGGATCTTCAGCACGGAGTCGCGCAGATCGCCGCTCGACTCGTACTCCTCGGCCTGGGCCAGGAAGGAGTCCACATTCATCTCGTGGAGGTGGTTGCCGCCCGCGATCTTCATCAGGCCCCGCATCGACGCGTTCACGTCCTGCCCGACCAGCAGCCCGGCCCGGTCCGCCGACAGCTCCGACTTGCGGAACCACTCGCGCAGTGCGGTCACGATCGTCATGATCGCCACATTGCCCAGCGGGATCCAGGCCACCTTCAGCGCCAGGCTCGTCAGGAACAGCAGGATCGTGCGGTACACCGCGTGCCCCGACAGGGCGTGGCCCACCTCGTGGCCCACGACCGCCCGCATCTCCTCCTCGTCGAGCAGCTCCACCAGGCCCGTCGTCACCACGATGATCGGCTCGTCCAGCCCGATGCACATCGCGTTCGGCTTCGGATCCTGCTGCACGTACATCTGCGGGACCTTCTCCAGGTCCAGGATGTAACAGGCGTCGCGGAGCATCTCGTACAGGTGCGGGAACTGGGTCTCGCCCACCCGGACGGACTCCGACAGGAAGAGCAGCCGCAGGCTCCGCTCCGGAAGCAGCCCGCTCAGGGCCTTGAACACGGTGTCGAACCCGCTCAGCTTGCGCAGCGCCACCAGCGCCGAGCGGTCCGCCGGGTGCTCGTACGCGCGCGAGGAAATACCGGGGAACCTCCTGCGGTCCCTCGCCGGCACCTTCTCGAACCCGGTCTCCGTCATAACGCCCTCCCCCTTGATCGGCCTGAGTGCTCCTGCGTCTATCCTCTCCAACGCCTGAGTCGGCGTGAGCGTGCCCCAGGCCCCCGCATACGATGTGAGCGAAGTCTCCGCCCGCTCCCCGACTCGATAGGTATCTGCCTGATGAGCCTCTCCTCCACCGCCCACAACCTGGTCGTTCTCGCGTCGGAGGGCGCCGAGCAGCACGGCGGCAACCACGACAGCCTGAACCCGTACCTCACCGGCGGCGGCGCGCTGTTCATCCTGCTCCTGATGCTCTGGGTGACCACGCGCCTGAACCGCGACCGCTGAACCGGTCGTCACGCTCCCGCTCGATCGCGGGTCCGCACCGCTCCGCCGGGCCAGTAGGCTCTGCGCTCATGGGAGAGCAGGAGATGCCTACCGGCCCGGTCAAGCGCCGGCTCGGCGTGATGGGCGGGACATTCGACCCGATCCACCACGGACACCTGGTGGCCGCCAGTGAAGTGGCCGCCCTGTTCCACCTCGACGAGGTGGTGTTCGTACCGACCGGCCAGCCGTGGCAGAAGTCGCAGCGCGCCGTGTCCCCCGCCGAGGACCGCTATCTGATGACGGTCATCGCGACGGCCTCGAACCCCCAGTTCTCGGTGAGCCGCATCGACATCGACCGCGGCGGGCCGACGTACACCATCGACACCCTGCGTGATCTGAGCGCCCTCAACGAAGACGCCGACCTCTTCTTCATCACCGGTGCCGACGCCCTCGCCCAGATCCTGACCTGGCGCAACGCCGACGAGCTCTTCTCGCTCGCCCACTTCATCGGGGTCACTAGGCCGGGCCACGTGCTCAGCGACGACGGGCTCCCCGAGGACGGCGTCTCCCTGGTGCAGGTGCCCGCGCTGGCGATTTCGTCCACGGACTGCCGCACCCGGGTCGCCCAGGGGGATCCTGTCTGGTATTTGGTGCCCGATGGTGTGGTGCGCTACATCGACAAGCGTGAGCTGTACCGGGGAGCCTGAGCTTCCGGAGAGAGGGGCCCCGCGGTGAACGACCGACAGGATCAGTACGACCGGTACGATCCGCACGCAGCCAAGGAGCAGCAGCTCATCGGCTACGACCCGTACGGGCGGCCGGTGTACGGCCAGGTGCCCGCGCAGCCCGCCCCCGGGCAGCAGTACGAGCAGGCGTACGAGCAGCAGCAGTACGGCTACGACCCCCAGGGCTACGGCGAGCAGGCGCAGCAGGCGTACTACCAGCAGCCGCAGCAGCAGCCGGCCGCCCCGGAGTACGGGCAGCAGGAGTACCCCCAGGCCCCCGCCTACGGGTACGACGCGCAGCAGGCCGAGCAGTGGATCCCGCAGCAGGCCGCCCCCGAGCCCCCCGCGGCCGAGCAGGAGCCGCCGCGCCCCGACCGGGTCCCCGGACCGCGCCGGCCCGAGGGCGGGCCGTCCGATCCGGACTACCGCACCGAGCAGTTCGCGTTCATCGACCAGCCGGACGAGGACTCCGAGGACGTCATCGACTGGCTCAAGTTCACCGAGAGCCGGACCGAGCGCCGCGAGGAGGCCCGCCGCCGCGGCCGCAACCGGGTGGTCGCCCTGATCGTCGTCCTCGCCCTCTTCGTCGTCGCGGGCGTCGGCTACCTCTGGTACGCGGGCAAGCTGCCGTTCCTCGACGGCCCCGGCCAGAAGAAGGGCGCCGCGGCCGCCGCCGGACCGCAGAAGCGCGACATGATCGTCGTCCACCTGCACAACACCAAGAAGGGCGGCACCTCCACGGCGCTGCTCGTCGACAACGTCACCACCAAGAAGGGCGCCACCGTCCTGCTGCCGAACGCGATGGGCGTCGCGAAGGACGACGGCACCGGCACGGCCCTCGGCAAGGCGGTCGAGGAGGGCGGCCTCGGCGTACGGGACTCCCTCGACTCGGTGCTCGGCACCCACATCGGCGGCACCTGGCGCCTGGACACCCCCTTCCTGGAGAACCTGGTCGAGCTGGTCGGCGGCATCGAGACCGACACCGACGTCGCGATCCCGGCCGACGACGCCGCCAAGATCCCGGCCGTGGGGCAGGGCCCGAAGCAGCACCTCAGCGGTGCGATGGCCGTCGCGTACGCCACGTACCGCGGCCAGGGCGAGCCCGAGGCCAAGCAGCTGGACCGGCTCGGCAAGGTGCTCTACGGGGTGCTGCGCAAGGTTCCCGGCGACGCGAAGTCGGCGACCGTCACCGTCGAGAGCATGGGCCAGATCCTCGACCCCTCCCTGAACGCCCAGACCCTCGGCGCCCTGCTGGCCAAGCTGGGCGAGCACGCGAAGGAGGGCGCGTACCGCACCGACGTCCTCGCGGTGAAGCCGGACGGCACGCTCACCGACGACGCCAACAAGACCGTCGTCAAGGAGGTGCTCGGCGGCAGCTTCACGGCGGCCCAGGCCGGCGCCGCGCCGCGCGTCGGCCTGAAGGACGCCACGGGCGACGACAAGACGCAGATCGCGGCGAAGGCGGCGCTGCTGAACGGCGGCTACACCTTCGTGGACGGCGGCAAGGCCGACAAGACCCAGCCCGCCACGCAGATCACGTACCAGGACGACGCGCAGCGGACCAAGGCGGTCGACGTCGCCAAGACGCTGGGGCTGCCGGAGACCGTCGTGAAGAAGGGCGAGAACGCGGTGAACGCCGACGTCGTGGTGACCCTGGGCAAGGACTACAAACCGTCCTGACCAGGCCCGGGCCGGGCCTGACCCGGCCCTCGGGCGGTGCCCCGGCCCGCGCGGGACGTTCCGCGCGGGCGGGGTCGGCGGTACATGAGACCCTTGTATGGATCTGCCCGCCAACCCGAAAGCATGGCCAGTGACCGCCACGGACCGCTCCATCGAGCTCATCACCGCCGCCGCCCAGGCCGCGGCCGACCGGCTCGCGCACGACATCATCGCGTACGACGTCAGCGACGTGCTGTCGATCACCGACGCCTTCCTGCTCGCCTCGGCGCCCAACGACCGCCAGGTCAAGTCGATCGTCGACGAGATCGAGGAGCGCCTGCTCAAGGACCTCGGCGCCAAGCCGGTGCGCCGCGAGGGCGACCGCGACGCCCGCTGGATCCTGCTCGACTACATCGACATCGTCGTCCACGTGCAGCACAGCGAGGAGCGGGTCTTCTACGCGCTGGAGCGCCTGTGGAAGGACTGCCCCGAGATCGAGCTGCCCGAGGACGCCAAGCTCACCAAGGGCAAGGCGGAGGAGCACGCCAAGCTGCGCGAGGCGGCGGGCGACGAGGACCTGGACGGTGATCTGTTCTGAGCGCGACCGCCACCCGCAAGACGGGCCGGAAGATCGTTCTCTGGCGGCACGGCCAGACCTCGTGGAACCTGGAGCGCCGCTTCCAGGGCTCCACGGACATCGAGCTGACCGAGACGGGTGTGGCGCAGGCGCGCCGCGCCGCCCGGCTGCTCGCCTCCCTGAAGCCGGCCTCCATCGTCGCCTCGGACCTGCGGCGGGCCTCCGCCACGGCCGCCGAGCTGGCCGCCGTCACGGGCCTGCCCGTGACGCACGACGCCGCGCTGCGCGAGACGTACGCCGGTGAGTGGCAGGGCCTCACGCACGAAGAGATCATCGCGAAGTACGGCGAGCAGTACGCGGCGTGGAAGCGCGGCGAGCCCGTCCGCCGAGGCGGCGGCGAGCTGGAGACCGAGGTCGCCGACCGGGCGGCGCCGGTGGTGCTGGAGCACGCCGACCGACTGCCGGAGGGCGGCACGCTCGTCGTGGTCAGCCACGGCGGAACCATCCGTACGACGATCGGCCGGCTGCTGGGCCTGGACGCGTACGACTGGGAGGGCCTGGGCGGGCTCTCCAACTGCTGCTGGTCCGTCCTCGGCGAGGGCGCGCGCGGCTGGCGTCTGATGGAGCACAACGCCGGCACGCTGCCCGAACCGGTGCTCGGCGACGACGACTGAGCCCGCCTCAGGGCGGCTCCCATCCGGATTTCACTTTCCGGCTGGTCGCAGGCTAGAGTTCTTCTTGTTCGCAGCGCGGAACACCGGAAACGGGGGGAGCGCGGCGGAGAGCGGGGCTATAGCTCAGTTGGTAGAGCGCCTGCATGGCATGCAGGAGGTCAGGAGTTCAATTCTCCTTAGCTCCACAATCAGGATCCCGTCCCCAACAGGGGGCGGGATCCTTCCGTTTGTTCCTTCGGTGCCTGCTGACCTGCCCCGCACCCGCGTGGCAGAATCGGGATCGCCGGAGGGGGAGTCGACGGCCCGACGTGGGAGGGAGTCGCTGACGGATGGGTGCACACCGGCGGCGGTGCGACTGGTGCAACAACGGCACGCCGATCGTGCGGGACATGGACCCGGTCAACCCCGACTACCAGTACTGGTGCGAGGAATGCGCGCGGGCGCTGATCATAAAAGGCGACCCGATCGAGACGTACCGCGAGCTGGAAGGGGAGCCGATCTACGGGCGGCTGCTCGACGAGCACTGCACGCTCAAACGGTTCTACCAGTTCGCGAGAGCGTAGCGACGGGATCCGGGGCGCGGAGCCGCAGCACGGAAGAGGGGCGAACCGGGCGAAATCGAGCGCCCGGAAACCGATTTTTGGACCTGGGCCATGACCGTGTAATGTTCTCGATGTCGCCAGGGGGAACCGGCAAGGGAAACCGAGCAAGGGCCCGGCGGCAGAGAAACAAGGGGCTATAGCTCAGTTGGTAGAGCGCCTGCATGGCATGCAGGAGGTCAGGAGTTCAATTCTCCTTAGCTCCACAGAAGAGAAGCGGGTCACCCGGATCGGGTGGCCCGCTTCTCGTTGTCCGGAGCGGTCGAGCGGTGGTCTGGGCCGCTGCGGTACCCTGGCGCCATGCGTGCCGTACGCCTTCTGCTTACCGAGCCGCGCTGATCAGTACCGACCCTGCGAGACGGTCGGCATCGGCGCGGCGCCCCCTCCTGTGCGAGGGGTTTTTTCGTTTGGGCAGGCAGAGACGGCAGAGACGATCGATGGAGCTTCAGAAATCATGAGCGAGACGAACACCCCGGCCCCCGAGGCGGCCGAGGCGCACCGTTACACGGCTGCCATGGCCGCCGACATCGAGGCACGCTGGCAGGACGTATGGGACGCGCAGGGGACGTACGAGGCCCCGAACCCGACCGGCGACCTGGCCGGTGACGCTGCGGTCGTCGCGCGCCCCAAGAAGTTCATCATGGACATGTTCCCGTACCCGTCCGGTGCGGGCCTGCACGTCGGCCACCCGCTGGGGTACATCGCCACCGACGTCTTCGCCCGCCACCAGCGGATGAGCGGCCACAACGTCCTGCACACCCTGGGCTTCGACGCCTTCGGCCTGCCGGCCGAGCAGTACGCCGTGCAGACCGGCACGCACCCGCGCGTCTCCACCGAGGCGAACATCGAGAACATGAAGGTCCAGCTGCGCCGGCTGGGCCTGGGCCACGACAAGCGCCGCTCGTTCGCGACGATCGACCCGGACTACTACAAGTGGACCCAGTGGATCTTCCTGCAGATCTACAACTCCTGGTACGACGCGGACGCGGCCAAGGCCCGCCCGATCGCCGAGCTGGTCGCCGCCTTCGAGGACGGCTCCCGTGAGGTTCCCGGGGGCCGCTCCTGGGCCGCCCTGACCGCGGGCGAGCGGGCCGACGTACTGAACGAGTACCGGCTGGCGTACGCCTCGGACGCGCCCGTCAACTGGTGCCCCGGGCTGGGCACCGTACTGGCCAACGAGGAGGTCACCGCGGACGGCCGCTCCGAGCGCGGCAACTTCCCGGTCTTCAAGGCCAAGCTGAGCCAGTGGAACATGCGGATCACCGCCTACGCGGACCGCCTGCTGGACGACCTGGACGCGCTGGACTGGCCCGAGGCCATCAAGCTGCAGCAGCGCAACTGGATCGGCCGCAGCGAGGGCGCGCGCGTCGACTTCGCGGTCGGCGACGACGCCATCACCGTGTTCACCACCCGCCCCGACACCCTGTTCGGCGCCACCTACATGGTGCTGGCGCCCGAGCACGGGCTGGTCGAGAAGATCGTCCCGGCCGCGTGGCCCGAGGGCACGCACCAGGTGTGGACCGGCGGCGCCGCGACCCCCGGCGAGGCCGTGGACGCGTACCGCAGGCAGGCCGCCGCGAAGTCGGACGTCGAGCGGCAGGCCGAGGCCAAGGACAAGACCGGTGTCTTCACCGGCGCGTACGCGGTCAACCCGGTCAGCGGCGACCTGGTCCCGGTCTTCATCGCGGACTACGTGCTGATGGGCTACGGCACCGGCGCCATCATGGCCGTCCCGGCGCACGACGGCCGCGACTTCGAGTTCGCACGCGCCTTCGAGCTGCCGATGCGCTGCGTCGTGGATCCCTCGGACGACCGCGACGCCGACCCGGCGGAGTGGGACGACGCGTTCTCCTCGTACGACGGCACCATCGTGAACTCGACCGGCGAGGGCGTCTCCCTGGACGGCCTGGGCGTCGTCGAGGCGAAGGCCGCCATCACGGCCTGGCTGGCCGAGCAGGGCATCGGCGAGGGGACGGTCAACTTCCGGCTGCGCGACTGGCTGTTCAGCCGCCAGCGCTACTGGGGCGAGCCCTTCCCGATCGTCTACGACGAGGACGGCGTCGCGCACGCGCTGCCCGCCTCGATGCTGCCGCTGGAACTGCCCGAGGTCGAGGACTACTCGCCGCGCACCTTCGAGCCGGACGACGCCACCTCGAAGCCCGAGACCCCGCTGTCGCGGAACGAAGAGTGGGTCAACGTCGAGCTGGACCTGGGTGACGGGCGCGGGGTGCGCCCGTACCGCCGCGAGACCAACACCATGCCCAACTGGGCCGGTTCCTGCTGGTACGAGCTGCGCTACCTGGACCCGAACAACGCCTCGGCGCTGGTGGACCCGGAGATCGAGCAGTACTGGATGGGTCCGCGCGAGGACGCGCCGCACGGCGGCGTCGACCTGTACGTGGGAGGCGCCGAGCACGCGGTGCTGCACCTGCTGTACGCGCGCTTCTGGTCGAAGGTGCTGTTCGACCTGGGCCACGTCTCCTCGGCCGAGCCGTTCCACAAGCTGTTCAACCAGGGCATGATCCAGGCGTACGCCTACACCGACGCGCGCGGTGTGTACGTTCCGGCGGCCGAGGTCGAGGAGCGCGACGGCGGCTACTTCTACGAGGGCGAGCCGGTCAAGCGCGAGCACGGCAAGATGGGCAAGTCCCTGAAGAACGCCGTCACGCCGGACGAGATCTGCGAGGAGTACGGCGCGGACACCCTGCGCCTGTACGAGATGGCGATGGGCCCGCTGGACGTCTCGCGTCCGTGGGACACCCGGGCCGTGGTGGGCCAGTACCGGCTGCTGCAGCGCCTGTGGCGCAACATCGTGGACGAGGAGTCCGGCGCGGTCACCGTCGTGGACGGCGAGCCGGGCGAGGACACCCTGCGCGCGCTGCACAAGGCCATCGACGGGGCCGGTGCGGACATGGCGGGGCTGCGGTTCAACACCGCCATCGCGAAGATCACCGAGCTGAACAACTTCCTGACCAAGGCCGGCCGCCCTCTGGAGCGCTCGGTCGCGGAGCGGCTGGTGCTGCTGATCGCCCCGCTGGCCCCGCACATCGCGGAGGAGCTGTGGCACCGCCTGGGCCACACCGACTCGGTGGTCCACCAGGACTTCCCGGTCGCGGACCCGGCGTACGTCGTGGACGAGAGCGTGACCTGCGTGGTCCAGATCAAGGGCAAGGTCAAGGCGCGCCTGGAGGTGCCGCCGACGATCTCCGAGGGTGACCTGGAGAAGCTGGCGCTGGCCGACGAGGCGGTCGTGGCGGCGCTGGGCGGAGCGGAGATCCGCAAGGTGATCGTGCGCGCGCCGAAGCTGGTGAACATCGTCGTGTGACAGGTCGTGTCACGTATGACCCTGCTGGTCAGGATCTAGGGGTTGTCCCGTACGGGCAGGTTGGGGGTTCGATTGGAACCCCCGACCTGCCCGTGGCGTTTACGGTGGAGGGGACGGAGACGGCAGGGGAAGGGAGCCTCTTATGGAGGCGGGCGCGTTGATCATCATCTTTGCCCTGTTGGTGTTGTTCGCCTTCCTGGGGCTGGGTGCCTGGGCGACCGTGAAGGCGGTCGGAGCGGCGAAGCGCGGCGTGGACCGCACGATCACGCAGGCCCGCCGGACCGTGGAGGACACCGCGCTGAAGGCGAAGAGCTTCGGGCAGGTGGGCGTGGCGGGGGCGCTGGCGCAGCTGCGGCTGGACCTGCGGACGTCGATGCGGGCCACGCAGCAGGCGCTGTACCAGGGTGTCCAGGCGGATGCCTCGCTGAAGGAGTCGATCGGGCTGTTCGAGCGGCTGAGCGCGCACGGACACGAGCTGGACGACGAGCTGAAGCGGCTGGAGCAGGAGCCGGACCGGGGGCGGATCGGCGCGATGCTGCCCGAGCTGAAGGAACGGACCGCCAAGATCACGGAGGCGGCGGATTCGCTGCGGTGGGCCGCCCGCGACCGGGCGCGGCGCTTCGCCGAGGACGACCTGTCGGTGCTGTCGGCGCAGATCGAGGTCGAATCGGGGGCGCTGCGGGACTGGTCCCGGGAATCGGTGGACGACCTGGCGGCGGCGGCCGCGGCATGGGACGCGCAGCAGCCGTCCGCGGGGCCCGCGGGGCGTTCCGGCTCCGCCGGGTCCGCCGGGCGGGCTCCGGAGCCGCCGGCGGCCCTGAACCCGAAGCCTCCGCAGACCGGCTACCCGTGGCAGAAGGCGCCGCGGCCGGAAACGACGACCTGAGCCGCGGGCGCTGAGCCGGGACGCTGAGCGGCGGCGTCGCGGCACCCTTCCCGTCCCCCTGGCCAGGGGTCGGGCTGCCGACGTGCCCCCACGGGCGGTAATCTCCGGCTCATGTCCCGCCATGTCGCGATCGTCACCGATTCCACGGCCTACCTGCCTCAACCGGCCATGACGCGGCACGGAATCACCTCCGTCCCGCTGACCGTGGTCCTCGGCGACGAGGCGCTTGAGGAGGGCACCGAGATCTCGGCCCGCAGCCTCGCCCTGGCGCTGCAGAAGCGCCGCCCGGTCACCACCTCCCGGCCCAGCCCGGAGGAGTTCGTACGGGCCTACCAGGCGGCTGCGGAGGCCGGCGCGACCGCCATCGTCAGCCTGCACCTGTCCGCCGAGTTCTCCGGCACCTACGACGCCGCCGTCGTCGCCGCCAAGACCGCCCCGGTGCCCGTCCGCGTCGTCGACACCGGCATGGTCGCGATGGCCCTCGGGTTCTGCGCCCTCGCCGCCGCCGAGGTGGCCGAAGCCGGCGGTTCCGTCGACGAGGCCGTGGCCGCCGCCGAGAAACGGGCCGCCGACATGTCCGCGTACTTCTACGTCGACACCCTCGACTACCTGCGCCGCGGCGGCCGCATCGGGGCCGCCCAGGCCCTCCTCGGCTCGGCCCTCGCCGTCAAGCCGCTGCTCACCCTGCAGGGCGGGCGGATCGAGATGCTGGAGAAGGTGCGCACGGCCTCCAAGGCCATCGCCCGCCTGGAGGAGCTGGCCGTGGAGCGTGCCGGGGCGGGCAGCGTCGACGTGGCCGTGCACCACCTCGCGGCGCCCGAGCGGGCCGAGAAGCTCGCGCAGCGGCTGCGCGAACGCATCCCCGGCCTGGTCGAACTGCACGTCAGCGAGGTCGGCGCGGTGATCGGCGCGCACACGGGGCCGGGGCTGCTGGCGGCGGTCGTCTCCCCCCGCTGATCACCGGAACGAGTGGCGGAGTTATCCACAACGGCCGGGATTTCCACCGGAATTGATAAGTCCGAACTGGGGTCGGGATTCGCCCCTACCGTCGTGCCATGACCCTTCGGACACGTATCTCGCCCTCCTCCGGAGCCACCAGCGGTCCCGGCCGGTCCCGTCTCTCGGACGGGCGGCTGCGCCACCGCCGGGGGCGTCCGCGCCCGCACCACCCCGAGCCCGCCGCGGTGCGCCGCCGGGCCGAAGCCCTGCTCGGCAGCGCCGGCGGGCCGCCGCCGGCGCCACCGCCCGAGGCGGTGCCGCCGGCGCCGCCGAGCCCGGGGCCCGTCATCCGGTCCGTGGCCGATCCGCCGCCCGGCGAGACCCCGGTGGGGATCCCGCTGTCCGGGCAGGCCCCGCTGTCCGGGGGAGCCGTGCTGCGGCTCGCCGTGCGGGAGCGGCTGCCGGTGTGGCTGCAGGCCCGGTGTGCGGTGGAGCCGCGCACGGTGGCCGCCGTGGGGGTGGTGCTGGCCGCCGCCGTCGCCTTCGGGGCGCAGCAGTTCTGGACCGCCCGGCCGCAGCCCGTGGCCGCGCCCTCGGTGGTCACCCCGGCGACGGCACCGGCCCCGGCCCCGGCGTCGAGCCCCGGGGCCCCCGCCGCCGCTGCCGGAGGTGCCGGTACGCGGATCGTGGTGGACGTCAGCGGCAAGGTGCGTGACCCCGGTGTGCGGCGGCTGCCCGCCGGGTCGCGGGTCGAGGACGCGCTGGCCGCCGCGGGGGGAGTGCGGCCCGGTACGGACATCAGCGGGCTCAACCGGGCCCGGGTGCTGGTCGACGGCGAGCAGGTGGTGGTGGGCGCCCCGGCGCAGCCCGCCGTGGGCGGGCCGGGTTCCGGCGCCGGCCCGGGCGCGGGTGCCGGCGGCGCTGCCGGGCCGCTGAGTCTCGGCACGGCCACCGTGGAGCAGCTGGACGGCCTGCCCGGGGTCGGCCCGGTGCTGGCGCAGCACATCGTGGAGTTCCGGACCGCCCGCGGCGGCTTCCGTTCGGTGGAGGAGCTCCGGCAGGTCGACGGCATCGGCGAGCGGCGGTTCGCCGATCTGCGCAAGCTGGTCCGGCCGTGAAGCGCCCCGAGGGGCCGGGCCCGCCGGATCTGCGCCTGGTCGTACCGGCGATGGCCGCCTGGGCGGCGGCCGCCCTCGCCCTCGACGCACCGGCCGGCTGGGCCGCCGCCGGGGCCGGGCTCGGGGTCCTCGGCGCGGGGCTGCTGCTCCTGGCCGCCTGCCGGCGCCCTGAGCCGCTGTGGCGGATTGGCACGGCCGCGGCGGCCGCCCTGCTCTGCGCGGCCGCCGGGGCCGGGGTGGCGGGCCTCCAGCGGGCCGAGGCGCGGGCCGGGCCGGTCTTGGGGCTCGCGGGGGAGCACGCCCGGGTCCTCGCCGAGCTCACCGTCGGCTCCGACCCGCGGTCCGCCCGCGGTGGGAGCGGCCCGCCCGTGGTGGTCCTGGACGCGGTGCTGACCCGGGTGACCGGGCCCGACGGCGCGCAGACCCGGGTCGAGACCCCCGTACGGGTGCTGGCCGGGCATCCGCAGTGGGCCCGGCTGCAGCCCTCCACCCGGGTCGCGGTCGTCGCCCGGCTGGCCCCGGGCCGGGCGGGGGAGCGGGCCGTGGCGCTGCTGCGCCCCGCGGGGGACACCCCACCGCGGGTGACCGGCGGGCCCGACACCGTCCAGCGGATCGCCGGGAGGCTGCGGGCCGGGCTGCGCGAGGCCACCGAGGGGCTCGCCCCGGACGCCCGGGCCCTGTTGCCGGGGCTGGTCGTCGGGGACACCTCCCGGGTGCCGCCCGACCTGGACGAGGCGTTCCGGGCCACCGACCTGCTGCACCTGCTGGCCGTGTCCGGGTCCAACCTGACCGTGGTGCTGTTCCTGCTCATCGGCCCGCCCGCCGCCGCGCAGCGCGTCGAGCGGGGTGGGCTGGCGCCCCGCCTCGGGCTGTCCCTGCGGGCGACGGCCCTGTGCGGGACGGCGCTGACCCTGGCGTTCGTGGTGGTGTGCCGGCCGGAGCCGAGCGTGCTGCGGGCCGCGGCGTGCGGGGCGATCACCTTGCTGGCCATCGCCACCGGGCGGCGCAGATCCCTGATCCCCGCCCTGGCGGCCGCCGCCCTGCTGCTGGTGCTCTACGACCCGTGGCTCGCCCGCAGCCCCGGCTTCCTGCTCTCGGTCCTGGCCACCGGGTCCCTGCTCACGCTGGGCCCGCGCTGGAGCGCAGCCCTGCGGCGGCGCGGGATGCGGCCCCGGCTCGCCGAGGCGCTCGGCGCCGCCGCGGCCGCCCAGGCGGTCTGCGCACCGGTGGTGGCCGTGCTCTCGGCCCGGGTGAGCCTGGTCGCGGTGCCCTGCAATCTGCTCGCCGAGCTCGCGGCGGGCCCGGCGACCGTGCTCGGCTTCGCGGCGCTCGCGGCGGCCCCGCTGTGCATGCCCGCCGCCGAGCTGCTCGCCCGGTGCGCGGGGGTGCCGGCCGGGTGGATCGCCGGCGTGGCCCGGGCCGGGGCGCGGCTGCCGGGCGCGGAGCTGGCCTGGCCGGGCGGACTGACCGGGGGGCTGTTGCTGGCCGCCGCCACCGTGGCCGTCGTGGGGCTCGGCGCGCGGATCCGACGCCGGCCGTGGGTGTGCTCCGCACTGGCCGTGCTGCTGCTCCTGGCCGTACTGCGGCCGCCGCAGTTGACCCGTACGCTCACCCGCTGGCCGCCGCCCGACTGGAGCTACGTGCAGTGCGCGGTGGGCCAGGGCGACGCCGCCGTACTCGCGGTCGGCCCGGGCACGGCCGTGGTGGTGGACGCCGGCCCGGAGCCGGGCCCGGTGGACGCGTGCCTGACCGCTCTCGGGGTGCGCCGGGTGCCGCTGCTCCTGCTGACGCACTTTCACGCCGACCACGTCGGCGGCCTGGCCGGGGTGCTGCGGGGCCGGTCCACGGGTGTGATTCAGACCACCACACTGGAAGAGCCGGCCGCTCAGGCCGAGTTCGTCCGGCGGACCGCGGCGGCGGCGCACGTACCCGTCGTGGCGGCCTCGGCGGGCGAGCGGCGGCGGGCCGGGCCGCTGGACTGGCAGGTGCTGTGGCCCTCGCCGGACGGCCCGCGTCCGGAGGGGCCCAACGACGCCAGCGTCGCCCTGCTGGTCCGCGCCGCGGGCCTGACCCTCCTGCTGCTCGGCGATCTCGAACCGCCTTCGCAGGAAGCCCTCTTGAGGGCCCATCCGGACCTTGGGCCGGTCGACGTCCTCAAGGTCGCCCACCACGGCTCCGCCCATCAGGACCCCGGCCTCCAAGGCCGGATCCGGCCCCGGCTCGCGCTCGTCCCGGTCGGCGAGGGCAACCGCTACGGGCACCCCGCACCGGGCACGCTCGCCCGGCTGCGGGCCATGGGCGCGACCGTGCTGCGCACCGATACCGACGGTTCGATCGCCGTGGCCGGGAGCGGCCCGGGGATGCGGGCGTTCCCCTCACGTCGTCGGCGGCGACGACACGGGCATACCGGACACCGCCTTTCCGTTTGCCCGCAACCCGACAGCATGATCGAATGCGTCTTCGCCAGAGCGGTACAAGTCCACACAGCACGGGGGTGCATCAACCATGTTCAGTCGCCGAAGGGGGATGGAGACGGCCGGAAGTGCCGGTCAGCACACATCCGCGACACTGACGCTGCCTCATACGGCGCGGCTGCTCAGCTGTCGCGTCCTCGACACGGTCCACCAGCCGGTCAGACAGGCCAGGTTCGAGGTGACCGACCCGATCGGCCGGCGCATCGTCAGCGGCGAGACCGACCCGTACGGCGGGTTCACCGCGGCCGTGCCGGAGGGCGAGTACCGGCTCTCCGTCACCGCCGAGGGCTATGCGCCGTTCCACGGGGCGACGCTGGTGGGGGACCCGGCGCAGCCCGGCACCGGGGAGATCGTCCTCGACGCGGTGGAGCCGCCGCTGCTGCCGGCGCCGGGCCACTGGGAGCTCGACCCGGCGCATTCGTCCATCGCCTTCACCGCGCAGCACATCGGCTTCGCCCGGATCCGCGGCCGGTTCAACACCTTCGCCGGCGGGGTGCGGATAGCCGACCGCATGGAGGACTCCTCCATGCACGTGATCATCGACGCGGCGAGCATCGACACCGGCCTGCGGATGCGGGACGACCACCTGCGGTCCGGCGACTTCCTGGACGCGGCCCGGCATCCGACGGTCGAGTTCTACAGCGAGCGGTTCATCCACCGCAGCGGCAGCCGCTGGGCCGTCGCGGGCGCCCTGACCCTGCACGGGGTCAGCCGCTCGGTGACGCTGGACACCGACTACCTGGGCCTCGGCACCGGGTTGGAGGGCGAACCGCGCGCGGCCTGCCGGGCGACCGCCGAACTGCACCGCGAGGACTTCAGCCTGAACTGGCAGTCCGTACTGGCCCAGGGGATTGCGGCGATCGGTTCGAGCGTGGAAGTGGTGCTGGACGTCCAGATCGTGCACAAGGCCTAGAGACGGCCCGCGAGGGGTTCCCGGGGGCTACGGGGTTTCCAGCCAGCCCTCGTACTCGGCGGCGAGGCCGTCCAGCACCGTGGCGTCGAGCCGTTCCTGCGGGTCCTCGACGACCACCAGCCACTGGGCGTCCTCGGCGTCGTCCTCACCGGCGAGGGCGTCGCGCAGCAGCTGAGGCTCCTCGGGGAGGCCGAAGCGGTCGACCGCCTCCTGGGCCACCTCCTCGGCGGCGTCGCGGTCGGGCAGCACCAGTACATGTCGCACGTTCACCCGGCCATTCTCGGGGATGCGGTGGGGGAGGCCGCCGTGCGGGGGGCTGTCAGTGCGGCGTGGGATGCTGGACGCGATGGCCACCAGGAAGAACTCCACCGACGATCCGCTCGCCCCGCTCACCCTCGCGGTGGGGCAGGAGGAGCTGCTGCTCGACCGCGTCGTACGGGAGGTGGTGGCGGCCGCCCGGGCCGCCGACGCCGACACGGACGTGCGCGACCTCGCACCCGAGCAGCTCCAGCCCGGCACGCTCGCCGAGCTGACCAGTCCCTCGCTCTTCTCCGAGCGCAAGGTGCTGGTCGTACGCAATGCGCAGGACCTGTCCGCGGACACGGTCAAGGAGGTCAAGGCGTACCTCGCGGCGCCGTTCGAGGAGATCATCCTCGTGCTCCTCCATGCGGGCGGGGTCAAGGGCAAGGGGCTGCTGGACGCGGCTCGCAAGGCCGGAGCCCGGGAGATCGCCTGCCCGAAGATGACGAAGGCGGCGGACCGGCTGGCGTTCGTGCGGGGGGAGTTCCGCACGCTGGGCCGGTCGGCGACCCCGGAGGCGTGCCAGACGCTGGTCGACGCGATCGGGAGCGATCTGCGGGAGCTGGCGAGTGCCGCCGCGCAGCTGTGCGCGGACGTCGAGGGCACGATCGACGAGGCCGTGGTCGGCCGGTACTACACGGGCCGGGCCGAGGCCTCCAGCTTCACGGTCGCCGACCGGGCGGTCGAGGGGCGGGCGGCGGAGGCCCTCGAAGCGCTGCGGTGGTCGCTGTCCACGGGAGTGGCGCCGGTGCTGATCACCAGCGCGCTCGCGCAGGCGGTGCGGGCCATCGGCAAGCTGGCCTCCGCCCCGCGCGGGGCCCGCCCGGGCGATCTCGCCCGGGACCTCGGGATGCCGCCCTGGAAGATCGACCGGGTCCGCCAGCAGATGCGGGGCTGGTCGGCGGACGGCGTCGCGGACGCCCTGCGGGCCGTGGCCGCGGCCGACGCGGGCGTCAAGGGCGGCGGCGACGACCCGGAGTACGCCCTGGAAAAGGCGGTCGTGGCCGTGGCCCGAGCAGCGCGCCCCCAGCGCCGGTAGCCTCCGGCCGACCGTCCGTCGACCGTCCCGCGCCGGGCAAGGCGAAGGCCCCGGGGGCCGCCCTGGGGAAGGGTGGCTCTCGGGGCCTTCGGTTACTTCTTGTTGCGCCGCACCCGCGTGGCGAACGCTTCGTGTGCGGCGCGGGGGCCGGTCAGGAGCGGGAGAGAGGGCCCGCTGGGTCCGTTCCGGCGATCACATCAGAGCTCAGCCCTGGAGGGCGGCAACCTTGGTGGCCAGCGCCGACTTCTTGTTGGCGGCGGCGTTCTTGTGGATGACACCCTTCGAGACAGCCTTGTCGAGCGCACGCGCGGCGGCGCGAGAAGCCACGGTGGCCTTCTCGACGTCACCGGCGGTCACGGCCTCGCGGGCCTTGCGGATCGCGGTCTTGAGCGAAGACTTGACGGCCTTGTTGCGCAGGCGCGCCTTCTCGTTCGTCTTGTTCCGCTTGATCTGGGACTTGATGTTCGCCACGAAAGAGCCTTTTCAGGTTCAGAGTTTGATCTTCGGATTGTGTCCCGACAGCTGAGAGGGCATACGAGACACAGCTGCCCAGGTTACCAGGCACGCTCCGACCGGCCCAAACCGAGCGCATCGCCCCGTCCATGGGACCATGGGAACCTGCGTACAGATCCGACGAGAGCCGGAAACGCTTCCGACTGCGACCCGAGAATCAGGACACTGCGTGCCCGCGATCCCCAGCCACGTGCCCGAGCCGAGCCGTACCGACCCGGCGCTGATCCGCAATTTCTGCATCATCGCGCACATCGACCACGGCAAGTCGACGCTCGCCGACCGGATGCTCCAGCTCACCGGCGTCGTCGACCAGCGGCAGATGCGCGCCCAGTACCTCGACCGCATGGACATCGAGCGCGAGCGCGGCATCACGATCAAGTCCCAGGCGGTCCGACTGCCCTGGGCGCCCACCGTGGGCGAGGGCGTGGGCAAGACGCACATCCTCAACATGATCGACACCCCCGGGCACGTCGACTTCACGTACGAGGTCTCGCGCTCCCTCGCCGCCTGCGAGGGCACGGTCCTCCTGGTGGACGCCGCCCAGGGCATCGAGGCCCAGACCCTCGCCAACCTGTACCTGGCGATGGAGAAGGACCTCGCGATCGTCCCGGTCCTGAACAAGATCGACCTGCCGGCCGCCCAGCCGGAGAAGTTCGCCGAGGAGCTCGCGAACCTGGTCGGCTGCCAGCCCGAAGACGTGCTCCGCGTCTCCGCGAAGACCGGTGTCGGCGTGGACGCCCTGCTCGACAGGATCGTCGCCACCGTCCCGGCCCCGGTCGGCGTCAAGGATGCCCCGGCACGCGCGATGATCTTCGACTCGGTCTACGACTCCTACCGCGGCGTCGTCACGTACGTCCGTGTGGTCGACGGCCAGCTCAACAAGCGCGAGCGCATCCGGATGATGTCGACGGGCGCCACCCACGAGCTGCTGGAGATCGGAGTCTCCTCCCCGGAGATGACCCCGTCCGACGGCATCGGCGTCGGCGAGGTGGGCTACATCATCACCGGCGTGAAGGACGTCCGTCAGTCCAAGGTCGGTGACACCATCACCAGCCTGCACAACGGCGCGACCGAAGCCCTCGGCGGCTACAAGGATCCGCGTCCCATGGTCTTCTCGGGCCTTTACCCGCTCGACGGCTCGGACTACCCGGACCTGCGCGAGGCCCTGGACAAGCTCCAGCTCAACGACGCCGCGCTCGTCTACGAGCCGGAGACCTCCGCGGCGCTGGGCTTCGGCTTCCGCGTCGGCTTCCTCGGCCTGCTGCACCTGGACGTGGTCCGCGAGCGCCTGGAGCGCGAGTTCGGCCTCGACCTGATCGCCACCGCGCCGAACGTGGTCTACCGGGTCGTCATGGAGGACGGCAAGGAAGTCACCGTCACCAACCCGAGCGAGTTCCCCGAGGGCAAGATCTCGGACGTGTTCGAGCCTGTCGTACGGGCCACCCTGCTCGCGCCTTCCGAGTTCATCGGCGCGATCATGGAGCTCTGTCAGCAGCGCCGCGGCACCCTCCTCGGGATGGACTACCTCTCCGAGGACCGCGTCGAGATCCGCTACACCCTGCCCCTCGCCGAGATCGTCTTCGACTTCTTCGACCAGCTGAAGTCCAAGACGCGTGGTTACGCCTCCCTCGACTACGAGCCCACCGGCGAGCAGGCCTCCGGCCTGGTCAAGGTCGACATCCTGCTGCACGGCGACAAGGTCGACGCCTTCTCGGCCGTCACGCACAAGGACGCCGCCTACGCCTACGGCGTGCGGCTCGTCGCCAAGCTGCGGGAGCTCATCCCGAGGCAGGCCTTCGAGATCCCGATCCAGGCCGCGATCGGCTCCCGCGTCATCGCCCGCGAGACCATCCGCGCCATCCGCAAGGACGTCCTCGCCAAGTGCTACGGCGGTGACATCTCGCGTAAGCGGAAGCTGCTGGAGAAGCAGAAGGAAGGCAAGAAGCGCATGAAGATGGTCGGCTCGGTGGAGGTGCCCCAGGAGGCCTTCATCGCCGTCCTCTCCAGCGACGAGTCCGGCGGCAAGAAGAAGTAGCCGCCGCGACCGACGTCGTGTGAAACAGGCCCCCGCGCGGATGCGCGGGGGCCTGTTTCGTTATGAATCGGCCGCTCGCGGGCTCTTACGCCCTGGCCGGAGGACACCTAGTCTGATCACTGCTCGATGGTTACTCGCCAGTTACAAGCCCCTGAATGGCAGGCCCTGCCGCGTGGTCCGGAGGACGTCCGTGAGCGACACACAGACCTTGATCGAGAACCGCCCGCCCACCGTGGCGGCCCTCTTCCTTGAGCGTGTCGCCGCCACGCCGAATGCCGAGGCCTACCGGTTCCCGGTGCCCGCGGCCGGCGGCAGCGGCCCCGACGACTGGAAGTCGCTGAGCTGGGGACAGGCGGCCGAGCGGGTCTTCGGCATCGCCGCCGGCCTGCTGGACCTGGGCCTGCGGCCCGAGGACCGGGTCGCGCTCGCCTCCAACACCCGCGTCGAGTGGATCCTCGCGGACCTCGGCGTCATGTGCGCCGGCGGCGCGGTGACCACGATCTACCCCAGCACCAACGCGGAGGAGTCGGCGTTCATCCTCTCCGACTCGGCCAGCCGCGTGCTGATCGCCGAGGACGCCTCCCAGCTCGCCAAGGCCCGCGAGCGCCGCGCCGACCTGCCCGAGCTCGCCCACGTGGTGGTCCTGGAGGCGGCCGACGCGGTACCGGCCGCCGGGGATCCGGAGGGCTGGGTGCTCTCCCTCGCCGACCTGGAGGCGCGCGGCAACGAGTACCTCGCCAAGCACCCCGAGGCGGTCAAGGAGCGGATCGGGGCCATCACCGCCGACCAGCTCGCCACGCTCATCTACACCTCGGGCACCACCGGCCGCCCCAAGGGCGTACGGCTCCCGCACGACAACTGGTCGTACATGGCCAAGGCCACCGTGGCCACCGGCATGATCTCCAGCACCGACGTCCAGTACCTGTGGCTGCCGCTCGCGCACGTCTTCGGCAAGGTCCTGACCTCCGGCCAGATCGAGGTCGGGCACGTCACCGCCGTCGACGGCCGCATCGACAAGATCATCGAGAACCTGCCGGTCGTCCAGCCCACCTACATGGCGGCCGTCCCCCGCATCTTCGAGAAGGTCTACAACGGGGTCGCCGCCAAGGCCCGGGCCGGCGGCGGAGCCAAGTACAAGATCTTCCAGTGGTCGGTCGGCGTGGCCCGCGAATACGCCAAGACCACCCAGGACAACTACCGGCGCACCGGCAGCCCCGCGGTCCCCTTCGGCCTCGCCACCAAGCACAAGATCGCCGACGCGCTCGTCTACTCCAAGCTCCGCGAGGCCTTCGGCGGCCGGCTGCGCGCCGCCGTCTCCGGCGCCTCCGCCCTGGCCCCCGAGATCGGCTACTTCTTCGCCGGCGCCGGCATCAACATCCTGGAGGGCTACGGCCTCACCGAGTCCAGCGCGGCCTCCTTCGTCAACCCCGGCGAGGCCTACCGCACCGGCACCGTCGGCAAGCCGCTCCCCGGCACCGAGGTCCGCATCGCCGACGACGGCGAGATCCTGCTGCGCGGCCCCGGCATCATGCAGGGCTACCACCTCCAGCCCGAGAAGACCGCCGAGGTGCTGGAGGAGGACGGCTGGCTGCACACGGGCGACATCGGCGAGCTCTCGCCCGACGGCTACCTGCGCATCACGGACCGCAAGAAGGACCTGATCAAGACCTCGAACGGCAAGTACGTCGCCCCGGCCGAGATCGAGGGCCGGTTCAAGGCGATCTGCCCGTACGTGTCGAGCATCGTCGTGCACGGCGCCGACCGGAACTTCTGCGCCGCCCTGGTCGCGCTCGAAGAGCCGTCGATCATGGGCTGGGCCGCCGAGAACGGACTGGAGGGCAAGACGTACACCGAGGTCCTGGCCGCGGCGGAGACGAACCGGCTGATCGAGACGTACGTCCAGACCCTGAACGAGGGCCTGCAGCGCTGGCAGACGATCAAGAAGTTCCGGATCCTGCCCCGCGACCTCGACGTGGAGCACGGCGACCTCACGCCCAGCCTCAAGCTGAAGCGGCCGGCCGTCGAGCGTGAGTTCAAGCACCTGATCGACGAGATGTACGAGGGCTCGCGCGAGGCGTAGCGCGGCGGCGGGCGGCAGCGGGCGGTACGAGGGGCCCGGGGGCGGCGGCGAGCGGCCGGGCCCCCGGCCCGGGTGCGGGACAATGGGGGCATGCCTTCCGCACTGCCCGACGGTGAACCCATGCCCGAAGACGGCTCGCTGCCGTCGCATGCCCTGGCGGGTGCCGGGGACCGGCCGCTCGGGTTCTACCTGCACGTCCCGTACTGCGCCACGCGGTGCGGGTACTGCGACTTCAACACGTACACCGCGACCGAGCTGCGCGGCACCGGCGGCGTGCTCGCCTCCCGGGAGAACTACGCCGACACCCTGATCGACGAGGTCCGCCTCGCCCGCAAGGTGCTCGGCGACGACCCGCGCGCCGTACGGACCGTGTTCGTGGGCGGCGGAACGCCGACGCTGCTGCCGGCGGCCGACCTCGTACGGATGCTCGCGGCGATCCGGGACGAGTTCGGGCTGGCGGAGGACGCCGAGGTCACCACGGAGGCCAATCCGGAGTCGGTGAACCCGGAGTACCTGGCGGAGCTGCGGGCCGGGGGCTTCAACCGGGTCTCCTTCGGCATGCAGAGCGCGAAGCAGCACGTGCTGAAGGTGCTCGACCGTACGCACACGCCGGGCCGGCCGGAGGCGTGCGTCGCGGAGGCGCGGGCTGCGGGCTTCGAGCACGTGAACCTGGACCTGATCTACGGGACGCCGGGGGAGACCGACGAGGACTGGCGCGCCTCCCTGGCCGCCGCCCTCGGGGCCGGCCCGGACCACATCAGCGCGTACGCGCTGATCGTGGAGGAGGGCACCCAGCTGGCCCGGCGGATCCGCCGGGGCGAGGTCCCGATGACGGACGACGACGTGCACGCCGACCGGTACCTGATCGCGGACTCGGTGATGGCCGGGGCCGGGTACTCCTGGTACGAGGTCTCGAACTGGGCCACCTCGGAGGCGGGCCGCTGCCTGCACAACGAGCTGTACTGGCGCGGGGCCGACTGGTGGGGCGCGGGCCCCGGAGCCCACTCGCACGTGGGCGGGGTCCGCTGGTGGAACGTGAAGCACCCGGGCGCCTACGCCGCCGCCCTCGCGGAGGGCCGCTCCCCGGGCGCGGGCCGCGAGCTCCTCTCCGAGGAGGACCGCCGGGTGGAGCGGATCCTGCTGGAGCTGCGCCTGGTGGACGGCGTCCCGCTGTCCCTGCTGGCCCCGGCCGGCCTCGCGGCCTCCCGCCGCGCCCTGTCCGACGGCCTCCTGGAGGCCGCCCCGTACGAGGCGGGCCGCGCGGTCCTGACCCTGCGCGGGCGTCTGCTGGCCGACGCGGTGGTCCGCGACCTGGTGGACTGACCACTCCGAGGAGTGAATCGATGCGGATACGGGCAGGTGCGGCCTAGCCTGTTCGTAGTCTTCTGTCGTATACCCGGCGACAGAAGTGGAGGGCACGCAGATGACCGCTGTGGACGATCGCCGGATGACCGAGTACTTCGAGAGACCAGCAAGCTGCGTGACTACGTGACGAAGCGCTCCATCTACGCGGCGGGTGGCATTCCCACGTATCTGATCATCGACCCCTTCCAGGCCAGGTGCGTGGTGCTCACCGAACCTTTCGGCACTGGAGAGGAAGCCGACTACCGGACCGAGCGGACCAGCAAGTTCGGCGAGCCGGTGCCGCTTGACGCCCTCGGCCTCACGCTCGACACCATGGAGTTCGGCACCCTGCCGTAGCCCGGGTCAGGGCGCCGTGACGAAGTCGATCAGCTCCTCCACCCGGCCCAGCAGGACCGGCTCCAGGTCCTTGTAGGACCGCACGCGGGACAGGATGTGCTGCCAGGCGGCCCCGGTGTTCTCCGGCCAGCCCAGCGCCCTGCAGACGCCCGTCTTCCAGTCCTGGCCCGGCGGGATCACCGGCCACGCGGCGATGCCCAGCGCGGACGGCTTCACCGCCTGCCAGACGTCCACGTACGGGTGGCCGACGATCAGGACGTCCGACGACGTCACCGACGCCGCGATACGGGACTCCTTCGAGCCCGGGACCAGGTGGTCCACCAGGATCCCCAGGCGGGCGTCCGGGGCCGGGGCGAAGTCCGCGACCACCGCGGGGAGGTCGTCGATGCCCTCCAGGTACTCCACCACCACGCCCTCGATCCGCAGGTCGTCGCCCCAGACCCGCTCCACCAGCTCGGCGTCGTGCCGGCCCTCGACGTAGATCCGCCCGGCGCGCGCCACACGGGCGCGCGCCCCGGGGACCGCCACCGAGCCCGACGCCGTGCGCAAGGGCGCCGCAGGGGCCCGTGAGGGGCGGGTCAGGGTCACCACGGCGCCCTCCAGCAGGAAGCCCCGCGGCTCCAGCGGGAACACCCGCCGCTTGCCGAAGCGGTCCTCCAGGGTCACCGTGCCCGCCTCGCAGGCCACCACCGCGCCGCAGAAGTCCGTACCCGCCACCTCGACCACCAGGTCGGCGTCCGCCGGTACCTCCGGCACCGGCTTGGGGCGCTTCCACTGCGGGGTCAGGTCGGGGGAGTACTCGCGCATCCGGCCGAGCGTAGGAGAGAGCGCGGGCTCACGGGCCCGACACGCCGAACCGCCGTGCCAGTGTGTCGCGTTGCTCACGGACGAAGCCCGCGGAGACCACCGCTCCGTGACCCGGCACGTACAGAGCGTCGTCCCCGCCCAGTGACAGCAGCCGGTCCAGCGCCGCCGGCCACTGCGCCGGCACCGCGTCGCTGCCCGCCTGCGGTTCGCCCGACTCCTCGACGAGGTCCCCGCAGAACACCGTCTCGCGCTCTCCGGGGACGAACACCGCCAGGTCGTGCCGGGTGTGCCCGGGCCCGACGTTGGCCAGCAGCACCTGCACCCCGCCCAGCTCCAGCGTCCATTCGCCCGACACGGAGTGCCTCGGCACCACCAGCCGGTCCACCGCCTCGGCGGCCTCGGCCTCCGCCAGCCCCTGCAGGACCGCACTGACGCGCAGCTCCTCCCGGCCGGTCGACAGCTCCGAGTCCAGCCCGACCGCCCCGTACACCTCGGCCCCGGCGAACGCCGCCACGCCCAGTACGTGATCGAAATGGCCGTGCGTGAATGCGATATGCGTCACGCCCCGCCCCGTCAGCCGCTCCGCCTCGGCCCGCAGCTGCGCGCCTTCGCGTACGCACGATCCGGGATCGATCAGGAGGACCGACTCGTCCCCCACCACCAGTCCCACCGTGCAGTCCCACACCGGGAGTCGACGCCGTCCGGTCCGCCCGGTCAGCCGCTCCCAGCCTGCCTCTTCCCAACGCACGTCCATGCCGCGACGCTACCCTGGCGGGCCGCCCTTGCCAGGGCCTGACTACCCGGCCGTACACTGGCCGGGGGATCTCTGGCACTCGAACGCCTGGAGTGCCAACGAAGCCGATGAAACCGCCCATGACGAGCGCCGACGACCAGCAGGAGGTGTGCGCGATGCTCAGCGAACGCAGACTCGAGGTGCTGCGCGCCATCGTCCAGGACTACGTCGGGACGGAGGAGCCGGTCGGCTCCAAGGCGCTCACCGAGCGGCACCGGCTCGGCGTCTCACCCGCCACCGTGCGCAACGACATGGCCGTGCTGGAGGACGAGGGCTACATCGCCCAGCCCCACACCAGCGCCGGCCGGATCCCCACGGACAAGGGCTACCGGCTCTTCGTCGACAAGCTGGCGGGGGTCAAACCGCTGTCGACGCCCGAGCGCCGGGCCATCCAGAACTTCCTCGACGGCGCCGTCGACCTCGACGACGTCGTCGGCCGCACCGTGCGGCTGCTCGCACAGCTCACCCGGCAGGTCGCCGTCGTCCAGTACCCGAGCCTGACCCGGTCCACGGTCCGGCACGTCGAGCTGCTGTCGCTGGCTCCGGCCCGGCTGATGCTCGTGCTGATCACCGACACGGGCCGGGTCGAGCAGCGGCTCGTCGACTGCCAGACGCCGTTCGGCGAGACCTCGCTCGCCGATCTGCGGGCCCGGCTCAACAGCCGGGTCGTCGGCCGCCGGTTCACCGACGTGCCGCAGCTCGTGCAGGATCTGCCGGAGTCCTTCGACCCGGAGGACCGCAGCACGGTGTCGACCGTGCTCTCCACCCTGCTGGAGACACTGGTCGAGGAGGCCGAGGAGCGGCTGATGATCGGCGGAACCGCCAATCTCACGCGCTTCGGACACGATTTTCCCCTGACGATCAGGCCGGTGCTCGAAGCGCTGGAGGAGCAGGTCGTGCTCCTCAAGCTGCTGGGCGAGGCCAACGAGTCGGGAATGGCCGTACGGATCGGGCATGAGAATGCCTACGAGGGACTGAACTCCACGTCCGTCGTCTCCGTCGGCTACGGTTCGGGCGGCGAGACTGTCGCCAAACTCGGCGTGGTCGGACCGACCCGCATGGACTACCCCGGAACGATGGGAGCGGTACGCGCAGTGGCACGTTACGTCGGACAGATCCTGGCGGAGTCGTAAGTGGCCACGGACTACTACGCCGTTCTCGGCGTGCGCCGCGACGCATCGCAGGACGAGATCAAGAAGGCCTTCCGCCGCCTCGCGCGTGAACTCCACCCGGATGTGAATCCGGACCCGAAGACGCAGGAGCGCTTCAAGGAGATCAACGCGGCGTACGAGGTGCTCTCGGACCCGCAGAAGAAGCAGGTCTACGACCTCGGTGGCGACCCGCTGTCCTCCTCGGGCGGCGGTGGCGGCGCGGGCGGCTTCGGTGCGGGCGGCTTCGGCAACTTCTCCGACATCATGGACGCCTTCTTCGGCCAGGCCTCGCAGCGCGGCCCGCGCTCGCGGACCCGCCGCGGCCAGGACGCCATGATCCGCCTCGACCTGGAACTGGACGAGGCCGCCTTCGGCACCACCAAGGACATCCAGGTCGACACGGCCGTCGTCTGCACCACCTGCTCCGGCGAGGGCGCCGCCCCCGGCACCTCGGCGCAGACGTGTGACATGTGCCGTGGCCGCGGTGAGGTCTCGCAGGTCACCCGGTCCTTCCTGGGCCAGGTCATGACCTCGCGCCCCTGCCCCCAGTGCCAGGGCTTCGGCACCGTGGTCCCGACCCCGTGCCCCGAGTGCGCGGGCGACGGACGGGTGCGCTCCCGCCGCAGCCTCACGGTCAAGATCCCGGCCGGCGTCGAGAACGGCACCAGGATCCAGCTCGCGGGCGAGGGCGAGGTCGGCCCCGGCGGCGGCCCCGCCGGCGACCTGTACGTGGAGATCCACGAGCTGTCGCACCCGACCTTCCAGCGGCGCGGGGACGACCTGCACTGCACGGTGACCCTCCCCATGACGGCCGCGGCCCTGGGCACCAAGTGCCCGCTGGAGACCCTGGACGGCATGGAGGAGATCGACATCCGCCCGGGCACCGGCTCCGGCCAGTCGATCCCGCTGCACGGGCGCGGCGTCACGCACCTGCGCGGCGGCGGCCGCGGCGACCTGATCGTCCACGTCGAGGTCACCACCCCGGGCAAGCTGGACGCCCAGCAGGAGGAGCTGCTGCGCCAGCTCGCCAAGCTGCGCGGCGAGGAACGGCCCATGGGCCAGTTCGCGCCGGGTCAGCAGGGCCTGTTCAGCCGCCTGAAGGATGCCTTCAACGGCCGCTGACCGGCCTGCCGGCAGACGTACGAGCCCGGTCCGGGGATGCCCCGGACCGGGCTCGCCGCATCGATCCGGACGACGCCGGGGAAGCGGACTATGCCAGGCGAATGCCGTGATTCGGCCCGGTGGGCGGGACATGGCACGATGCAGTGCATGTCCTCCGCACCGTACGGTCTCTCCCCTTACCCGATCGTGCAGGCTCCCATGGCGGGCGGCGCCTCCTGTCCGCCACTGGCCGCCGCCGTGTGCGAGGCGGGCGGTCTGGGCTTCCTGGCCGGCGGCTACAAGACCGCCGACGGCGTGTACCAGGAGATCAAGCAGCTGCGCGCGCTCACCCGGCGCCCGTTCGGCGT
Source organism: Streptomyces sp. NPDC090741 (assembly GCF_044769045.1). NCBI lineage: Bacteria > Bacillati > Actinomycetota > Actinomycetes > Kitasatosporales > Streptomycetaceae > Streptomyces > Streptomyces sp. NPDC090741. Next base: position 381,134 of record NZ_JBIVXF010000005.1, on the reverse strand, counting down.
GAACCTGTTCATGCCGCAGACCGGCTACGTGGACCCGGCCGCCGTGGAGGCGTACCGCGGGCAGCTGGCCGGCGAGGCCAGCTGGTACGAGCTGTCCCTGGCCGACGAGGACATCATCGGCACCAGCGACGACGGCTACGACGCCAAGCTCGCGATCCTCCTCGAAGACCCGGTCCCCGTGGTCTCGTTCACCTTCGGCTGCCCCGCGCCCGCGGTCCTCGCCGCCCTGCGCAAGGCCGGCACGTACTCGGTCGTCACCGTCACCTCGGTCGACGAGGCCCGCGCCGCCCAGGCGGCGGGCGCCGACGCGGTCTGCGTCCAGGGCGTGGAGGCGGGCGGCCACCAGGGCACCCACCGCGACGACCCGCAGGCCGACGGCACGGCCGGTGTGGGCCTGCTCGCACTGGTGGCCCAGGTACGGGAGGCCGTGGCCCTCCCGATCATCGCGGCGGGCGGTCTGATGCGGGGCTCGCAGATCGCGGCGCTGCTGGCGGCGGGCGCGGAGGCGGCGCAGCTCGGCACCGCGTTCCTGGCCTGCCCCGAGTCGGGGGCGCACCCGCTGCACAAGCAGTCGCTGACGGACCCCCTGTTCCCCCACACGGAGCTGACCAGGGCGTTCTCGGGGCGACCGGCCCGGGGCCTGGTGAACCGGTTCATGCGCGAGCACGGGCCGTACGCCCCGGCCGCGTACCCGCAGATCCACCACATGACCGCCGGGCTGCGCAAGGCCGCCGCCGCGGCCGGGGACCCGCAGGGCATGGCCCTGTGGGCGGGCCAGGGGCACCGGCTTGCGCGGGCGCTGCCCGCGCGGGAGCTGGTGGAGGTGCTGGCGGCCGAACTGGCCGAGGCCCGTTCCGTGTTGAAGTCGACGAACAACAGGAGTACGTCATGACCGCCCCCGTGTTCGTGGTCGAAGAGGTCCCCGCGGGGCCGGAGTTCGTGCTCGACGGCCCCGAAGGCCGGCACGCGGTGTCCGTGAAACGGCTGAACCAGGGCGAGGACGTGGTCCTCACCGACGGGCGCGGTCACTGGACGGAGGGCGTGGTCAAGGCCGCCGAGGGCAAGGACCGGCTGGTCCTCACCGACCTGCACACGATCCAGGAGGAACCGGAACCGGCCGTCCGGATCACCGTCGTCCAGGCCCTGCCCAAGGGGGACCGCGGCGAGCTCGCCGTCGAGACCATGACCGAGACCGGCGTGGACGCCATCGTCCCCTGGCAGGCCTCGCGCTGCATCACCCAGTGGCGCGGCGATCGCGGCGCCAAGTCGCTGGCCAAGTGGCGGGCCACGGCCCGGGAGGCGGGCAAGCAGTCCCGCCGCGTCCGCTTCCCGGAGGTGGCGGAGGCCATGTCCACCAAGCAGGTCGCGGCCCTGTTGGCCGGGGCCGATCTGGCGATGGTCCTCCACGAGGACCGGGACACCCCCTCGGGGGCCCTGGCCACGGCCGAACTCCCGGCCGGAGGCTCCATCGTCCTGGTCGTCGGACCGGAGGGCGGGGTCTCCCCGGAGGAGCTCGCCGTCTTCGCGGAGGCCGGGGCCCACCCCTACCGCCTGGGCTCCTCGGTCCTGCGCACCTCCACCGCCGGCACCGCGGCGACGGCGGTCCTGCTGGCCCGCACCGGCCGCTGGTCCTGAAACGCACATGAGGGCGCCGGGCGGCGCCGGATACGATGCCGGGGCTGATCATCATCGTGGCGCGGGCGGCCCGCCCGCCGGCGCCACAGTCTCGGAAGGCGAAGCAATGGCCGGGGAACCGCAGGCGGACTGCCTGTTCTGCAAGATCGTCGCGGGGAACATCCCGGCGACCGTGGTCCGGGAGACCGAGACGACGTTCGCCTTCCGGGACATCAACCCGCAGGCGCCCACGCACGTCCTCGTCATCCCCCGGGTGCACTACCCCGACGCCGCCTCGCTCGCCGCCGCCGAGCCGGCCATCGCCGCCGACCTGCTGCGCGAGGCCGGGCAGATCGCGGCCGACGAGAAGCTCGACGACCACGGCTACCGCGTCGTGTTCAACACCGGCGCCGGCGCCGGCCAGACCGTCTTCCACGCGCACGCGCACGTCCTCGGAGGCCGCGGCCTCCAGTGGCCCCCCGGATAGCACCGTGTCCGTACGAGAGTTCGTGGTCCTGGGCACCGCCAGCCAGGTGCCCACCCGCCACCGCAACCACAACGGCTACCTCCTGCGCTGGGACGGCGAGGGCATCCTCTTCGATCCCGGCGAGGGCACCCAGCGCCAGATGCTGCGCGCCGGGGTGGCCGCGCACGACATCAACCGGATCTGCATCACCCACTTCCACGGTGACCACAGCCTCGGGCTGGCCGGGGTGATCCAGCGCATCAACCTGGACCGGGTCCCGCACCCCGTCACCGCGCACTACCCGGCCTCCGGGCAGAAGTTCTTCGACCGGCTCCGGTACGCCACCGCCTACCGGGAGACCGTCCCGCTCCGCGAGGAGCCCGTGGCCGCGGACGGGACACTGGCCCGGGAGTCCTCGTACGTCCTGGAAGCCCGCCGGCTCTCGCACCCGGTGGAGTCCTTCGGCTACCGGCTCACCGAGCCGGACGGGCGCCGCATGGTGCCCGAACTGCTCGCGCGGCACGGGATCAAGGGGCCCGACGTGGGCCGGATCCAGCGCGAGGGGCAGCTGGGCGGGGTCACGCTCGACGACGTCAGCGAGCACAAGCCGGGGCAGAGCTTCGCCTTCGTGATGGACACCCGGCTGTGCCCCGGCGTGGACGCGCTCGCCGCGGGCTGCGACATGCTGGTGATCGAGTCCACGTTCCTCGACGAGGACGAGGCGCTCGCCACCGACCACGGGCACCTCACCGCCGGCCAGGCGGCCCGGACCGCGCGGGACGCGGGCGTACGGCACCTCGTGCTGACGCACTTCTCGCAGCGCTACTCGGACCCGCAGGAGTTCGAACGCCAGGCCCGCGCGGCCGGCTTCGAGGGAGAGCTGACGATCGCCGCGGACCTCGTACGAGTCCCCCTGCCGAAGCGGGGCTAGCTGGACCGCTCCCGCTCCCGCTCCCGGTCGCGGTCGCGGGAGCGGCGGGCCGCCGGGGAGAGCAGCAGCACCCGGCGCGGGGTGCGGCGTACGCGGACGGGCGCGCCCGCCGGCTCCGGCCCGGTCCCGGAACCGGGGGGCGCCACCGGGGCCGGGGCCGGGGCCGCGCCGCGCAGGACCGGTTCCTCGGCCGCGGCCGCCGGGCTCGTGCCCGCGTGCAGGGCGACGGCGGTCAGCGGCCCGGCCACCGCGAGCAGCAGCCCGCCCAGCACGAGCCCCATGCCCGGGAACCCGAACGCCTCGGCGAGCAGGCTGCCCACCACGGGGCCGCAGGCCGTACCCAGCGAGGAAGCGGCTCCGGCGAAGACCGCCCAGCGGCCGCGCGGGTCCAGGGCGGCCGCGAGGCCGATCACGTACGAGAGGACGACCGGGTAGACCGCGTTCCACAGGATCTCCCCGGCCGTGAACCCGGCGAGCCCGTCCGCGGAGGAGGTCAGCACCACGCAGCCCGCGATGGCCGCCGTGCCCGCGCCGATCGGGACCGCCCGCCCCAGCCGGGTGCCGAACGCGGAGGCGCCCGTGACCCCGAGCAGGCCCGCGCCCAGCGCCACCGCGAAGACGACACCCAGCGTGGCCTCGGACAGCCCCGCCTGCTCGGCGCCGATCCGGCCGCTGACGCCCCACAGGGCCTCCTGGGTCAGCGACCAGAGCAGCAGGCAGCCCGCCAGCACCGCCCCGGCGCGCGGGTACGGCGGCCGCCCGGAGCTCCGTACGGCAGGTCCCGGGCGGGTGGGCCCGCCGAGCCGGCCGGTGGCCGGCCAGGCCAGCGCCGCGACCAGGGCGATGGCCGCGAACGGCAGCCCGTGTCCGCCGCCGAGGTGCGGCAGGGTCAGGTACAGCGCCCCCGCGGTCGCGGAGACCGACAGCAGCCCGAGGGACGAGATGCGGTGCGGATCGCGGTGCCCGGCGATCCCCGCGGCGGCCACGGCGGTGGCGCTGCCGGAGCCGAAGCCGCCGACCACGACGCCCGCGACCACCAGCGGGAGCATCGAGGTCGAGGCCGCGGTGCCGTAGCCCAGGGCGGCGAGCAGCAGACCGAGCCGGGCCAGCGGGCGCGGACCGCGGCGGGGGATGCGGGAGGCCAGGGTGAATCCGGCCGTGGCGGAGCCGAGCAGCAGGGCCGTGCCGACGAGCCCGGCCTGGGCGGGACTCAGCGGGAGATGGGCGTCGAGGCGTCCGACGACGGTGGGAAGCAGGTAGGGGGCGACGTACCCGGCCGTGAAGAGGGCCACCAGGGGCCAGGCGGCAGGCGGCGCGGAGGTGTTGTCGGACACGGCTCTTCCCGGTGGTGCGCAGATGGGGCGGGATCTTCCGCGAGGCTGCGGCCCCTTTGTTTATCAAGTGCTCCGCGACCCGGAGAAGAGCGCCATGAGAGTGATGTGCGACACACTGTGTTTTGGCCCTGCCGGGGGCGGGCAGGGTTGGCAGCTTTCCACCGCATGCCCGCTTGCAGAAACGAGCCTTCGCACCAGCCGGGGAGTACACCGTGACCAGTCGGGACAGCCGCACCAGCCGCAGCGCAGCCGTGGACCCGCTCGACAGCGCGGCCGCGGCCGTGGACCCGCTCGGTCCGCTGCGCAGCCCCCTGGAACCGGGGTTCGACGTCTACCTGACCGGCACGGTCTTCCTCGACATCATCTTCACCGGCCTCGATTCGGCCCCGGTGCGCGGTACGGAGTCCTGGGCGCGCGGCATGGGCTCCAGCCCGGGCGGAGTGGCCAACATGGCCACCGCCCTGGCCCGGCTCGGCCTGCGGACCTCGCTGGCCGCGGCGTTCGGCGACGACCATTACGGCGAGTACTGCTGGGACGCACTCGAACAGGGCGAGGGCATCGACCTGTCGATGTCGCGGACCATCCCCGGCTGGCACAGCCCGGTCACGGTCTCGATGGCGTACGAGGGCGAGCGCACGATGATCTCGCACGGCCACGAGGCCCCGCCCCCGGCCGGCCCGGGGCCGTTCCCGCAGTGTCCGCCGCGCACCCGGGCGGCCGTGGCCTCGCTGGCGCAGGGGCGGACGGAGCCGTGGATCGCGGAGGCGGCGCGGCGCGGGGCGCGGATCTTCGCGGACGTGGGATGGGACGAGAGCGGCCGCTGGGACCTGGGGGCCCTGCCCGACCTGGAGCACTGCGAGGCCTTCCTGCCGAACGCGGGGGAGGCGATGCGGTACACGCGGACCGACTGTCCGAGAGCCGCGGCCCGGGCGCTGGCCGAGAAGGTGCCGGTCGCGGTGGTGACGATGGGCGCGGAGGGCTCGTACGCGGTGGACGGGCGGACCGGGGAGTCGGCGGAGGTCCCCGGGATCGCGGTGGAGGAGCTGGACCCGACGGGGGCGGGGGACGTCTACGTGGCGGGCTTCGTCACCGGCACCCTGGCGGGCTGGCCGCTGGCGGACCGGCTGGCCTTCGCGGGCCTCACGGCGGCCCTGTCGGTCCAGGAGTTCGGCGGCTCCCTGTCGGCCCCGGGCTGGCCGGAGGTGGCCCACTGGTGGCGCACGGCCCCCGAGGCACTGCGGCCGCGCTACGGCTTCCTGGACGCGCTGGTCCCGCCGCGCGCGGAGCCGGCCTCGCGGCGCAGGGCGGTCCCGACGATCGGCTTCCGCCACCCGGTTTAAGGCGTGTCCGAGGGAGGTACCGGAGGCTGGGGAGAGGGCGTGGAAAACCCCTCGGGGATGGCGCGGCGGAGTCGTACCCTTGGTACTCCGGAGGTCGTCGATCGGCGCGGCCCCTGAGCGGGAGGTATGTGCAGGCCACAGTGCCGGCCCATGACTCAGACACCCACAGCCCAGACACCGGCGCCGGGGCAGGCGCGAGCCCACTTCACCGTTCCGGCCAAGCATCCGATGGTCACGGTGCTCGGCTCGGGTGACGCCCTGTTGCGCGTGATCGAGAAGGCCTTCCCGAAGGCCGACATCCATGTTCGGGGCAATCAGGTCAGCGCGGTCGGAGACGCGGCGGAAGTCGCCCTGGTCCAGCGCCTGTTCGACGAGATGATGCTGGTGCTCCGCACCGGGCAGCCGATGACGGAGGACGCAGTGGAACGCTCGATCGCCATGCTCAAGGCGAGCGGCAACGGCAACGGCCCGGAGGAGACGCCTGCGGAGGTGCTCACCCAGAACATCCTCTCCAGCCGCGGCCGCACCATCCGCCCCAAGACCCTCAACCAGAAGCGGTACGTCGACGCGATCGACAAGAACACGATCGTGTTCGGCATCGGCCCCGCCGGTACCGGCAAGACGTACCTCGCCATGGCCAAGGCGGTCCAGGCCCTGCAGTCCAAGCAGGTCAGCCGCATCATCCTGACCCGCCCGGCGGTCGAGGCGGGCGAACGCCTCGGCTTCCTCCCGGGCACCCTCTTCGACAAGATCGACCCGTACCTGCGCCCGCTCTACGACGCCCTGCACGACATGATCGACCCGGACTCGATCCCGAGGCTGATGGCCGCGGGCACGATCGAGGTGGCGCCGCTCGCGTACATGCGCGGCCGCACCCTCAACGAGGCGTTCGTCGTGCTCGACGAGGCGCAGAACACCACCGCCGAGCAGATGAAGATGTTCCTGACCCGGCTCGGGTTCGACTCGAAGATCGTCGTCACCGGCGACATCACGCAGATCGACCTCCCGGGTGGCGCCAAGAGCGGTCTGCGCGAGGTCCAGCGGATCCTGGAAGGGGTTCCGGACATCCACTTCTCGCGGCTCACGTCCGAGGATGTCGTCCGGCACAAGCTGGTCGGCCGTATCGTCGATGCGTACGAGAAGTACGACGACAGCCAGGACGCCCAGCAGTCCCGGAACGGCTACCAGCGGAAGTAGAACCCAGCGCACCATGTCGATCGACGTCAACAACGAGTCCGGAACCGAGGTCGACGAGCGGGCGATCCTCGACATCGCCCGCTACGCGCTCACCCGGATGCGGATCCACCCGCTGTCCGAGCTCTCCGTCATCGTCATCGACGAGGACGCCATGGAGCAGCTCCACATCCAGTGGATGGACCTGCCCGGTCCCACCGACGTCATGTCCTTCCCGATGGACGAGCTCCGTCCGCCGGTGAAGGACGACGAGGAGCCCCCGCAGGGGCTCCTCGGCGACATCGTGCTCTGCCCCGAGGTCGCGAAGAAGCAGGGCGAGGAAGCCCCGACGCAGCACTCCATGGACGAGGAGCTCCAGCTCCTGACCGTCCACGGGGTGCTGCACCTGCTCGGGTACGACCACGAGGAGCCGGACGAGAAGGCCGAGATGTTCGGCCTCCAGGCGGCCATCGTCGACGGCTGGCGCGGTGAGCGCGGCATGACCGGTCCGTCCCCGGCCCCGACCGTCTCGTGACCGCCCCGCAGTTGATCACCGGCGCGGTGCTGCTGGTGGTGGTGGCGTGGTTCGCGGCGTGTGCCGAGTCCGGGATCGCCCGGATCTCCAGCTTCCGCGCCGAGCAGGCCGTACGGGAGGGCCGGCGCGGCAGCGAGAAGCTCGCGCAGGTCGCCGCCGACCCCACCCGCTACCTCAACGTGGCGCTGCTCGTGCGGGTCACCTGCGAGATGGCGGCCGGCGTGCTCGTCACGTACGTCTGCCTCGACGAGTTCGGCGACAACTGGAAGGCGCTGCTCATCGCGATCGCCGTGATGGTGCTGGTGTCCTTCGTGGCCGTCGGGGTCTCCCCGCGCACCATCGGCCGCCAGCACCCCCTCAACACGGCGACGGCGGCCTCGTACGTCCTGGTCCCGCTCGCCCGGGTCATGGGGCCCATCCCGCAGCTGCTGATCCTCATCGGCAATGCGCTCACGCCCGGAAAGGGCTTCCGCAAGGGGCCGTTCGCCTCCGAGGCCGAGCTGCGCGCGATGGTCGACCTGGCGGAGAAGGAGTCGCTGATCGAGGACGAGGAGCGCCGGATGGTGCACCAGGTCTTCGAGCTCGGCGACACGCTGGTGCGCGAGGTGATGGTGCCGCGCACCGACCTGGTCTGCATCGAGCGGTACAAGACGATCCGTCAGGCGACCACGCTGGCGCTGCGGTCCGGTTTCTCGCGGATCCCGGTGACCGGCGAGAACGAGGACGACATCGTCGGCATCGTGTACCTGAAGGACCTGGTCCGCAAGACGCACATCAGCCGGGAGGCGGAGGTCGACCTGGTCACGACGGCGATGCGGCCCGCGGTGTTCGTACCGGACACCAAGAACGCGGGCGACCTGCTGCGGGAGATGCAGCAGGTGCGCAATCACGTGGCCGTGGTCATCGACGAGTACGGCGGTACGGCGGGCATCGTCACCATCGAGGACATCCTGGAGGAGATCGTCGGCGAGATCACCGACGAGTACGACCGCGAGCTCGCGCCCGTCGAGGAGCTGGGCGAGGACCGCTACCGGGTGACGGCGCGGCTCGACATCACCGACCTCGGCGAGCTGTTCAAGGTCGAGGACTACGACGACGAGGACGTGGAGACGGTCGGCGGCCTGCTGGCCAAGGCGCTGGGCCGGGTGCCGATCGCGGGCGCCTCGGCGGTCGTGGAGCTGCCGGACGGGCGGCCGCTGCGGCTGACGGCCGAATCCCCGGCGGGCCGCCGGAACAAGATCGTGACGGTGCTGGTGGAGCCGCTGGCCCAGGCGGCGGGCGAGGGCGGGGAGGGCGTATGACGCCGGCGGAGCTGCGTGCGTTCTGCCTGGGTTTCAACGCGGCGGTGGAGGAGTTCCCCTTCACGCCCGAGACCTCTGTGTTCAAGGTGCTGGGGAAGGTGTTCGCGCTGAGCGCGCTGGACGCCGATCCGCTGAAGGTCAACCTCAAGTGCGAGCCGGAGCTTGCGGTGCGGCTGCGGGCGGAGCACGAGGCGATCGTGCCGGGCTGGCACATGAACAAGCGGCACTGGAACACGGTGACGGTCGGCGGGCTGCCGGACGCGCTGGTGCGGGAGCTGGTCGAGGACTCGTACGACCTGGTGGTCGCGGGTCTGCCGAGGGCGGAGCGGCTGCGGCTCGACAGGCCGTGAGGGTGGAACACGGAGGGGACCAAGGTCGCGGAGCTCTGTGACCTTTGGATCGCAGGTTCTGCTTATCGGGCGCTTAGGTTTGGTTCCGCGTGGCACAAGATCCAGGGGGTCACGGGGGCGGCGGGGAGAGCGTCTCGGCGGGGCCGTCGTGCGGCCCCGCCGAGACGCTCCATATGCTTTCGCCCATGACCGACAGCACCGGGATCAACCCCGAGGACAGCAAGATCATCACGCTGGCGCGCAGCGCCCGGGCCCGCAACGGGGTGCCCGAGGGTGCGGCGGTGCGGGACGAGACGGGCCGTACGTACGTCGCCGGGACGGTGGAGCTGGACTCCCTGAAGCTGAGCGCGCTGCAGACGGCGGTCGCGATGGCGGTGGCGAGCGGGGCCGAGTCCCTGGAGGCCGCGGCCGTGGTCAGCTCGGCGGAGGCGGTGGCCGACGCCGACCGCGCGGCCGTCCGTGACCTCGGCGGCCCGGCCACCCCGGTCCTGCTGGCCGGCCCGGACGGCACCCTCAAGTCCACGACCCCGGCCGGCGCCTGACGCGCCGGCCGCGCTCACGCGCCGGCCGCGCTCACGCGCCGGCCGCGCTCACGCGCCGGCCGCGCTCACGCGCCGGCCGCGCTCACGCGCCGGCCGCGCTCACGCGCCGGC
>NZ_JBIVXF010000005.1:0-371338 GCF_044769045.1 Streptomyces sp. NPDC090741 | reverse complement strand
CCGCGATCGCGGCGGGGCGGCGGCGGATCACCATCGCCATCAGCGCCGCCATCGCGCACAGCGCGCCCGAGGCGTACCAGACCAGGTCGTACGAGCCGAAGGCGTCGCGGGCCAGGCCGCCCAGGAAGGCCACCAGCGCCGCGCCCACCTGGTGCGAGGCCAGGACCCAGCCGAAGACGATCGCGCTGTCCTCCCCGTAGTGCTCGCGGCACAGCGCGATGGTCGGCGGGACGGTCGCGACCCAGTCCAGCCCGTAGAAGATGATGAAGAAGATCATCGGCGGGTGCACGGACGGCGCCAGCAGCATCGGCAGGAACATCAGCGAGATCCCGCGCAGCGCGTAGTACACCGCCAGCAGGCGGCGCGCCTCGAAGCGGTCGGTGAACCACCCGGAGGCGATGGTGCCGATCACGTCGAAGACGCCGACCACCGCCAGCAGCCCGGCCGCCGCGGTCACCGGCATGCCGTGGTCGTGCGCGGCGGGTACGAAGTGGGTCTTGACCAGCCCGTTCGTCGAGGCCCCGCAGATCGCGAAGGTGCCCGCCAGCAGCCAGAACGGGCCGGTGCGGGCCGCCTTGAACAGCACCGTCACCGTCCGCCGCGCCGCGCCCGTCACCGGGGCGGGCCGTTCCGCGTACGTGCCCCCGTACGGCGCGAGTCCCGTGTCCGCCGGGTGGTCGCGCAGCAGCAGCCAGACGAACGGGACCACGGCCAGGGCCGCCAGTGAGACCGTCACCGCCGCCGGCCGCCAGCCGTGGTGCTCCACCAGCCAGGACAGCAGCGGCAGGAAGATCAGCTGACCGGAGGCCCCGGCCGCGGTCAGGATGCCGGTGACGAGCCCGCGCCGGGCGGTGAACCAGCGGTTGGTCACCGTCGCCGCGAAGGCCAGGGCCATGGAGCCGCTGCCCAGCCCCACCAGCACGCCCCAGAACAGCACCAGCTGCCAGGACTGCGTCATCCACAGGGTGGCCACCGTGCCGCCGGATATGACCAGCAGGGCCAGGGCCACCACCTTGCGGATGCCGAAACGGTCCATCAGTGCGGCGGCGAAGGGCGCGGTGAGCCCGTACAGCGCGAGGTTCACCGAGACGGCGAGGCCGATCGTGCCGCGCGACCAGTCGAACTCCTCGTGCAGCGGCTCGATGAGCAGTCCGGGCAGGGAGGCGAAGGCGGCGGCCCCGATGATCGTCACGAACGCGACGGCCGCGACGAACCAGGCGCGGTGGATGCGCCCGGGGGCGGCCGGCGCCGGGGCCGGACTCGTGGGGGCGGGGGCGGGGGCGGGGGCAGGGGTGGGATCGGGCCGGGGCTTGGGTGCTGTCTGCGTCACGCAGACAGCTTCCGGCCGGAAGGGCCCCCTACGACAGTGGCCTGACCGACACCCTTCGATACGATTGGGCCATGGCCCCTCACCGCGTCGTCGTCCTCGCACTCACCGGGCTGCTGCCCTTCGAGCTCGGCATCCCGCACCGGATCTTCGGCCGCGCCAAGGACCCCGCCGGAGCGCCGCTGTACGAGATCCTCACCTGCGCCCTCGCCCCCGGGCCGGTGCGCACGGACGCCGATTTCGCGGTCCACGTCGAGCACGGTCCCGAGCTGCTGGCCACCGCGGACACCGTGGTGGTCCCCGCCTCGTACGAGCTGGGGCCGGTGTACGAGGAGGGCCGGCTGACCGGCGAGCTCGCCGAGGCGCTCGCCCGCATCCGGCCCGGGACGCGGCTCGTCTCCATCTGCACGGGCGGGTACGTACTGGCCGCCGCCGGGTTCCTGGACGGCCGTCCGGCCACCACCCACTGGGCGCACGCCGAGCACTTCCAGCGGCTCTTCCCGGCCGTGCGGGTGGACGCCGGCGTGCTCTACACCGACGACGGGGACGTGCTGACCTCGGCGGGGGTGGCCGCGGGCATCGACCTGTGCCTGCACATCGTGCGCCGCGACCACGGCGCGGCCGTCGCCAACGACGTGGCCCGGCGGACCGTCGTACCGCCCCACCGGGACGGCGGGCAGGCCCAGTTCATCGACCGGCCGGTGCCTCAGCCGCAGCTGGCCAGTACGGCGGCGGCCCGCGCGTGGGTGCTGGACCGGCTGCACGAGCCGGTACGGCTGGTCGACCTGGCCCGGCAGGAGGCCATGTCCGTACGGACGTTCACGCGCCGGTTCCGGGAGGAGTCGGGGGTCAGCCCCGGCGAGTGGATCGTCGGCCAGCGGGTGGAACGGGCCCGGCGACTGCTGGAGCGGACGGATCTGCCGATGGAACAGGTGGCGCGGGAGACGGGGTTCGGGACGGCCCAGTCGCTGCGCAAGCACGTGCAGGCGGCGCTGGGCGTGAGCCCGACGGCGTACCGGCGCACGTTCCGCGCGGCCGGTGGACACGGGGAGTCCGCCATCTCCTGATGGGCCATCAGTTGATGCCGGGTCCGTGCATTGACTTCTCCCGCCGCCCGCTCGTGAATGGCCCCCTGTCGGCGCGAGGGAGGGGGCGGGCCGTGCGAACACGGGCGGGCAGCAGGAGATGGTCGGTGGCCGTCGGCGTGGCCGCCCTCGCGGCGACGGCCGGGGGTGCGCTGAGCCCGCCCGCCGCGGCCGAAGGGGAGGCGCCGCCTCGGCAGGTGGAGTTCCCGACGCACTGCGTGCCGCCGCAGGAGGCCGGTCTGCCGCCCGCCGACGGGCCGACCGCGGCCCGGATCGCCGTGGACGACCCGGCGCCGAAGGTCGGCGACACGGTCACCGTGACGTATCAGGTGGACCGGACCCCCGCCGTGAACCCGATCGCCGCCGAGCTCCCGGCCGATGTGCTGACCCCGACCGGACGGATCTTGCTGGGGGGTGCGCAGAGCGGTGAGGTCACCGTCGTGGGGGCGAAGCGGAACGACCCCGTCCAGGCGGGGGCGGGGCTGCCTGCCGTCACCATGACCGGCACGTTCACCGTCACCGGGGCCGGCGGGATCACCCTGGCACCGGGCGGCTACACGCTGCACACCAGCCACCTGCTGGACCTGGACACCGCCTGCGCCGTCACCGGGGCGCCGGTGTCCGAACGGCTCACCGCGAGCCCCCTGCCCCGGGCCGACCTGCGGTCGGTCGTGCTCGGTGCGGCGTACGGGAAGCCGGGCGCCAAGGTCAAGGTCACCGGCGCCGGCTTCGCCCCGGGCGCGGCCGTGACGGTGGCCGGCCGGGCTGGCGCCGCCGAGACCGCGGACCGGGTGGCGGCCACGGCGGACGCGCGGGGCGCGGTCGTGGCGGAGCTGCCGGTCACCGACAGGGCGACGACGGCGGTGGTGGCGTACGAGGGCACGGCGTGGTCGGCGCAGCAGGGATCCGGCCCGGCGGCGTACACGGTCGTCGCCTCGGCGCCTGCGACGCCGGGCATGCAGAAGGTGACGGCGGTGGTCGAGCCGGGCGCGCTGACGATGACCCAGGCGGGCGAGTCGATCACGCTGGGCGCGGTCCCGTACGGGGAGCGCGGCGCGGCCCCCGGCCGGATCGGGACGGTCACGGTCAAGGACGCACGGGGCGGGCCGGCGGGGTGGTCGCTGATCGGCAAGGTCACGGACTTCACGGGCCCGGGCGGGGTCCGGATCCCGGGGGTTTCGCTGAGCTGGACCCCGACGTGCACGGCGGCGCCGGGCAGCCCGAGCCGGTGCGTGGCGGGCAGTGCCGGGGTGGTCGGGCCGGAAGGGGCGGTGCTCGCGTCCGCGCCGGACGGGGCTCTGGTGGGCGGGACGTTCACGATCGACGCGGCGGTCACCCTCACGGTGCCGCCGTACACCCCGCCGGGCGCGTACCGGGCGGTCCTGACCCTGACCCTCTCGTGACACCCGCTCCGCGGCTCCAGCCCCGGCCCGTGGGCAGGGCCGCGGCCCTGGTGCTCGGGATGCTCGGCGCCGTTCTGCTGCTCCTGCCCGCCGCGACGGCGGCGGCCGACGACGACGGGCAGTGGTCCGTGGTTCCGGTGGCCAACCGCGCGGCCCCAAGGCCCTGCCTCTACCTCGCCGCCGCCCCCGGCGACACCGTCGGCGACGCCGTCACCGTCACCAACCGCACCGACCACCCCCGCACCTTCCGCCTCTACGCGGCCGATGCCTACAACACCGCCGCGACGGAGGCTTCGCCCTCCGCGGTCCCGACGAGCCGCGCCGTGCCACCGCCGCCTGGGCGCGGCTCGCGCAGGAGCGGGTCACCGTCCCGGCCCGCGGCGCGGTGGACGTCGGCTTCACCCTCACCGTCCCGGACCGGGCGGAACCGGGCGACCACCCCGGCGCCGTCGTCGCCCTCGACGAGAGCGTGCGCCGCGCCGTCGCCGCCCGGCTCTACCTGCGGGTGGCCGGCCCCACCGCCCCCGCCCTGGCCGTCCGGGACCTGCGCGCCTCCGGGACGGAGATCTCGTACACGCTCCACAACCTCGGCAATGTCACCCTGCGCCCCCGCGCCACCCTCACCGCCTCCGGCGCCCTCGGCCGCCGCCTCCTCGGCCGCGAGCTCACCGGGCTGCCCGCCGAGCTGCTCCCCGGCCAGGAGGTCCGGCTCGGCACCAGGTGGGAGCACCCGCCCGCCGTGGAATGGGCCGAGGTCACGGTGCGCGCCGAGGCCGCGGGGGCCGTCGCCCGGACCGCCACCGGCTACGCCGCCCGGCCCCCGCTCGCGGCCGTTCTCGCGGGCGCCCTCGCCCTCCTCGCGGCAGGCTGGTCGGCGCTGGGACCCGCATCGGGGAGAATGGCCCGTATGAGCGATCGTTCCCCCGAGTCCACTGCCCCGCACCGTGCGGGCTTCGCCTGCTTCGTCGGCCGCCCCAACGCGGGGAAGTCGACCCTGACCAACGCACTCGTGGGCACCAAGGTCGCGATCACCTCCAACCGGCCGCAGACCACCCGCCACACCGTCCGCGGCATCGTGCACCGCCCCGACGCCCAGCTCGTGCTGGTCGACACACCCGGCCTGCACAAGCCGCGCACGCTCCTCGGCGAGCGGCTGAACGACGTCGTGCGGACCACCTGGGCCGAGGTCGACGTGATCGGCTTCTGCCTGCCGGCCGACCAGAAGCTCGGCCCCGGCGACAAGTTCATCGCGAAGGAGCTCGCGGGGATCAAGAAGACCCCCAAGATCGCCATCGTGACGAAGACCGACCTGGTCGACTCCAAGGCCCTGGCCGAGCAGCTCCTCGCGATCCACCAGCTCGGCGCCGAGCTCGGCTTCGAGTGGGCCGAGATCGTCCCCGTCTCGGCGGTCGACGGCACCCAGGTCCAGCTGCTGGCCGACCTGATCGCGCCGCTGCTGCCCGAGAGCCCGCCGCTGTACCCGGAGGGCGACCTCACCGACGAGCCCGAGATGGTGATGGTCGCGGAGCTGATCCGCGAGGCCGCGCTGGAGGGCGTACGGGACGAGCTCCCGCACTCGATCGCCGTCGTGGTCGAGGAGATGATCCCCCGGGAGAACCGCCCGGCGGACCGCCCGCTGCTGGACATCCACGCGAACGTCTACATCGAGCGGCCCAGCCAGAAGGGCATCATCATCGGCCCGAAGGGCTCCCGGCTGAAGGAGGTCGGGATGAAGTCGCGCAAGCACATCGAGGCGCTGCTCGGCACCCCGGTCTTCCTCGACCTGCACGTCAAGGTCGCGAAGGACTGGCAGCGCGACCCCAAGCAGCTCCGCAAGCTGGGGTTTTAGCGGAGCCGGCGCACCTTCACCGCGTTGTCCGTACGGGTCCCGGGCCTGCCGTCAGGCTGGTTCTGGACCCGTTCGTGCTCCTCGGCGAGCAGGACCTCCCACGCGCCCTCGGGCAGCTCCAGCTGCGCCACGACCTCGTCCGGGGTCGGGAAGTGGACCTCGGGGCGGGTGTCCCGCTGCCAGGCCGGCCAGCCGGCGTGGCCGGCGACCAGCAGGGTCCCGCCGGGTGCCACCGCCGCGGCGGCGCTGCGCAGGATCCGGGCTCGGGGGAAGTCCCCGAACGAGTGCAGGAAGCACGCGGAGACGAGGTCGAATTCCCCGGCGGGGAAGGACTCGGCGAGGTCGTGCCGCTCCCAGTCGATCCGGTCGGCCACGCCCGCCGCGGCGGCGTGCCCGGCGGCCCGCTCCAGGGCCACGCCCGAGATGTCGCTCCCGGTGACCCGCCAGCCGCGGCGGGCCAGCCAGACGGCGTCGCCGCCTTCGCCGCTGCCGAGGTCGAGGGCGCGCCCGGGCGCGAGGTCCGAGGCCTCCCGGACCAGCACGGCGTTGGGTTCCCCGCTCCAGATCCGGCCGCTCTCGCGGTAGCGGGAGTCCCAGAACTCCTCGCCGACGAACTCGGAGGCGGGCGCGGGCGCGGCTGCGTGCTGCTGTCGGTGCTGTGACATGGGGACCTCTTCCGGTGCGGCTGCCTGTCCCCTCGATGCTCCGCCGCGGCCCACGGCCGGACAAACATCGTTGCCGCTTCGGCAACGCGCCGGCGGTCAGGCGCCTTCCTTCAGCAGCCGGGAGATCAGCGTCCGCTGCGCCTCCGACAGGTTCGGCTCCTGGCAGGAGACCGTCCGGCCGTCGACGGTGATCCGGTACGAGAACCCGTCCCGTACCCGGTCCGACCCGGGCGCGGGCGGGACGGGCCGCAGCGCCAGCTGGGCCAGGGCCCGCCACTCGTCTTCGTCGGGCCGGCCCGAGGTGTCCACCTCGGCCCGGCGCTCGATGCCCGCGAAGCCGCCCGTCCGCACCACCAGAATCCGCATGCCCTGCCTTCTACCCCAGGCCGACCGCCGACCACGCCTTCTGGAGGGCCTGGTGCTCCGCCCCGCCGTCCCCGTACCGGGTCACCGCGGCCGCGACCGACAGCCGGGCGAAGTCCTTGAAGTCCGCGTCCGAGGCCAGCTCGCCGCCCGTCAGCGTGTCGTACCAGATCCGCCCGGCCCGCTCCCACGCCTTGCCGCCGAGCTCGCTCGCCACGAGGTAGAAGGCGTGGTTCGGGATGCCGGAGTTGATGTGCACCCCGCCGTTGTCCTGCGAGGTCTTCACGTAGTCGTCCATCGTCGCCGGCTGCGGGTCCTTGCCGAGCTCGTCGTCGTCGTACGCCGTGCCAGGCGCCTTCATCGAGCGCAGCGCGACCCCGCTGACGTTCGGGCCCAGCAGCCCGGCGCCGATCAGCCAGTCCGCGTCCTGGGCCGTCTGGTCGAGCGAGTACTGCTTGATCAGAGAACCGAAGACGTCGGACATCGACTCGTTCAGGGCGCCGGACTGCCCGTGGTAGTCGAGGTTCGCCGTGTACTGGGTGACCCCGTGGGTGAGCTCGTGCCCGATGACGTCGATGGACACGGTGAAGTCGAGGAAGATGTCCCCGTCCCCGTCGCCGAACACCATCTGCTGCCCGTCCCAGAAGGCGTTGTTGTACTCCTGGCCGTAGTGGACGCTCGCGTCCAGGGCCAGCCCGGAATCGTCGATCGAGTGCCGGCCGAAGCCCTTCAGGAACAGTTCGTACGTGGCGCCGAGCCCCGCGTACGCGCGGTTGACGGTGGCGTCGCCGGCGGCCTCGTCGCCCTCCCCGCGGACCTTCTTCCCGGGCAGCCGGGTGCGGTGCTGGGCGTCGTAGATGGTCCGGCGGGGCTCGTCGGCGACGGGCGTCCCCACGGCGGGGGCGATCCCGCGCAGGGTGGTGACGCTGCGCCGGGTGCGCAGCAGGGCGTCCTGTTCGAGGGTGCGCTGGGCGGCGTCGGCGCGCCGGACCACCTCGG
This sequence comes from Streptomyces sp. NPDC090741, assembly GCF_044769045.1. Classification (NCBI taxonomy): domain Bacteria; kingdom Bacillati; phylum Actinomycetota; class Actinomycetes; order Kitasatosporales; family Streptomycetaceae; genus Streptomyces; species Streptomyces sp. NPDC090741. Next base: position 363,647 of record NZ_JBIVXF010000005.1, on the reverse strand, counting down.
ACCGGGCGATCCTGTCGAGCAGGTGGGGCGGGACCACCGTGCAGAAGACGGGGTGGCGGTGAACGTGGGAGGCATCCATCCCGGCAATGTGGCAGCGGGTCATCGCGGTGTCACTACCCGCAACCATGATTCATTCGGTTGTCTGAAAGTGGTCACGCCGCGTTGACGGATCGACCGGACCTGTATCGAGAAAAGCGATGTACTTCACATTAGGCACAAATCGGACAGGGCGGTCTTGCATACTGAAACAGGTCCTCGCGATACGGCGCGGCTCGGTTAGGCTCGGCCCATCATGCGTTTCGGGCTGCTTCTCCTTAGCTGCCGCGGCGAGGGTCTGTAGTCGTAGGCCGACCCCCTCCCCGCGGAGTTTGGTGTTGCGGTTTTTACGACCGCCGTCGGCCGTTCCAGCGAACTACACGCGGACACGCGAGGAGCCCAACGCCATGAGCCAGCAGCCTTTTGTCGGTCGCCCCACGCCCATCACCAACGCGACCCACACCCAGAAGACCTCCGGGATGCCGATCCACAAGTACGGCCGGTACGAGCAGGTGGACATCCCCGACCGCACCTGGCCGGACGCCCGCGTCACCAAGGCTCCCCGCTGGCTCTCCACCGACCTGCGCGACGGCAACCAGTCGCTGATCGACCCGATGACCCCCGCCCGCAAGCGCGAGATGTTCGACCTGCTGGTGCGCATGGGCTACAAGGAGATCGAGGTCGGCTTCCCCTCCTCCGGCGAGACCGACTTCGCCTTCGTACGCTCCATCATCGAAGAGGGCGCGATCCCGGACGGCGTCACCATTTCCGTGCTGACCCAGGCCCGCGAGGACCTGATCGAGCGGACCGTGGAGTCGCTGATCGGCGCCAAGCGCGCCACCGTGCACCTGTACAACGCGACCGCCCCGACCTTCCGCCGGGTCGTCTTCCGCGGCTCCAAGGAGCAGATCAAGCAGATCGCCGTCGACGGCACCCGCCTGGTCATGGAGTACGCCGAGAAGCTGCTGGGCCCGGAGACCACCTTCGGCTACCAGTACAGCCCGGAGATCTTCACCGACACCGAGCTGGACTTCGCCCTGGAGGTCTGCGAGGCCGTCTGCGACGTCTGGCAGCCGTCCGAGGGCCGCGAGATCATCTTGAACCTGCCCGCCACCGTGGAGCGTTCGACGCCGTCCACGCACGCGGACCGCTTCGAGTGGATGGCCCGCAACCTGACCCGTCGCGAGCACGTCTGCATCTCCGTGCACCCGCACAACGACCGCGGCACCGCCGTCGCCGCCGCCGAGCTGGCCCTGATGGCCGGCGCCGACCGCATCGAGGGCTGCCTGTTCGGGCAGGGCGAGCGCACCGGCAACGTCGACCTGATCACGCTGGGCATGAACCTGTTCTCGCAGGGCATCGACCCGCAGATCGACTTCTCGCAGATCGACGAGATCCGTCGCACCAGCGAGTACTGCAACCAGATGGAGGTCCACCCGCGCCACCCCTACGCGGGCGACCTGGTCTACACCGCCTTCTCCGGCTCCCACCAGGACGCCATCAAGAAGGGCTTCGACGCCATGGAGGCCGACGCGGCCGCCGCCGGCAAGACCGTCGACGACATCGAGTGGGCGGTCCCGTACCTGCCGATCGACCCGAAGGACGTCGGCCGCTCCTACGAGGCGGTCATCCGCGTCAACTCGCAGTCCGGCAAGGGCGGAATCGCGTACGTCCTGAAGAACGACCACAAGCTGGACCTGCCGCGCCGCATGCAGATCGAGTTCTCGCGGATCATCCAGGCCAAGACCGACGCCGAGGGCGGCGAGGTCACGCCGAAGGCGATCTGGGACGTGTTCTGCGACGAGTACCTGCCCAACCCCGAGAACCCGTGGGGCCGCATCCAGCTGCGCTCCGGCTCGACGGCCACGGACAAGGACGGTACGGACACGCTGACCGTCGAGGCGGTCGTGGACGGGGTCGAGACGGTCCTGGACGGCACCGGCAACGGTCCGATCTCGGCCTTCTTCGACGCGCTGGCCGGCATCGGCGTCGACGCCCGCCTGCTGGACTACACCGAGCACACGATGAGCGAGGGCGCCTCCGCCGTGGCCGCCTCGTACATCGAGTGCGCGATCGACGGCCGGGTCCTGTGGGGCATCGGCATCGACGCCAACACCACCCGCGCCTCCCTGAAGGCGGTCATCTCCGCCGTCAACCGAGCGGGCCGCTGACCCCTCGTACGTGAGCCCCGTCCCTCCCCGCGGAGGGGCGGGGCTGCGTCGTCCCCGGAGTCAGCGGGCCAGGTAGCCGCCGTCCACCGGCAGGATCACGCCCGTCACGAACGAGGCCGCGTCGGAGGCCAGGAAGGCGATGACCCGGGCCACCTCCTCCGGCTCGCCCAGCCGGCCCATCGGATGGGCCGCGGAGACCTCCGCCAGGTACTCCGGGCCGCCCGGCTCGTCCTTCAGCGCCAGCACCCGCTCCGTACGGATGGTGCCGGGGGCCACCGCGTTGACCCGGATCCCGCGCGCCGCCCACTCCACCGCCAGGTGCTTGGTCAGCCCCGACGCCACGAACTTCGCCGGCCCGTACGCGGCCTGCCGGGCCTGCCCGGCCACCCCGGAGACCGAGGACACGCAGACCAGCGCCCCGCCGGGCCGCTCCTGCGCGGTCATCGCCTCGATCGCGTACTTGCAGGTCAGGAACATGCCCCGGCCGTCGATCGCCATGACCCGGTCCCAGTCCTCGGGGCTGGTCTGCGCCACGTCCGAAAGCGGGAGCACCCCGGCGTTCGCCACGGCGACGTCGAGCCTCCCGTACGCCTCCACGGCCGCGTCGACCATCGCCCGGTTGGCCTCCGGATCGGCGACGTCACCCGTGACCACGGTGATGCCGATGCCCTCGGCGGCCAGTTCCGTACACAGTTGCGCGACCCCGGGGCCATTGATGTCAGCCGCGGTGACCCGGGCCCCGGAGCGGGCCAGCAACAGGGCGGTGGCCTTGCCGATGCCGCTCGCGGCCCCGGTCACCAGACAGGACTTCTCGTTCACGCGCCAGAGCCTAGGGAAAAACGGAGGCCGGCGGGGGCGCAGTTCGGCCAAGTCCCCTGGGTGGCGCAGGTTGTCTTGTCACACGACTGACGGATCCTCATCGATGTGGCTAACATCACGCCAAGCCGGCGATGCTGCCGGTAGGTGACGGAGGTGCGACGTGCTGCCAGTTCGGGGTGGGGACGGCCGGAAGCTGACGGTCTGGGGCATCCGTACCACCTGGAGCACCGTGGGTGACGGGGAGTTCTTCTGCCCCGACTGCGGTGGCGACCGCAACTACCGCCGGCGCACCGGGCGCCGCCGGTTCACGGTCCTCGGGGTCCCGCTGCTGCCGCGCGGAGCGGCCGGGCCCGTCATCGAGTGCCAGGGCTGCCGGGAGCGCTTCGACACCGAGGTCCTCGACCACCTGACCACCACCCGCTTCTCGGCGATGCTGCGCGACGCCGTGCACACGGTGACGCTGGCCGTGCTCGCGGCCGGCGGGACCGCCTCGCGCGGCGCGCTGGAGGCCGCCGTGTCGGCCGTACGGACGGCGGGCTTCCAGGACTGCACGGAGGAGCAGCTGGAGTCCCTGGTGGAGGCGCTGGCCACCGACGAGGGCCGGCTCGGGCTGTACGACGTCCCCGAGTGCTGCGGCGCCGCGCTGGCGATAGAGCTCCACGAGGCCCTGGAACCGCTGGCTCCGCACCTGGCCGGGCCCGGACGAGAATCGATCCTGCTCCAGGGGGCGCGGATCGCCCTCGCGGACGGCCCGTACACCCCGGCCGAGCGCGAGGTGCTCGCCACGGTGGGCGGCGCCCTGCGGATCGCCTCCGAGGACGTGTCCCGCCTGCTGTCGGCGGTCCGGGCACCGTAACGCTGACCGAAACAACCTCGGTACGGCTTCGATACGGGCTCGGCACGGCCTCGGTACGCCTTCGGCGGGGTAACGATCCGGCCTCGTGCGACTGAATCCGCCCCCCTTCGCACGCTGCGTGAAGGGGGGATTCGTGCGTTCCGGCCTCGGCCGTCCACCCATTGGACACCCGGACCGACCCGTGACCTGCACGTTCAGGATTTGCGGCCGCTGGCCTTACGCCCTTGCGGGGACATCCCGCCACTGGAGATACCTACAGACCTCGGCTCTCCAGAGGTCAACACTTTGTGGAAGTCCACGATACCTGTGAGCACCCACACAGGCGTTCAATTCCGGTCACACGACGAGACGCCGCCGGTAACACAGCGGGGCTTCGATTCACGTGAACGCACTGACAACCCTGGCGAACCAACGGGATAGCGACCCACTTCACCAGGGACAACCAGATTCCTCTCGTTTACCTACCTCTTGAAGGGCAAGGCAGAGATGGCACGTGTCGCCGCCCGGCTTTCCGCCAACGGAGAGCAGAGCACGCACCCGGTCGACGAGGTGCTCCCCCTCCCCAAGCTCGCGCTGTACGGCTTCCAGCACGTACTCGCCTTCTACGCCGGTGCGGTGATCGTTCCGATCATCGTGGGCGGTGCCCTCGGCCTGACCACCGAGCAGCTGGTCTACCTGATCAACGCCGACCTGTTCACCTGTGGCATCGCCTCGATCATCCAGGCGTGGGGCATCGGCCGGATCGGCGCGCGACTGCCGCTGATCCAGGGCGTCACCTTCACCGCGGTCTCCCCGATGATCGCCATCGGGCTCGGAGCCGGCGGCGGTACGGCGGGCCTGCTCGTCATCTACGGAGCGGTCATCACGGCCGGCATCGCGACCTTCGCCTTCGCCTGGCTGCCCCCCAAGGCGTTCCGGGCGGTCATGCGGCTCTTCCCGCCGGTCGTCACCGGCACGGTGATCACCGTACTCGGCATCGTGCTGATCCCCGTCGGCCTCAACGACGCCGCGGGCGGCCTCGGCAGCCCCGACTTCGGCGACCCGAAGAACTTCGCGTACGCCGGCGGCACGATGCTCTTCATCCTCGTCCTGATGAAGCTCGGCAAGCCCTTCCTCTCCAGCATCTCCATCCTGATCGGCCTGGTCGGCGGCACCGCCGTCGCGTTCCTGCTCGGCGACGCCAAGTTCGGCAACGTGAGCAACTCGGACTGGATCGGCGTCAGCACCCCGTTCCACTACGGAGCACCGAAGTTCGCCTGGTTCCCGATCCTGCTGATGCTCATCGTCATGCTGATCACCATGGTCGAGACGACCGGTGACACGTACGCCGTCGGCGACATCGTCGGCAAGGACATCGACAGCGAGACCGTGGCCCGCGCCCTGCGCGCCGACGGAGCCGCGACCGCCCTCGGCGGCGTCCTCAACTCCTTCCCCTACGTGGCCTTCGCCGAGAACGTCGGCCTGGTCCGGATGACCAAGGTCAAGAGCCGCTTCGTCGTGGTCGCCGCGGGCGTCTTCATGATCGTGCTCGGGCTGATCCCCAAGGCCGCCGCGATCGTCGCCGCCGTCCCGCACGGAGTGCTCGGCGGCGCGGCGACGGTGATGTTCGCGATGGTGGCCCTGGCCGGTATCCAGACCCTCGCCAAGGTCGACCTCAAGGAGGAGAAGAACGCGCTGGTCGTGGGTGTCTCCCTGGCCTTCGCGCTGCTCCCGGCCACCGTCCCGGCCTTCTTCAAGGACCACATGGACGCGGACCTCTCCTCGCTCCTCAACAGCGGTGTGACGCTCGGTGCCTCGGCCGCGATCCTGCTCAACCTGATCTTCAACGGCCTGGCCAAGGACGATGCGCACGGCGCCGCACCGGCCGCGGTGCCCGCCCAGGCGGCGCCCCCGGCCGTGGAGGAAGCCGAGCCGGAGACCGAGGCCCCGGCGGAAGCGGCGGCCCCGGCCGAGGCCGAGACGGTGGCCGAGACGGTGGCCGAGGCCACGGTCGGCGCCGCCGTGAGCGCAGCCGCCGTCACCGCCGTGAAGCCCGACGCGGCCGAGGAGGCCGCGCCCGCCTCCTGACCCTCCCAAGGGGCGAAGGCCCTCCGTCCCGGACCCGTGTCCGGACGGAGGGCCTTCCGCCGTGCCCGTACAGGCGACAATGGGCGCATGAGTCTGTTCCGCGACGACGGCATCGTGCTGCGCACCCAGAAGCTGGGTGAGGCGGACCGCATCATCACGCTCCTCACCCGGGGCCACGGCCGGGTGCGGGCCGTCGCCCGCGGGGTGCGGCGTACGAAGTCCAAGTTCGGCGCCGGGCTGGAACCTTTCTCCCACGCCGACGTGCAGTTCTTCGCCCGGGGCAGCGAGCTGATCGGCCGCAGCCTCCCGCTCTGCACCCAGACCGAGATCATCGCCCCGTACGGCAACGGCATCGTCACCGACTACGCCCGCTACACCGCCGGCACCGCGATGCTGGAGACCGCCGAGCGGTTCGCCGAGAACGAGGGCGAGCCCGCCGTGCAGCAGTACCTGCTGCTGATCGGCGCCCTGCGCACGCTCTCGCGCGGGGAGCACGAGCCGAACCTCATCCTCGACGCGTTCCTCCTGCGCTCGCTCGCCGTCAACGGTTACGCGCCCAGCTTCACGGACTGCGCGAAGTGCGGGATCCACGGCCCCAACCGGCACTTCTCGGTCGCCGCGGGCGGGGTCGTCTGCGGGGACTGCCGGGTGGCCGGCAGCGTCGTACCCTCGTCGGAGGCCATCGCCCTGCTCAGCGCGCTGCTGACGGGCGACTGGGGGCATGCGGACGCCTGCGAGGCGCGGTACGTGCGGGAGGGCAGCGGGCTCGTCTCCGCCTATTTGCACTGGCATCTGGAGCGCGGGCTACGCTCCCTGCGATACGTCGAGAAATAGGAGCTGGACACATGGCACGACGCGGGATTCTGGGACGCTCTCGCCGGGAGTACAAGGTTCCCGAGCCGCACCCGTCCGGTGAGCGCCCGCCGAAGATCCCCGGCGAGCTCGTCCCCAACCACGTCGCGGTGGTCATGGACGGCAACGGTCGCTGGGCCAAGGAGCGCGGCCTGCCGCGCACCGAGGGCCACAAGGTCGGCGAGGGCGTCGTGCTCGACGTGCTCAAGGGCTGCCTGGAGATGGGCGTCAAGAACCTCTCCCTGTACGCCTTCTCGACGGAGAACTGGAAGCGCTCGCCCGACGAGGTCCGCTTCCTGATGAACTTCAACCGCGATGTCATCCGGCGCCGCCGCGACGAGATGAACGAGCTGGGCATCCGGATCCGCTGGGTCGGCCGTATGCCGAAGATGTGGAAGTCGGTCGTCCAGGAGCTCCAGGTCGCCCAGGAGCAGACCGTCGACAACGACGCGATGACCCTGTACTTCTGCGTGAACTACGGCGGCCGCGCGGAGATCGCGGACGCGGCGCAGGCGATCGCGCGGGACGTGGCCGCGGGCAGGCTGGACCCGTCGAAGGTCAACGAGAAGACCTTCGCGAAGTACATGTACTACCCGGACATGCCGGACGTGGACCTGTTCCTGCGGCCGAGCGGCGAGCAGCGCACCTCCAACTACCTGCTGTGGCAGAGCGCGTACGCCGAGATGGTCTTCCAGGACGTGCTGTGGCCGGACTTCGACCGCCGCAACCTGTGGGCGGCCTGCCTGGAGTACGCCCAGCGCGACCGCCGCTTCGGCGGCGCCGTCCCGAACCAGGCCGAGCCGGGTCCGAAGGCCTGACCCCCTGAGCTCTCCGTGTCATGACGCGAACCCGGCGGTGCTGATCACCGCCGGGTTCGTCATGTGTGTCCTGGGACCGGGCCGCGTCTAGGCGGAGGCGGCAGCGGCCGCGCAGTCGGCGCAGGTGCCGAAGATCTCCACCGTGTGGGCGACGTTCACGTAGCCGTGTTCGGCGGCGATGGACTCCGCCCACTTCTCCACCGCCGGGCCCTCCACCTCGACCGCCTTGCCGCACTTGCGGCAGACCAGGTGATGGTGGTGATCCCCGGTGGAACAGCGCCGGTAGACCGACTCCCCGTCGCTGGTGCGCAGCACGTCGACCTCGCCGGCGTCGGCGAGCGACTGGAGGGTGCGGTACACGGTGGTCAGGCCCACCGAGTCACCGCGGTGCTTGAGCATGTCGTGCAGTTCCTGGGCGCTGCGGAACTCGTCCACCTCGTCCAGCGCCGCGGCGACGGCTGCCCGCTGCCGGGTGGATCGTCCTCGTACTGGCGCGGTATTCATCTCGCCAGGCGCAGTCGCCACCGGTTCCTCCTCGTATCGGCCTCGGCCCATTGTGCCAGGCGGCCGTACCTCCCCGACCTTCCTATACCTTCACATCATCGCGCGTGCAGACCTCTTCGGCGGCGCGGGCCGCGTTCGCGCGGCGCCGGGCCAGCGGCGTGGACAGTGCGGTCATGACCATGAAGACGCCGATCGCGAGCAGCACGATGGTGCCGCCGGAGGGGGCGTCGATGTAGTACGTGAGGGTCGTACCGGAGAGCGAGACCAGCACGCCGATCACCATGGCCACCGACAGGGTGGCGGTGAACCCGCGGGTGACGCGCTGCGCCGCCGCGACCGGGATCACCATCATGGCGCTGACCAGCAGCAGGCCGACGATCCGCATGGCCACGGTGACGGTGACGGCGGCGGTGACCGCGATCAGCAGGTTCAGGAAGCGCACCGGCAGGCCGGTGACCCGGGCGAACTCCTCGTCCTGGCAGACGGCGAACAGCTGGCGGCGCAACCCGAGGGTGACGGCGATGACGAAGGCCGCGAGGATCACGACCGCGGTGACGTCCTCGGCGGAGACCGTGGTGATCGAGCCGAAGAGGTAGCTGGTCAGATTGGCCGTCGAGCCGCCCGGAGCCAGGTTGATGATCATCACACCGCCGGCGAGGCCGCCGTAGAAGAGCATGGCGAGTGCGATGTCGCCGCTGGTCTTGCCGCGGGAGCGGATCAGCTCCATGCCGACCGCGCCGATGACCGCGACCAGGGTGGCCGTCCACACCGGGCTCGCGTTGAACAGGAAGCCGAGCGCGACACCGGTCATGGCCACGTGCCCGATGCCGTCGCCCATGACGGCCTGGCGGCGCTGCACCAGATACGTGCCGATGGCCGGGGCGGTGACGCCGACCAGGACGGCCGCGAGCAGGGCCCGCTGCATGAAGGCGTAGTCGAGGAGGTCCATCAGCTCAGCAGTCCCGTCCGGAGCGGCTCGGCGTCGTGCGCCGCGTGGGGGTGTACGTGGTCGTGGCCGGGCAGGGCGTGCTGCCCCACTGCCTCCGGGGGCGGGCCGTCGTGGACGACGCAGCCGTCGCGCAGGACGACGGCGCGGTCGATCAGCGGCTCCAGCGGGCCCAGCTCGTGCAGGACGAGCAGGACGGTCGAGCCGGCGGCCACCTGCTCGCGCAGGGCGTTCGCGAGGACCTCCTGGTTGGCGAGGTCCACACCGGCCATCGGCTCGTCCATGATCAGGAGTTCGGGCTCCACGGCGAGCGCCCGCGCGATGAGCACGCGCTGGTGCTGGCCGCCGGAGAGCGCGTTGACGGAGGCGTCGGCGTACTGGCTCATGTCGACGAGGGCCAGGGCCCGCTCGACGGCCGCCTTGTCGGCCTTGCGGAGGATGCCGAAGCGGGAGCGGGCGAGCCGGCCGGAGGAGACCACCTCGCGGACGGTGGCCGGGACGCCGCTGGCGGCGGTGGTGCGCTGCGGGACGTACCCGATGCGCGACCAGGCGCGGAAGCGCTTGAAGTCCGTGCCGAACAGCGCCAGCTCCCCGTCGGACAGCGGGACCTGCCCGACGACCGCGCGCACGGCCGTGGACTTGCCGGAGCCGTTGGCGCCGAGCAGGGCGACGACCTCGCCGCGCCGGACGGTGAGGTCGACCCCGCGCAGCACGGGGCGCGAGCCGAGCGAGGCCGTGGCCCCGCGCAGGGATATGACGGGCTGGTCCGCTGCCTCCGCGGGCTGGGACTCCATGGCACGCGCCTCCGTTACTGCCATTACTTGCTACCGAGCGCCTTCTGCAGGTTCTTCAGGTTGGACCGCATGACCTCGAAGTAGTCAGCGCCCTGGGACTTGTCGGTGATTCCCTCGAGCGGATCGAGGACGTCGGTCTTCAGGCTCGTGTCGGTGGCGAGCGTCTTGGCCGTCTTGTCGCTGGCCAGGGTCTCGAAGAACACGGTCGAGACATTGTCCTTCTTCGCGACGGCCTGGAGCTCCTTCATCCGGGCCGGGCTCGGCTCGGACTCGGGGTCGACGCCGGAGATGCCCTCCTGGTCGAGGCCGTAGCGCTCGGCGAGGTAGCCGAAGGCGGAGTGCGTGGTGATGAAGGTCTTGGACGCGGTGTTCTTCAGGCCGTCCTTGAACTCCGTGTCGAGCGCGGTCAGCTTGCCGAGCAGCTCGTCGGTGTTCTTGCGGTAGTCCGCCGCGTGGTCCGGGTCGGCCTTCTCCAGGGCCGCGCCGACGCCCTTGGCGACCTCGGCGTACTTCACCGGGTCCAGCCAGACGTGCGGGTCCTCGCCGGCCTCGCCGTGGGCATGATCGTGGCCTTCTTCGCCTTCGGCGGCGTGGTCGTGGCCGGAGGAGCCGTGGACCTCCAGCTTGGTGAGCTCGGCGGCGTCGACGACGTGCTTCACGCCGGACTGGGCGACGGCCTTGTCGACGGCGGGCTGCAGGCCCTTGAGGTAGAGGACGATGTCGGATTCGCCCAGCTGCCCGGTCTGCTTCGGGGTGATCTCCAGGTCGTGCGGTTCGACGCCCGGCTTGGTCAGGGTGGCGACCTTCACGTGGTCCTTGCCGATCTGTTCGGCGAGGAACTGCATCGGGTAGAACGACGACATGACGTCGAGCTTGCCGTCCTTGCCGCCTCCGGCGGAGCCTGCGGAGCAGGCGGTGAGGGCCGTGGCGCCGAGGGCTACGGCTCCGGCGAGGGCGGCGGCGGGTATGAGGCGTCGTACGTTCATGACATCCATTTTCATCAAAGATGGAAACGATTGTCAAAAACCCAGGTGAGGGGCCCGGGTGAGGCGCCGGGAACGGGTAACCGATTTGAAAGGGGGGGTGTGGGCGCCGGTAACCTGAAGCCTTCGCCGTTCGTCCTCGTAATGAAGAGAGCACCGTGGCCGCCGACAAGATCGAAACCATCGTCAGCCTGAGCAAGCGCCGTGGCTTCGTTTTCCCGTGCAGTGACATCTACGGCGGCTCCAGGGCTGCCTGGGACTACGGTCCGCTGGGTGTCGAGCTCAAGGAGAACATCAAGCGCCAGTGGTGGAAGGCCATGGTCACCGGGCGCGAGGACATCGTCGGCCTCGACTCTTCCGTGATCCTGGCCCCCGAGGTCTGGGTGGCCTCCGGTCACGTCGCGACCTTCTCGGACCCGCTGACCGAGTGCACCTCCTGTCACAAGCGCCACCGTGCGGACCACCTGGAAGAGGCGTACGAGGCCAAGCACGGCCGTCCGCCCGAGAACGGCCTCGCCGACATCAACTGCCCGCACTGCGGTGTGAAGGGCCAGTTCACCGAGCCCAAGCAGTTCTCCGGCATGCTGGAGACCCACCTCGGCCCGACCCAGGACACCGGCTCGAAGGCGTACCTGCGCCCCGAGACCGCCCAGGGCATCTTCACCAACTTCGCCCACGTGCAGACCACCTCGCGCAAGAAGCCCCCGTTCGGCATCGCGCAGATGGGCAAGTCCTTCCGCAACGAGATCACTCCGGGCAACTTCATCTTCCGCACGCGCGAGTTCGAGCAGATGGAGATGGAGTTCTTCGTCAAGCCGGGCGAGGACGAGCAGTGGCAGGAGTACTGGATGCAGGAGCGGTGGAACTGGTACCGCGGCCTCGGCATCCGCGAGGAGAACATCCGCTGGTACGACCACCCGAAGGAGAAGCTGTCCCACTACTCGAAGCGCACCGCCGACATCGAGTACCGCTTCAACTTCGGCGGCAGCGAGTTCTCCGAGCTGGAGGGCGTCGCCAACCGCACCGACTTCGACCTGAAGGCGCACTCCGCGGCCTCCGGCCAGGACCTCACCTACTTCGACCAGGAGGCCGGTGAGCGCTACACCCCGTACGTCATCGAGCCGGCGGCCGGTGTGAACCGCGCCATGCTCGCCTTCATGCTCGACGCGTACATCGAGGACGAGGCCCCGAACGCCAAGGGCGTCATGGAGAAGCGCACCGTGATGCGCTTCGACCCGCGCCTGGCCCCGATCAAGGTCGCCGTCCTGCCGCTGTCCCGCAACCCGCAGCTGTCGCCGAAGGCCAAGGGCCTCGCCGCCGACCTGCGCAAGAACTGGAACATCGAGTTCGACGACGCGGGCGCCATCGGCCGCCGCTACCGCCGCCAGGACGAGATCGGCACGCCGTTCTGCGTCACCGTCGACTTCGACACCCTGGACGACAACGCGGTGACCGTGCGCGAGCGCGACACCATGAAGCAGGAGCGCGTCTCCCTGGACCAGATCCAGAGCTACCTCGGCAGCCGCCTGCTCGGCTGCTAGGACCTTGCCCCGACCGGGGTGAAACGGCCGGTGGCCCGGTGCGCGTCACGCGCACCGGGCCACCGTCGTTTTCCGACTCCGCTCAGGCGCCCTGGACCTGGGCCTCGGCCGCGGCGGCGCGCCGCTCACCCTCGGCCTTCGAGCGCTTGCCGTAGAGCGTGGTCCACACGGCCAGCAGGCCGAGCACCCCGTAGATCATGATCGGGCTGATCACCACCATGGTGTCGGTGGGCAGCGTGTACGCCAGGACGACCCGGACCGCCGCCTCGGCGAGGTAGGCCACGCCCCACACCGCGGTCATCACGGTCATCGTGCGGCGGAAGCCGTCGAACTGCCAGAGGCCGTTCCACCAGGCGGTGCTCTCGGGGGTGCCGTCGGTGGCGAACTTGCGGCCGAAGTAGAACATCAGCGGCCGCGGCGCGAGCAGGGTGGCGAGGCAGAGCAGCCCGAACAGCCCGGTCACACCCGAGTCCTTGATCAGCAGTGCGCGGGCCGAGTGCGCGCCGACGAGCGAGACGACGGCCGTGATCACCAGGAACACCAGGGTGACGACGGCGAATTCGTCGAGCTTGCGGCGCCAGGCCAGGCTGATCACGCTGTCGAGCACCGGCCAGGCGCTGCTGACCAGCAGCGCGCCGAACTCGCTCCAGCCGTGGTCGTGCAGCTGGTTGTACGTGAGGATCGGCGCGACCACGTTGAGGCCGATGGTCAGGATCCAGCCGAGCGCGGCGGCGCCGCCGGAACGGGCCGGAGGCCCGGGCTGTACTGCCTGAGTCGTTTGAGCGGACAAGATTCCCCCTGGAACGTGCCTGATGAAGTGCGGTAGGGGGACCGTATGGAGTTTGACGGGGTACGGACAAGTCAGCCACGCCCAAAATGATCATCAAGTCGTGCGGAGCGGCTCGTTCCGGACGTTCTCGACGGGTCAGGCGCGCAGGCCCCTGATCACCAGCGCGGTGACCGCCTCGAACTCCGTGATGATCGTGGGCTTGAGCCATTCCGCCGCGTACTGCGGATCGTGGAAACGGCCGGTGGCGTCGAACACCGCACGGGCGGCGGCCGGCACATCGGACGCACTGAGCGAGCCCGCCTCGACGCCCTCGGCGATGATCCGGCCCAGCTGGTCGATCAGCTGCGTCAGGTGGTGGTCCACCACGCCGCTGTTCTCGGCGAGCAGCACCGTGTACGTCGCGAACAGCTCCGGGTCGTCACCCGCCTTGTGGCGCTTGGCCTCGAAGAGCGCCTCCAGCCAGGCCTCCAACTTGGAGGGCGCGGTGCCCGTGGAGGCCGAGGCGATCTCCTCCAGCCGCACCACGCTCTTGGCGAGCCAGCGGTCCGTGACGGCCTCGCGCAGCGCCGCCTTCGACGGGAAGTGCCGGTACACGCTGCCGTGGCTGACGCCCAGGGCGCGGGCCACGTCCACCACGGTCGCCTTGGTGGGGCCGTAGCGGCGCAGCACCTCCTCGGTGGTCGCGAGGATGCGCTCGGGTGTCAGGGGCTCGCCGGCAGCGGGGGGCATGAGTACGACCGTACCGCCCGCTCAGTGCTCGCTGTCGAGGTGGGCCATCTGCGCTTCCGGGTACCGCTCGCCGGCCGCGGCTCCCGCCGGGACCGCCTCCTCGATGGCCGCCAGGTCCGCGGCGCTCAGTTCCACGGCCATGGCACCCAGTGCCTCGGCCAGTCTGTCCCGGCGGCGGGCGCCCACCAGCGGCACGATGTCCTCGCCGCGCGAGAGCACCCAGGCGATGGCGGTCTGGGCGACGCTGACCCCCTTGTCCTCCGCGACCTTGCGCAGGGCGTCGACCAGGTCGAGGTTGCGCTGCAGGTTCTCGCCCTGGAAGCGGGGGCTCATCCCGCGGAAGTCGCCCGGCGCCAGCTCCCGGTCGCGGCTGAAGTGCCCGCTGATCAGGCCGCGGCTCAGCACCCCGTACGCCGTGACCCCGATGCCCAGCTCGCGGGCGGTCGGCAGGATCTCCGCCTCGATGCCGCGGGAGATGAGCGAGTACTCGATCTGGAGGTCCGCGATCGGCGCCACCGCCGCGGCCCGGCGCAGGGTGTCCGCGCCGACCTCGGAGAGGCCGATGTGCCGTACGTGCCCGGCCTCGACGGCCTCGGCGATGGCGCCGACGGTCTCCTCGATCGGGACGGACGGGTCGACGCGGGCGATCCGGTAGATGTCGATGTGGTCCCGGCCCAGGCGCTGGAGCGAGTAGGCGAGGAAGTTCTTGACGGCCTCGGGACGGCCGTCGTAGCCGGCGAAACCGCCCTCGACGGTGCGCAGGGCGCCGAACTTCACGCTGATCAGCGCCTGCTCGCGGGCTGCGGCCGGCGCGGTGCGCAGCGCTTCGCCGATGAGCATCTCGTTGTGCCCCATGCCGTAGAAGTCGCCGGTGTCGAGCAGCGCGCCCGTGCCGTCGGGGACGGCGTCCAGATAGGCGTGGATGGTCGCGATGGACTCGGTGCGGTCGGCCTCCCCGTACAGGGCGGACATGCCCATGCAGCCCAGCCCCAGCGGGAAGACGGAGGGGCCGGTCGAGCCGAGGGTGCGGATGTTCTCGTTCGCGGTCATGGAACAACCATGGCATGACGGGTGACAGATTTCAATATCTGTCACCCGTCCGGGCGCTACGCCGCCACCCGCAGGGCCAGCGCCACCGCCGCGACCAGGGCGAGGATGGCCGCCGGGGCCAGTTCGAAGTCCTTGACGCGCAGATGGCTGATGACCGCGCCGATGAAGTAGAGCGTCACTCCGACCGCGGCGGCCACGCCCAGAGGGGTCACCCACAGGCCCGCGACCAGGCCCACCGCGCCGGCCGCCTTCAGGGCGGCCAGCCGGGGCAGCCAGGCGTCCGGGACCTCGACCTTCCGCATGCTCGCCATGACCGCCTCGTTCCGCTGGAGCGTGAACGTGGCCGACGCGGCCAGGACGAGTGCGAGCAGGCCGGCGACGATGGCGTACGCAATGAACATGATGAGCTCCAATGATCGGGGGTTTCAAATCATTGAAACTCATCAACGATCGAAACTCCGCAACCATTCCCTGATTGTTACGATGTCCGATATGACGGCAGCTCAGGAATCCCCGCACCCCCCGCAGCGGCTGGGCCTGCTGCTGGCCTGGCACGGCTCGATCACCGAGACCCTCATGAAGAAGGCGCTCAGCGCGGCCGGGCTCGCCCCGCGGCACGCGATGACGTTGATGCACCTGGAGGACGGCCCCATCGGCCAGCGGGTGCTCGCCGAGCGGCTGGAGGTGGATCCGAGCGTGCTGGTCGGCATCCTCAACGACCTGGAGGGCGAGGGCCTGGCCGTCCGCCGCCGGGATCCGGCCGACCGCCGCCGCCACAACGTGGCCATCACCGAGGCGGGATCAACCGCCCTCGCCAAGACGAACGCGGCGCTCGACGAGGTCGAGGTCTCGCTGTTCTCCGCGTTCTCGCAGCAGGATCAGGACGCGCTGCGCGGACTGCTGGGCCGGATCGACTCGAACCCCGAACACTTCAACTGCGGCGAGTAGAGGACGACACCTCCCCGGACGTCCGCCGCCGGACCCACCCGGGCTCTCAGCCGCGCGGCGGAGCCGCGGCCCGCGAAGGCCCTGCCGCCGCCCGCTCCAGCGTGCGGGCCGTCCGCGCCGCCGTCCCCATGGCCCACCGGCCGCTGGTCGCGGCCCCCACCACGAGCGCGACCAGTCCGCAGCCCGTGATGATCCACCAGGCCGGCCGCGTCGCCTCGATGAAACCGGCGCCGCCCGCCGTCCCCGACGCCAGGACCGCGCCGATCACGGCCACGCCCAGCGTGCCGCCGGTCTGCCTGCTGGTCGAGGCCACCGCGGCAGCCACCCCCGCCTGGGCCCGGGGCATCCCGGAGACCGCCGTGTTGGTGATGGGCGCGTTCACCATGCCGAAGCCCAGCCCGAACAGCACGTACGCGGTGAACAGCAGCGGCGTCGAGGTCTCCGCCGAGAAGGCGGCGAACAGCACCCCGCTCGCCGCCATCGCCGTCCCGGCGATCAGCAGCGACGGCCGCGGCCCCCGACTGCCGACGAGACGGCCCGACAGCGGGGCGCAGAGGAAGGTCATCAGCGCCATCGGCAGCATGTAGAGCCCGGCGTCGAGCGCGCTGAGCCCGCGTACGTCCTGCAGGTACAGGGTGTTCAGGAACAGGAACCCCGACAGCGCGGCGAAGGCGCTGACCGCGATCACCGTGGCGCCGCTGAACGGAGCGCTCCGGAAGAACCGCGGGTCGATCAGCGGCTCCGCCCGCCGCGGCTCGTAGAGCAGCAGTCCCGTCAGCGAGGCCACGGCCAGCGCCGCGCAGCCGAGGATGACGGGAGCGTTCCACCCCGCGCTCGGGGCCTCGATGATCCCGTACGTCATGGAGCCCAGCAGGGCCATGACCAGCAGCTGTCCCACCGGGTCGGGGCGGCGCGGGCGCGCGGCCCGCGACTCGGGGACGAACCGCAGGGTCAGCGCCAGGGCCAGCAGCCCGACCGGAAGGTTGATCCAGAAAATGGACCGCCAGCCGACGGATTCCACCAGCAGCCCGCCGATCAGCGGGCCCACGGCCATGGAGATGCCGACCACCGCGCCCCAGGCGCCGATGGCGCGGGCCCGCTCCCGCGGATCCGTGAAGGTGTTGGTGATGATCGACATGGCGACCGGGTTGAGCATCGAGCCGCCCACGGCCTGGACCATCCGGAAGACGATCAGCCACTCCAGCGTCGGCGCCAGCGAACAGAGCAGCGAGCCCGCCGTGAAGACCACGAGGCCCGCCTTGAAGACCTTGCGGCGTCCGATCCGGTCCGCCGTGGAGCCCGCCAGCATCAGCAGCGAGGCCAGGACCAGCGTGTACGCGTCGAGCGTCCACTGCATCCCGGAGACCGAGGCGTGCAGCTCACGGCGCATCGAGGGGAGTGCGACGTTCAGGACGGTCACGTCGAGGCTGACGATGAGCAGGCTCATGCAGCAGATCGCCAGGACCAGCATCCTCCGTCGGCGGCTCAACTCCGGCATGGTTCCGATAGTACGCCTAACTAAAGAGATGCGTGCTCCGGTTCGGCTGGGCGACAATGGGGGGATGACCACGCTCCCCCCGCCGCTCGCGATCGGCCCGCACACCGTGCAGCCCCCCGTGGTGCTCGCCCCCATGGCCGGCATCACCAATGCCCCGTTCCGTACCCTCTGCCGGGAGTTCAGCGGCGGCAAGGGGCTGTTCGTGAGCGAGATGATCACGACCCGCGCCCTGGTCGAGCGCAACGAGAAGACCATGCAGCTGATCCACTTCGACGAGACCGAGAAGCCCCGCTCGATCCAGCTGTACGGAGTCGACCCGGCGACGGTCGGCAAGGCGGTCCGCATGATCGTCGAAGAGGACCGCGCCGACCACATCGACCTCAACTTCGGCTGCCCGGTACCCAAGGTGACCCGCAAGGGCGGCGGCTCCGCCCTCCCGTACAAGCGGAACCTGCTGCGCGCGATCCTGCGCGAGGCGGTCGCGGGCGCCGGCGACCTGCCGGTCACCATGAAGATGCGCAAGGGCATCAACGACGACCACCTCACCTACCTGGACGCCGGCCGCATCGCCGTCGAGGAGGGCGTCACCGCCATCGCCCTGCACGGGCGCACCACCGCCCAGCACTACGGCGGCACCGCCGACTGGGACGCCATCGCCCGGCTCAAGGAGCACGTGCCGGAGATCCCCGTGCTCGGCAACGGCGACATCTGGTGCGCCGAGGACGCGCTGCGCATGGTCCGCGAGACCGGCTGCGACGGCGTGGTCGTGGGGCGCGGCTGCCTCGGCCGGCCGTGGCTGTTCAACGACCTGGTCGCGGCCTTCGAGGGGCGCCCCGAGGACTTCCACAAGCCCACGCTGCGCGAGGTCGCGGCCACCATGCACCGGCACGCCCAGCTGCTGGGCGAGTGGATCGGTGACGAGGCGCGCGGGGTGATCGACTTCCGTAAGCACGTGGCCTGGTACCTCAAGGGCTTCTCGGTGGGTTCCGAGATGCGGAAGAAGCTGGCCGTCACCTCGTCGCTGGCCGAGTTGAACGCTCATCTGAGCGAGCTCGACCTGGACCAGCCGTGGCCCGAGAGCGCGGACGGCCCGCGCGGCCGGACGTCCGGAAACAACCGGGTTGTCCTCCCGGATGGCTGGCTGAAGGATCCGTACGACTGCGCGGGCGTGAGCGAGGATGCCGAACTGGACACGTCCGGGGGCTGAGAATCAGCTGACAAACTGTGCCGTCAGCGGCGTGACATACGCCACGCATGGGTGGGGTTGCGCTCACATGAGCGCGAAAATCACGGGTATGACTTCCAAAGGGTGGCACTGGGTGCCACCCTTTGTTCGTTCAAGAGTTGAACGCAAATGTATCGATGATCGCTCATCCGAGCGGGAACAAGCCTCAGGGAGCCCTTCCGTCTTCGGGAGGTGAACACTCTTCGTATGTTCTGGCTACTCATTGGTTACTTTCGATCTGGTGGCGCACGAGTGGTTACAGCCACATGACGGCCAAGTGGACGTACCCAGAAGCCTTCGATCTGGGTATGTTCCTGGCCGTCAGGGCAGCCACCGAGTCCTCGAGGAGTCGAGACCCGTGTCGGAAAACAAAGATCAGAAGTTCGTCTACGACTTCACCGAGGGAAACCGCGACCTCAAGGACCTTCTCGGCGGCAAGGGGGCCAACCTCGCCGAGATGACCAACCTGGGTCTGCCGGTCCCTCCCGGCTTCACCATCACCACCGAGGCCTGCAAGGTCTACCTCGCCAGCGGTGAGGCTCCGGCCGCGCTGCGCGACGAGGTCAGCGCCCACCTGGCCGCCCTCGAGGCGAAGATGGGCAAGAAGCTCGGCCAGTCGGACGACCCGCTCCTGGTCTCCGTGCGCTCCGGTGCCAAGTTCTCCATGCCGGGCATGATGGACACGGTCCTCAACATCGGCCTCTCCGACGAGTCCGTGGCCGGCCTCGCCGCCCAGGCCGGCAACGAGCGCTTCGCGTGGGACTCGTACCGCCGTCTGATCCAGATGTTCGGCAAGACCGTCCTGGACGTGGACGGAGAGCTCTTCGAGGAAGCCCTCGACGAGGCCAAGGCCGCCAAGAAGGTCGCCGTCGACACCGACCTCGACGCCGCCGACCTGAAGAAGCTGGTCACCCGCTTCAAGAAGATCGTCGCCAAGCAGGCCGGCCGCGAGTTCCCGCAGGACGCCCGCGAGCAGCTGGACCTCGCCGTCGAGGCGGTCTTCAACTCCTGGAACACCGAGCGCGCCAAGCTCTACCGCCGCCAGGAGCGCATCCCGAGCGACCTGGGCACCGCGGTCAACATCTGCTCCATGGTCTTCGGCAACCTCGGCCCCGACTCCGGCACCGGCGTCGCCTTCACCCGCGACCCGGCCAGCGGCCACGCGGGCGTGTACGGCGACTACCTGCAGAACGCCCAGGGCGAGGACGTCGTCGCGGGCATCCGCAACACCGTCCCGCTGGCGGACCTGGAGACCATCGACAAGGCCTCCTACGACCAGCTCATGACGATCATGACGACGCTGGAGACCCACTACAAGGATCTCTGCGACATCGAGTTCACCATCGAGCGCGGCCAGCTGTGGATGCTGCAGACCCGCGTCGGCAAGCGCACCGCCGGCGCCGCCTTCCGCATCGCCACCCAGCTCGTGGACCAGGGCCTGATCGACGAGGCCGAGGCGCTCCAGCGTGTCAACGGCGCCCAGCTGGCGCAGCTGATGTTCCCGCGCTTCGACGACGACGCCAAGACGGAGCTGCTCGGCCGCGGCATCGCCGCCTCCCCGGGCGCGGCCGTCGGCAAGGCCGTCTTCGACTCGTACACGGCCGTCAAGTGGTCGCGCTCCGGCGAGAAGGTCATCCTGATCCGCCGCGAGACCAACCCGGACGACCTGGACGGCATGATCGCCGCCGAGGGCATCCTGACCTCGCGCGGAGGCAAGACCTCGCACGCCGCCGTCGTGGCCCGCGGCATGGGCAAGACCTGCGTCTGCGGCGCCGAGGACCTCGAAGTCGACACCAAGCGCCGCCGTATGACGGTCGGCGGCAAGGTGATCGAGGAGGGTGACGTCGTCTCCATCGACGGCTCGACCGGCAAGGTCTACCTCGGTGAGGTACCCGTCGTACCGTCCCCGGTCGTCGAGTACTTCGAGGGCCGCATGCACGCCGGCGCCGACGACGCCGACGAGCTGGTCCAGGCCGTCCACCGGATCATGGCCTACGCGGACCGCGTCCGCCGGCTGCGGGTGCGCGCCAACGCCGACAACGCCGAGGACGCGCTGCGCGCCCGCCGCTTCGGTGCCCAGGGCATCGGCCTGTGCCGCACCGAGCACATGTTCCTCGGCGAGCGCCGCGAGCTGGTCGAGCACCTGATCCTCGCGGACACCGACAAGGAGCGCGAGGAGGCACTGAGTGCCCTCCTGCCGCTCCAGAAGAAGGACTTCGTCGAGCTGTTCGAGGCCATGGACGGACTGCCCGTCACCGTCCGCCTCCTCGACCCGCCGCTGCACGAGTTCCTGCCCGACATCACCGAGCTGTCGGTGCGCGTCGCCCTCGCCGAGGCCCGCAAGGACGCCAACGAGAACGACCTGCGCCTGCTCCAGGCCGTGCACAAGCTGCACGAGCAGAACCCGATGCTGGGTCTGCGCGGTGTCCGCCTCGGCCTGGTCATCCCCGGTCTGTTCGCCATGCAGGTCCGGGCGATCGCCGAGGCCGCGGCCGAGCGCAAGAACGCCAAGGGCGACCCGCGCGCCGAGATCATGGTCCCGCTCGTGGGCACCGTCCAGGAACTGGAGATCGTCCGCGACGAGGCCGACGCGGTCATCGCCGAGGTCGAGGCCGCCACGGGCACCAGCCTCAAGCTGACCGTCGGCACGATGATCGAGCTGCCCCGCGCCGCCCTCACGGCCGGGCAGATCGCCGAGGCCGCGCAGTTCTTCTCCTTCGGTACGAACGACCTGACCCAGACGGTGTGGGGCTTCTCCCGCGACGACGTCGAGGCCAGCTTCTTCACCGCGTACCTGGAGAAGGGCATCTTCGGGGTCTCGCCGTTCGAGACCATCGACAAGGACGGCGTCGGCGCGCTGGTCCGCAGCGCGGTCCAGGCCGGCCGGGCGACCCGCCCCGACCTGAAGCTCGGCGTCTGCGGCGAGCACGGCGGCGACCCCGAGTCCGTCCACTTCTTCCACGAGGTGGGTCTCGACTACGTCTCCTGCTCGCCGTTCCGGATTCCGGTGGCGCGCCTGGAGGCCGGCCGTGCCGCCGCCGAGGCGAAGGGCAGCGACAGCCGCTGAGTCCCGCCAGGCCTGACACGGCCCGCTGACTGCGCGTCCGCCCCCGGGTTCCCTGACCCCCGAGGGCGGACGCGCCTCTTTTTTGTTGTTCAACAAATCCTTACGCCAGCAGGCGGTGGACGGATCCCCACCCGTCCACCGCCTGCTGTCAATCTGCCAGACACGTCGGCGCTTCCCGGTGCGACCGACCGCCAGGCCCCGCAAAGCCCCCCACGGCCTTCACGGAGCGTTTCGGTCGCACCGGAGTGTGCCTGGCGGAGTACAGGATTTCGGTTGTCACGCCCCCGCCGAAAGGGGTTTCAACTGTGGCTGAAAGGGCGTGGTGACGTCGTGTGACGGCATGCATACTCATGAGGCGGGGGGATTGCGGTTGCACAGGTGGGGGTTCGGTGCTGCGTATCCATTTCACTGGAGTGGACCTGGCACGCGTACGGATGGCAGGGCGTCCCGATGCGTTGTGGGAAACGATTCTGAGTTTTCACCGCTTAAGAGACCGGCGTGATGCGCGGCTCTTCGGTGAATGGCGTACGGAAACCCGGAGCAGGTTGAATAGTGAAACACGCTTGCTCGGTGCGCTCATACCGAGTCGTGGTTATTTTCCCGATTTCCTGACCCCTGTGGAGGGGCAGTACGGGTGGGACGTGGGACTGGACGCCCTGCGCGGGATCCGCCCCGAGCGGATGCGGCGCGAGCTCGCGCTGCTGGGCGCGGGCACCGGCGTCGGGGCCGCGTTCGGCATGCCCTCGGCCGTCAGCGGGGGCGTCGACGGGCCGGTCCCGCGGCGGCTGCGGGACTTCATGGAGGGCGGTACCAAACACCTGCCGAGGCTGATGGGCGAGCTGCGCGGCTACCACCGGGCGGCCGTGGAGCCGTACTGGACCCACATACAGGCCCAGATCGAGGCCGAGCGGGCCGCGCGCGGCCGGGCCCTGCTGGACGGGGGCGCGGACGAGCTGCTGGCCTCACTGCCGCCGATGCTGCGCTGGCGGGCGCCGGTCCTGGAGTGCGACTACCCCGTGGACCGCGATGTCCGGCTGCGGGGGCGCGGGCTGCTGCTCCAGCCGTCGTTCTTCTGCCGGCGCACCGCCGTGACCCTGCACGACCCGGAGCTGCCTCCGGTGCTGGTCTACCCGGCCGCCGCGCAACTGGCCTCGGCGTCCGCCGCGGGCGAATCGATTCGGCCCCTGGAGGAGCAGCGCCAGCGCACGCTGGGCAAGCTCGTCGGGCACACCCGCTCGGTGGTGCTGCGGGCCATCGGCGACGGAGCCACCACCAGCGAGCTGGCCCGCAGGGCCGGGGTCTCGCTGGCCTCCGCCAGCCAGCACGCCTGCGTGATGCGCGAGGCGGGCCTGGTCACCACCCTGCGCCGGGGCAACGCCGTCCTGCACACGGTGACCCCGCTGGGGGCCGCGCTGCTGAAGGGCGGAGCGGTGGCTTCCTGACCCGGCCGGGGCCGCCCGCGGCCGCATCGGCCGCATCGGCCGCGCCAGTCAGCCGAGGCAGTCGACGAGGGCCCCCGGACCGGTCATGCGATCGGGGGCCCGCGCGGGCGACCGGTTCGCCCGCGATCCGCACGAAGTGACGAACGGCGGGACTTTCCACCCTGGGGCACCCCCGCGTGCGCCAGGATGGTGCAGCCATGAACCAGTTCGCCGCGGACAACGACATCTCCGGCCGCGCCGACCTCACCGTCGTGCTGCGCCGCTTCTACACCGCCGCTTTCGCCGACCGGCGGATCGGGCCGTTCTTCACCGAGATCGCCGGCACGGACCTGGAGGTCCACCTGCCCCGGATCACGGACTTCTGGGAGCGGGCCCTGTTCCGTACGGCCGGCTACGGGCGCGACGCCTTCGGCCCGCACGCCGCCCTGCACGCGGCGCGCGCGATGACCGCCGAGGACTTCGGGCGCTGGGTCCAGCTGTGGAACGCCGCCGTCGACGGCCTGCACCGGGGGCCGAACGCGGAGCGGGCGAAGGCGACGGGCGAGCGGATCGCCCTGGCCCTGCACAGGCGGCTGGCCGGGCCGGACCCCGCGCTGCTCCACCGCAAGGACGCCCGCGGTTTCGTCCCGCTGGCCGCCCTGGAGCTCCGCTCCCCGTCCTGACCTGCACAGATGTGCCTCGACCGGCCGCTCGCAGCGATCTTCTGCGCAGTCCTCGGAAAAGTTTCCGCGAGAGCGATGAGTTTTCCCGGGGGCCCCGGTCTATATCTCGAAAGCGCACACGAGACGCACGTACGAGAGAAGAGGGACCGAGATGCCCACCATGATCTTCGTCAACCTGCCGGTCAAGGACATCGAGGCCTCCAAGGCGTTCTGGGGCAAGCTCGGCTACTCCTTCAACCCCCAGTTCAGCGACGACAAGACCGGCTGCCTCGTCATCAGCGACACGATCTTCGCGATGCTGATGACCGAGGCCCGCTTCAAGGACTTCGCCACCAAGGAGGTCGCGGACGCCACCAAGACCACCGAGGTGATGCTCGCCCTGAGCGCGGAGAGCCGGGAGCAGGTCGACGAGGTGGTCGGCGCCGCCCTCGCGGCGGGCGCCACCGAACCCCGACCGGCCCAGGACCTCGGCTTCATGTACGGTCGCGCCTTCGAGGACCTGGAGGGCCACGTCTGGGAGTACGTCTGGATGGACCCGGCGGCCGTCCAGGGCTGATGCCCCGCTACGCCACTGCCGCCGAGGTCACGGCGGTCCGCACCGGGTAGGTCCGGACCGCCGCCTCCTCGTCGTCCAGGCAGCGCCCCGACCCGAGGTCGAAGCGCTGCTTCAGCAGCGGCGAGGCCACGAAGGGCCTTCCCTCCGCGCCCCCGACGAGCCCCCGCGAGAGCACGGCCGCCCCGGTGAACGGATCCCGGTTGTCGATGGCGTACGTACGCCCCGACCGGTCGATGAACACCGCGGCCTGGCTCCCGTCGGGCAGCAGGACCGCCACCCCGCGCCCGGGGGTCAGGCCGGACAGTTCGCACACCGTCAGCCAGCCTTCGGCCACCTGCAGTTCCACGGTCATCGGGTGCCTCCCACGGCCTCCAGCGGCCGGATGTCGAGAACGGTCAGGTCGGGCTTGACCTGGTCGCGTTCGGGGACGAACTTCACGGTCGGGTCGGGGGTGCCGGGTGCGTTCACGAAGGACACGAACCGGCGCAGCCGCTCCGGGTCCTGCAGGGTCTCGGCCCATTCGTCGCGGTAGTGCGCCACGTGGTCGGCCATCAGCGATTCCAGCTCCGCGCACAGCCCGAGCGAGTCGTGCACGACCACGTCCCGCAGGTGGTCCAGGCCGCCCTCCAGCCGGTCCAGCCAGGTGGAGGTGCGCTCCAGCCGGTCCGCCGTGCGGATGTAGAACATCAGGAACCGGTCGATGAGCCGGACCAGTTCGGCGTCCGACAGGTCCTGGGCCAGCAGGTCCGCGTGGCGCGGGACGGCCCCGCCGTTCCCGCCGACGTAGAGGTTCCAGCCGTTCGCCGTCGCGATCACCCCGAAGTCCTTGCTCTGTGCCTCCGCGCACTCGCGCGCGCAGCCGGACACCGCCGACTTGAGCTTGTGCGGAGCCCGCAGGCCCCGGTAGCGCAGCTCCAGGTCGATGGCCATGCGTACGGAGTCCTGGACTCCGTACCGGCACCAGGTCTGGCCCACGCAGGACTTCACCGTGCGCAGCGCCTTCCCGTACGCGTGCCCGGACTCGAATCCGGCCTCCACGAGCCGGGCCCAGATCCGCGGGAGCTGGTCCACGCCGGCACCGAAGAGGTCGATGCGCTGACCGCCGGTGATCTTCGTGTAGAGCCCGAAGTCGCGGGCCACCTCGCCGATCACGATGAGCTTGTCGGGGGTGATCTCACCACCGGGGATGCGCGGGACGACCGAGTACGAGCCGTTGCGCTGGAGGTTCGCCAGGAAGTGGTCGTTGGTGTCCTGGAGGGCGGCCTGCTCCCCGTCGAGCACGTAGCCGCTCGCCCCGAGGGTGGGGGCGAGCGAGGCGATGATCGAGCCGACGGCCGGCTTGCAGACCTCGCAGCCGTCTCCGCCGCGGGCCGCCTCCCGGCCGTGGCCGTCGAGGAGCTGCTCGTACGAGGTCAGCCGGCGGGTCCGGACGATCTCGTAGAGCTCGGCACGGGTGAAGGGGAAGCAGCCGCACAGCCCCTTGTCGGCGGCCGAGGGCAGCAGTTGGCCGATCACCTTGAGGCAGCTGCCGCAGCCGGTGCCCGCCTTGGTGCACTGCTTGACCTCGGGGAGGGTCGCGCAGGCGGTGATCGCCTTCTTGGTGACGTTGTGGCAGGAGCAGATCACCGCGGAGTCGGGCAGCGCCGACGGGCCGAGGGCGACCGGCGCGCCGAGACCGGCGGGCAGCACCAGCTGGTCGGGGCCGACCGGCGGGACGCTGCCGGTGAGCGGGCGCAGCAGGCCGTACGAGTCGGCGTCGCCGATCAGGACCCCGCCGAGCAGGACCCCGTCCGGGGAGACGACCAGCTTCTTGTAGACGCCGGAGCGGGAGTCGGAGTAGACGACGTCGAGGCTGCCGGGGGCCGCGCCGTGGGCGTCGCCGAAGGAGGCCACGTCCACGCCGAGCAGCTTGAGCTTGGTGGAGAGGTCGGCTCCGGTGAACTCCCTGTCCCGGCCCAGGAGGTCCTCGGCGGCCGTCTCGGCCATCTCGTACCCGGGGCCGACCAGCCCGTACACCCGGCCGTCGGCGGCCAGCGCGCACTCGCCGATGGCGTAGACGCGCGGGTCCGAGGTGCGGCAGCGGGCGTCGACGCCGATGCCGCCGCGCTCGCCGACGGTCAGGCCCGAGGCGCGGGCGAGCTGGTCACGGGGGCGGACCCCGGCGGAGAAGACGACGAGTTCGGTGTCGACGGTGGAGCCGTCGGAGAGCCGCATGCCGGTGACGGAACCGTCCGCTCCGGTGAGTACCTCCTGGGTGCCGACGCCGGTGTGGACCGTCAGCCCCATCGACTCGATGGTGCGCAGCAGGGCCGCGCCACCGCCGTCGTCGACCTGGACGGGCATCAGGCGCGGGGCGAACTCCACGACGCGGGTGGCGAGGCCGAGGCCCTGGAGGGCGCCAGCGGCCTCCAGCCCGAGCAGCCCGCCGCCGACGACCGCGCCGCTGGTGCGGGTCTTCGCGTACTCCTCGATGGCGAGCAGGTCCTCGATGGTGCGGTAGACGAAGCAGCCGGGGGCGTCCTTGCCCGGGACGGGCGGCACGAAGGGGTGGCTGCCGGTCGCGAGGACGAGCACGTCGTACGGGAACACCCGCCCCGAGCGGGAGGTGACGGTGCGGGCGTCGCGGTCGACGGTCTCGGCGGGGTCGCCGAGGTGCAGCTCGATCCCGTGCTGCTCCATGAAGCCGGCGGGGGTGAGGGAGAGGTCCTCGGGGGTGCTGCCGGAGAAGTACGAGGAGAGGTGCACGCGGTCGTAGGCGGGCCGGGGCTCCTCGCAGAGCACGGTGATCCGGTGCGTGGCGGTGGCCCCGCGCTCGGCGAGGGCCTCCAGGTAGCGCTGGCCGACCATGCCGTGGCCGATGAGCACGATGGCGGGGGTGGGCGTGGGCGTGGCTGCGGCCATGATCAGGAGCCTCCGTCGTCGGTGAGCAGGTGGCGCGGGGCGCGGAGACGGCGAGCGCCGCCCGTCACCGCCACACGCTGCTGCTCCGAGGTCATGGCACGAGCGTGCGCGTCCGCTGTTTCCCCGCCGCATCGCCGCTGTTACCCGGACGGAACGCGCACCTCAGCGCCCGGGTTAAGGGTCGGTGAGGCATCCCTCAAGGGCGGCTTAAGGATCGGGTCGGGCAGGTCGGCGGCGCTCGGACCGCCCTTAGCGTGATCCGTGTGCGAGATGCGGCGATGCGGGTCAAGGGCGGGACGCTCGGTGGTGCGGGGCTGGTGGCGCTGCTGTGGGCGGCGCAGGTGCGGCCCTCCGCGCGGCTCGACGCACTGTTCGCAACCGCCGCCCACCTCACCGGCCTGCTCGCCGGGTACGGGATGCTCGTACTGCTCTTCCTGATGGCCCGGGTGCCCTCCGTCGAGCACGGGGTCGGCGCCGACCGGCTCGCCCGCCGGCATGCGCGGGGCGGCCGGCACGTGCTGCTGCTCTGCTTCGGGCACGCCCTCTTCGCCTTGTGCGGATACGCCGTCCACGAGGGCGTCGACGTAGTCTCCTCCGTCCGGGAGCTGTTCGGCTACCCGGCGGTGGCCGCCGCCTTCGCCGGGACGGTCCTGCTGGCCGCCGTCGGGGTGAGTTCCGCCCGGGCCGTACGCCGCCGGGTCAGCCACGAAACCTGGCGCGGGGTCCACCTCCTCGTCCATCTCGCCGCCTCCCTGGCCTTCGGCCACCAGCTCGCCGGGCCCGATCTCGCCCTGGCCGGCTGGTTCTGGGCCCTCGCCCACGCCACCGTCGCCGTCCTGCTGGTCTGGTACCGGGCCGTGGTCCCCGTACGGCAGGCCCTGCGGCACGCGCTGCGGGTGGCCGAGGTGCGGGTCGAGGGGCCCGGGGTGGTCTCCGTCCTCGTGTACGGGGAGCACCTGGCGGAACTTCGCGCCGAGCCCGGCCAGTTCCTGCGCTGGCGGTTCCTGCAGCGGCGGCTGTGGCGCACCGCACTGCCGTTCTCGCTGTCCGCGCCGGTCCAGGGCCACGCCCTGCGGATCACCGTGAAGGCGCTCGGCGGGCACTCCCGCCGGATCCGCCGGCTGCGCCCCGGGACCAGGGTCATCGCCACCGGGCCGTTCGGGGCGCTCACCGCCGCCCGGCGGACCCGGCCCAAGGTGCTGCTCATCGCGGGCGGGGTCGGCATCACGCCGATGCGGGCGCTGTTCGAGACGCTGCCCGGCGGACCGGGGGAGATCACGCTGCTCTACCGGGCCGGGGCCGCGGAGCAGCTGGTGCTGCGGTCCGAGCTGGAGGCCATCGCCGCCGAGCGGCAGGCCGGGCTGCACTACCTGCTCGGGTCCTCCGACGCCGCCTACGATCCGCTGGCCCCGCAGGCGCTGCTCGCGCTGGTGCCGGAGCTGACCGAGCACGACGTCTACCTGTGCGGGCCGCCGGGGATGGCCGAGGCGACGCAGGGCGCGCTGCTGCGGGCCGGGGTGCCGGCCGGGCGCATCCATTCCGAATGCTTCAGCTTCTGACCCGACCCGACGACCCGACCCGACCCCCAGCTTTGCCTCCGCCACGACCTTGCCGACGCCCCGACCCGTACGTGATTCCGAGAGGCCGCCGCGCCATGCGCCACCCGCTGCACGTCCCCCTGTCCGTACCGGTCGGGGCCGCCGCCCCAGCGCCCCTGCCCGCGGCCCGGCACCGGGGGCCCCGCCGGCCCTCCGTCCTACGGGCGGGCGTGGCCGCGCTGGCCGCCGTACCGCCCCCGCGGCGGCTCGCGGCCGGGCTCGGGCTGGCCAGTGTGCTGGCCGCTACGGCGCTGACGGCGACCGTGAATCCGGCCGCCCCGGTGGCCCCCGACCGGGAGCCGGCCCGGCAAAGCTCAACCTTTGCGCAAGTTTCCGGTGATTGATGGTCGCTGCACCCATCGGCTCCATAGGGTCGTGACCGTGCCTGACATATCAACGACCATGATCATCGTGCTGTGCGTGGCCGCCGCCGCGGCCGGCTGGATCGACGCGGTGGTGGGCGGCGGCGGACTACTGCTCCTGCCCGCCCTGCTCCTCGGCCTGCCGAACGCCCACCCCGCCACCGTCCTCGGCACCAACAAGGCCGTGGCCATCGTCGGCACCGCGGGCGCGGCGGTGACGTACGCACGCAAGGCGCCGGTGGACGTGAAGCTCGCCGTCCGGATCGGCCTCGCCGCGCTCGCCGGATCCATGGGCGGCGCCGCGCTGGCCGGCGGGATCAGCAAGGACACCATGCGCCCGCTCATCATGGGCGTGCTCGTGATCGTCGCGGCCGTCGTGATCTTCAAACCGGGCTTCGGCACCGCACCCTCGACCGCGCCCGTCAGCCGGCAGCGCGTGCTGCTCGCCATCGGGCTCGCCGGCCTCGGCATCGGCTTCTACGACGGGCTCATCGGGCCCGGTACCGGCACCTTCCTGGTGCTCGCCCTGACCGCGCTGCTCCACCTCGACCTGGTCACCGCCTCCGCGACCGCCAAGATCGTCAACTGCTGTACCAACGCCGGGGCCCTCGCGATGTTCGCGTACCAGGGCATGGTGCTGTGGCAGCTGGCCGCGCTGATGGCGGCGTTCAACCTGGCCGGAGGCATGGTCGGAGCCCGGATGGCGCTGAAGAAGGGCAGCGGGTTCGTACGCGGCGTGCTGCTCACGGTGGTTGCCGCGCTGGTGGTCAAGCTCGGTCTGGAGCAGTGGGGCTGACGGGCCTGCGCTGCCGTCAGTACGTGCCGGTGAGGTGGGCGAAGACGACCACGTTGCCCTGGTAGCCGGTTCGCGGCGAGAAGCCCCCGCCGCAGGTGATCACGCGGAGCTCGGCGCGCGGCGAGGGCCCGTACACGCGGGAGTCGGGGAAGCGGTCGGCCTCGTAGACCTCGACCGCGTGGACGGTGAACACGGCCGTCCGTCCGTCCGCGCGCTGCACCTCGATCGCGGCTCCGCGGTGCAGCGCGCCGAGGTGGTAGAAGACCGCCGGGCCGGTGGCGTGGTCGACGTGGCCGACGACGACGGCGGTGCCGACCGCGCCGGGGGTGGTGCCGTCGCGGTACCAGCCCGCCAGATCGCGGCGGGCGGGCGGCGGCACCTCGATGCTGCCGTCGGGGCCGAGGCCCAGCCCGGTCAGCGGGGCGTCGACCCGGATGGACGGGATCCGGATCCGGGCCGGCGGGGAGCCGGGGAGCGGGTCGATGCTGCCGGGGTAGTGCGCCTGCCGCTCCAGCGCGTCCGCGGGGGAGGGCAGCGGGGGTCCGACGGACTGGCCGGAGCCGCTGCCGACGAGCCAGATGCCGACGCAGGCGGCGAGCGCGACGAGCCCGCCGCGGCCGGCCTGGCCTCTGCCCATGGGTGCCCCCTGGCGGTGTGTTCCGAGTCCGGGTCCGAGTCCCGGTCCGGGTCCGAGTCCTGGTCCGGGTCCGAGTCCCGGTCCGGGTCCGTGGTTCCGTGTGGCAGGCCGTCGCCCGGCCCCGCGAACGGGGGGACCTCGCGGGGCGGGCGACGGGGGACGGTACCGGTCGGACCG
Source organism: Streptomyces sp. NPDC090741 (assembly GCF_044769045.1). Lineage (NCBI taxonomy): Bacteria > Bacillati > Actinomycetota > Actinomycetes > Kitasatosporales > Streptomycetaceae > Streptomyces > Streptomyces sp. NPDC090741. The sequence continues at coordinate 332,822 of NZ_JBIVXF010000005.1, read as the reverse complement.
CGGCAGCAGCCGCGGTGGGCGCCCGTCAGCTCCGCGTGCCGCTCGCCCGGCGACGCAGGAGCCAGGTACCGCCGACGGCGGCCGCGGCCAGCACGACCGCTCCCGCCGTGATCTTGGTGGGGTCGACGGTGGTGGTCGTCCCGCCACCCACCCCGGTGCGGACGTGGCCTTTGGGGCCGCGTTCGGTGACGACCAGGTCGCCGGTGGCGAACTTGCCGTCGGCGCAGGTCGCGCCGATGTTGTAGGTGCCCGGGCGGAGGTCCCGGGCGATCTGGAACTGCCCGATGACCACCTCCTTGTGGGTGCCGGGAAGCAGTTTGAAGCGGCCGCCGCCGACCGTGGTGGCATCGCCGTCGGCGTGGCTGCCCGCGCCGCAGGCGGTGGTGTTCACGGTGACGCCGGCCCCGGGAGCGGCGCTTTTCGGCCATACCTCCAGCTTCGCGAAGTCGCCGGGTGCGAAGCCCGCCGTGCCGAGCTCCGCGGCGGCGACCGCCCCGGCGACCGGGCCCGTGAACGCGGCGGCGGTCAGCGCGGTGGCGGTGAGCACGTGGGCGGTGCGTCGGCGCATGGGGGCTCCTGGAGACACGGGGTCGTGTTCCCGAGGAAACCCGGCCCGGCTGCGGAGCGCCTGCTGATGTTCCGTCAGATCTGCTCGGGCGGCTACCGTTCCAGCAGGTCACGGCCCCGCATTCGGTCATTCGGGGCGCCACGCCGTCCGGGTGAGCCGGGGCGCGGGCCGGGCCCCGGGCCCTGACCCGCCGCGGTTCACGCCGCGGGCAGCGTCACCGTCGCCGCCGCGCCCGCCGGGGCCGGGTTCGACAGCGTCACCCGCGCCCCGATCACCTGCGCCTGGCCGAATGCGATGGTCAGGCCCAGCCCCGTCCCCTGCCCCCGCTCGGCCGCACCCGTCAGGAACCGCTGCGGCCCCTCCCGCAGCAGCTTCACCGGGAAGCCCGGACCGCGGTCCCGTACCGTCACCGTGTTCCGTGAGACCGTCACCGTGACCGGATCCCCGCCGTGCCGGCGGGCGTTGACCAGCAGGTTCGTCAGGATCCGCTCCAGGCGCCGGGAGTCCGTACGGACCACCGCCGGGCAGTCCGCGCCGACCACCTCCGCCGCCACCCCCGACCGCCGCGCGATCGTCGCGACCAGCGGCCCCAGCGCGTGCGCCGCCAGCTGTGCCTCCTCCCGGCGCGCGTCCAGCCGCGCCACCTCCAGCAGGTCCTCGGTCAGCGTCCGCAGAGCCGCGACCCGGTCCCGGACCAGCTCCGTGGGCCGCCCCGCCGGCAGCAGCTCGGCCGCGGTGTGCAGCCCCGTCAGCGGGGTCCGCAGCTCGTGCGCCACGTCGGCCGTGAACCGCTGCTCCGCCTCCAGACGCTGCTGGAGACTGGCCGCCATCGTGTCCACCGCCGAGGACAGCTCGGCGACCTCGTTCCGGGTTCCCGGCACGCCCGACGCCCCGATCCGCGCGTCCAGTTCGCCCTCGCTGATCCGGCGGGCCGTCTCGGCGGCCGTGCGCAGGTCCTTGCTCAGCCGGCTCGCCAGCAGCGCCCCGGCGATCGCCGCGAGCGTCACGACCCCGGCTCCGGAGGCCACCAGCTGCTGCTCCAGTTCGGCCAGTTCGGCCTGTTCCCCGGCCAGCGACCGCCGTACGGACAGCACGTGGTCACCACCGACCGGGCGCGCCGCCCACACCGCCGGATCCGGCCCGGACAGGTCGAGGTAGGTGGTGCGCTGCCCCGCCAGGGCCGCCCGGCGCAGCGGCGCCGGCAGCCCCGGGCAGTCGATCCACGCGTCGGCCTCGCCGACCTTGTCCTCGTCCAGCCGGCCGGTGAGCTCGTACACCTGGCGTACCCGGACCAGCTGCGCGAGCGCGCTCTCCCGGGCCGCGTCGCCCACCTGGTGGGCCCGCGCCTCGTGGATCAGTACGCCGATGGTCACCGCGACCAGCGAGCAGCCGGCCGCGAGCAGGATCGAGATTTTCCAGCGCAGGCCGAGGGCCTGGAGGAGGTGGCGGCAGCGGACCAGGAGGGAGTTCACTCGCACACCTGGCCGTATCTGTCGGTGCGCTTCGGCTGCGGGATCCGGTCGCCGTCGCAGCCCGGCAAGGACTTGCTGTACCGCCGCTCGTCGCTGACGACCCTCATCCGCTCGCCGTCCCAGTGGTAGCGGACGGCCTGCTCGGAGCCGTCGTCGGCGGCGGTGCGCAGCAGCAGGTCGCCGCCGATGGTCTCGGCGGCCATCCGCCGGCCGACGGTGAACAGGATGGGGACGATCCGGGTCCCTTCGGCGGTGTACACGGTCAGCGCGGTGCGCCCCGTCTCCGCGTCGGCGGCGACGATCAGCTCCTGACTCCCGTCGCCCGTGAGGTCGCGCAAGACGGGCGGGCGCATTCCGACCTTGCCGGGCGCGTCGATCCAGCCCTTCGCCGCGAACGCCTTCATCTGCTTGTCGGCGCGTACGACGTCCTGCACGTTCACCGCAGGCAGCCCGCCGGCCCCCACCTCGGGCGCGTTCTTCAGCGGCTGCGGCGGGGGCTCCCGGGTGCCGACCGATTTGCCCGGCCCCGAAACCGAGTGGTCGGTCCACAGCGGCCAGAGCGACTCGGGCTGCGGCTGGGCCGATACGGGCGGCGCGGGCTCGCCGACGCCCAGCCCTCCGGGTGTGGAGCAGCCGCCGACGGCGAGCGCGCAGGTGAAGGCGCACAGGAGGGCGGCGGTGAGGTGGCGAATGGGTCGCGTCATGAGCAGCCAAAGGGGTCTGAGGCAGGACGAATCGACGGTAGACGGCGACGATCACGGGCACCGGGAGGTTGTGTAACAGCGGTGCGTACGGTGGAGGGACACAGGCAGACTCGGGACGAAAGTCCCGGACCGCGCGCTGTCCGCCGTACCCGAGGGAGGGCCCCGTGACATCAGCCGATCGGCCGCAGCCGCCACGCCCGCCACACCCGCAGCCGGCGCAGCCGGCACGGGATCCGGCGCTCGCCGTGCTCACCGTGCTGACCACGGTCGACTCGGCGGAGGAGGCCGCGGCTCTCGCCCGCGCCGCGGTGCAGGAGCGGCTGGCCGCCTGCGCGCAGATCAACGGGCCGGTGACCTCGGTCTACCACTGGCGGGACGCGCTGGAGACCTCGGAGGAGTGGCAGGTCCTGTTCAAGACCACCGCGGCCGCCTACCCGGCCCTGGAGGCCCGGCTGACCGCCGATCACCCGTACGGCACGCCGGAGATCATCGCCACCCCGGTGGTGCGGGGCAGCGCGGGCTACCTGGCATGGGTCGCCGCCGAGGTGAAGGCCGGATGACCGCCGAGCTCCCCTTCTTCGTGTACGGGACCCTGCGCCCCGGCGAGGTCAACCACGACCTGTTCCTGCGGGGCCGCACGGCCGCCGAGGAGCCCGCCCGGCTCCCGGACGCGCTCCTGTACGACGGTCCCGGCTACCCGTACGCCGTCCCGCACCCGGGATCGGAGATCGTCGGCGAGCTGGTCACCGCGGCGCCCGGCGCGTACGGGAGGCTGCTGGCCGAACTGGACCGGCTGGAGGAGTACCACGGCCCCGACCGGCCGCTGAACGTCTACGACCGGGTCCGCCGGGACGCGGTCCGCCCGGACGGCACCCGGACCCCCGCCTGGGTCTACCTGGCGGCCCCGCTGCTGTCCCGCACGCTGCGCGAGTCCGGCACCGAGATACCGAGCGGCGACTGGTTCAGACGGCGCTAGGGAGTGTCGTCAAAGTAGCGTCGGCCGCCCGGAAGGGCGGTGGTCGGCGGGGTCTGGTGCGTGCGATCGCAAGGCGGAGGAGGGAATCGACGCGGTGGGGGCACCTCCCAGCGGTAGCTGGGGGACGTCGGTGACCGACGACAACGCGGCGAGCGTGCGTGCCAGACCCCGCCGACCTGGGGGCACCTCCCAGCGGTAGCTGGGGGAGGGACTTTGACGACACGACCTAGGAGGTGCTTTACAGGCCCTCGGCACCGCGGTTGCGCAGGCGCTGCCCGTACTGCTGGAGGACCCAGAGTTCCTCCTGGACCGCCGCCAGCTGCTCCGGCGGGGCCTGGGTGCCCAGTCGCGACATCGTGCCCTGGATCTCGTGGACCCGGCGGTCGACCGCGCGCAGCCGGACCTGGACCAGCTGGACCCCGGCGTAGACCTCGTCCACCGTCTTGGCGTGGATGGCCTCGACCGCCAGCTCGGTGACGAGCGCGCGGACCGTGTCGTTCGGCGCGGCGTCACGGACCCGGGCCAGGTAGTCGTCGGTGCCCAGCGACGCGCCGCCCGCGGCCTGGATGGCCTCGCGGACCGCCGCGTACGGCGGGGCGGTGAACTCGTCGAGCCCGTACGCGTCGAAGGCCGGTGAGACCAGGGCTGGCCGCTGGAGCGCCAGCTTGAGCAGCTCGCGCTCGGTGCGGTGCGCGGGGCTGCGCAGGTTGAGCGCCGGCCCGCCGCCCACGGGGGCGCCCGGCGCCGGGGCGGCCTCGTACGAGGACGCCTGCGACGGCCGGCCGCGGCCCTGCTGCTGCCCGCCGGGCTGGTTGCCCCGCTCCCGAGCCCAGCGCGCCAGCTGCGCGACCCGCTTGACGACGAACTGCTCGTCCCGGATGCCCAGCATCCCCGCCAGCTGGACCGCCGACTCGTGCTGGATCGCGATGTTCTTGATGTTGGCGACGACCGGCGCCGCCTCGTCCAGCGCGGCCGCCCGGCCCGCCGGGTTCTCCAGGTTGTGCCGGGCCACGATGTGCCGCAGAGCGAACTCGAACAGCGGGGTACGGGCCTCCACCAGCCCGGACACCGCCGCGTCCCCCTGCGCCAGGCGCAGATCGCACGGGTCCATGCCGCCGGGGGCGATGGTGATGGAGGTTTCGGCGGCGAACTTCTGGTCGTCCTCGAAGGCGCGGAGCGCGGCCTTCTGGCCTGCCGCGTCGCCGTCGAACGTGAAGATCACCTCGGCGGTCGCGTTGTCCATCAGCAGGCGGCGCAGGATCTTGATGTGGTCGCCGCCGAAGGCGGTGCCGCACGTCGCGATCGCGGTCGTGACCCCGGCCACGTGGCAGGCCATCACGTCCGTGTAGCCCTCCACCACCACGGCCCGCGAGGTCTTCGCGATCTCCTTCTTCGCCAGGTCGATGCCGTACAGCACCTGGGACTTCTTGTAGATCGCCGTCTCCGGCGTGTTCAGGTACTTCGGCCCGTTGTCGTCGTCGCGCAGCTTGCGCGCGCCGAAACCGACCACCTCGCCGCTGATGTCGCGGATCGGCCACATCAGCCGGCCGCGGAAGCGGTCGATGGGCTTGCCGCTGCGGCTGTCCTGGGCCAGGCCGGAGGTGATCAGCTCCTTGTCGCTGAAGCCCTTGCCGCGCAGGAAGCGGGTCAGGTGGTCCCAGCCGGCCGGGCTGTACCCGACGCTGAAGTGCTCGGCCGCGGCCTGGTCGAAGCCGCGCTCGGCGAGGAACCTGCGGCCGATCTCCGCCTCGGCGCTGCCCAGCTGCTCGATGTAGAACTGGGCGGCCGCCTTGTGGGCCTCGACGAGCCGGATGCGCTCGCCGCGGCCGCTGGTGCCGGCGGTGTACCCGCCCTCCTCGTACCGGAGCGTGATGCCGGCCTGGCCGGCGAGGCGCTCGACGGCCTCCGAGAACGACAGGTGGTCGATCTTCATGATGAAGTCGAGGGTGTCCCCGCCCGCCTGGCAGCCGAAGCAGTGGTAGAGACCCTTGCTGGGGCTGACCTGGAAGGACGGGGACTTCTCGTCGTGGAAGGGGCAGAGGCCCTTGAGGTTGCCGCCGCCCGCGTTGCGCAGCTGGAGGTAGTCGGAGACCACGGCGTCGATCGGGACCGCGTCCCGTACCGCCTTCACATCGTCGTCGTTGATCCGTCCTGCCACCCGTGAAGTCTACGGCCGGGCGCCCACAAACCCGTCAGGCCCCCTGGCCCTCCACCAGGGAGTCAAGCGGAACCGACGGGTCCGACAGGGCCTCGCGGTTGACCGACGCCTTGGACCGGATCAGGGCCTGGATGTGCTCGGTGACATCCCACACATTCACGTTCATCCCGGCCAGCACCCGCCCGTCCGACAGCCAGAACGCGATGAACTCCCGCTTGGCCACGTCGCCGCGGATCAGCACCTGGTCGTAGCCGCCGGCCGGGGCGTACCCCGAGTACTCCAGGCCCACGTCGTACTGGTCGGAGAAGAAGTACGGCACCCGGTCGTACGAGACCTCCTGGCCCAGCATCGCCCGCGCCGCGGCCGGGCCGCCGTTGAGCGCGTTCGCCCAGTGCTCGACCCGCAGCCGGGTCCCGAGCAGCGGGTGGTGCGCGGCGGCCACGTCCCCGACGGCGAACACGTCCGGGTCGCTGGTCCGCAGCGAGGCGTCCACGGCGATGCCGCCGCCGTGCTGCCGGTCGACCAGGGCCAGCCCGGAGGTCTCGGCGAGCGCGGTCCGCGGCGCCGCCCCGATCGCCGCGAGCACGGCGTGCGCCGGGTGCTCCTCCCCGTCGTCGGTCCGGGCCGCGAGCACCATGCCGTCATGCCCGATGATCTCGGTGAGCCGCGCACCGAAGTGGAAGCGGACCCCGTGCTCCGCGTGCAGGTCCCCGAAGAGCCGGCCGATCTCCGGACCGAGCACCGCGTGCAGCGGGGTGGCCAGCGGCTCGACCACGGTGACCTCGGCCCCGTACCCGCGGGCCGCGGCGGCGACCTCCAGGCCGATCCACCCGGCGCCCGCGATCAGCAGGTGCCCGTTGTCCCGGCCGAGGGTGGCCAGTACGCCCTTCAGCCGCTCGGCATGGGCGAGCCGGCGCAGGTGGTGCACCCCGGCCAGGCCCGTGCCCGGGATGTCGAGGCGGCGCGGCTCCGCCCCGGTGGCCAGCAGCAGCTTGTCGTAGTGCAGCGCCGTGCCGTCACCGAGGACCACCTTGCGGGCCTCCCGGTCCAGCTGGACCGCGGGCTGGCCGAGGTGCAGCTCGATGTCGGCCTTCGCGTACCAGGAGGGCTCGTGCACGAAGACGCTGTCGCGCTCCTCCTTGCCCTGGAGGTACCCCTTGGACAGCGGGGGCCGTTCGTAGGGATGGTCGCGCTCGTCGCCGACCAGGATCACCCGCCCCGTGAACCCCTCGGACCTCAGCGTCTCTGCCGCCTTGGCCCCGGCGAGCCCTGCGCCGACGATGACGAATGTCCGGTGTGCGTCGACCACCTGATGCCTCCTCATAACCTCTCCGCCACATGCGACCACATGCGAGCGTCCCGCACTGAGCCTGCCGCGTGAAGGGGGAATGGCCCGATCGGCTCACCCGACGGGGCGGCGCGTGCGCCGTGTGAGCCGGGCGTGCAGGGAGCGCGCGGAGGCGTCCGTGAGCGCCGCGATCTGGTCGATGACCGCGCGTTTGCGCGCTCTGTCGTCGGGCGCGGCGTCGAAGATCGCCCGGAACTGCGGGTCCAGGCCCTCAGGGGCGCGGGCGCTGAGGGCCTCGGCGAGTTCGGCCAGGACGATGCGCTGGTCGGCGCGGAGCCGCTCCTGCTCTTCGCGCTGCATCACGTACAGGTCGGCCACGGCCTTGAGGACCGCGCACTCGTTGCGCGCCTCGCGGGGAACGACCAGCTCGGCCGCGTACCGGGTCAGCCGGCCGGAGCCGTACGCCTCGCGGGTGGCGCCCTCGGCGGCCAGGCAGAACCGGCCGATCAGCTGGCTGGTGGCGTCCTTGAGGCGGGCCTGGGCGACGGCCGACCCGTCGTACCCGTGCGGCCACCAGTCCTGCTCCATCAGCCGGTCGAGGGCCTCGCGCAGTTCCTCCGGCGCGGTGTCGGCCGGCACGTACCGGCCGATCGCGACCTGCCAGATGGCGGTGCGCTCGGGCTCGGCGAAGAGGAGGTTGGGGTCGAGGTGCCCGGCGTGCAGCCCGTCCTCGAAGTCGTGGACGGAGTACGCGACGTCGTCCGACCAGTCCATCACCTGGGCCTCGAAGCACTTGCGGTCCGCGGGCGCGCCGCGCCGCAGCCACTCGAAGACCGGCAGGTCGTCCTCGTACGCGCCGAACTTGACCGAGTCGGGGTCGGTGGGGTGGCCGCCGCGGGCCCAGGGGTACTTGGTGGCGGCGTCCAGGCAGGCGCGGGTGAGGTTGAGGCCGACGCTGCTGAGCTCACCGGTGGCCGGGTCGGGCACGAACCGCTTCGGCTCCAGGCGGGTCAGCAGGCGCAGCGACTGGGCGTTGCCCTCGAAGCCGCCGCAGTCCTTCGCGAACTCGTTCAGCGCCTCCTCGCCGTTGTGCCCGAAGGGCGGGTGGCCCATGTCGTGCGAGAGGCAGGCGGCCTCGACCAGGTCGGGATCGCAGCCGAGGGCCGCGCCGAGCTCGCGGCCGACCTGGGCGCACTCCAGGGAGTGCGTCAGGCGGGTGCGGGGGCTGGCGTCCCAGTCGTACGAGCGGCTGCCGGGGGTGACCACCTGGGTCTTCCCGGCGAGGCGGCGCAGCGCGGCGGAGTGCAGCACGCGGGCCCGGTCGCGCTGGAAGGCGGTCCGGCCGGGGCGTTTGTCGGGCTCGGCCGCCCAGCGCTCCGTGTCGGACGCGTCGTACGGGGCGCCGGGGGCGTCCGGGTCGGGGTGCGGGGCGGGTGCGGTGCGTTCCATGCCTTCCATGCTCAGACGGTAACCGGGAACACCGACAATGCGACCAATCTGAGCAATCCGCGCCAACGCGGTCTTTATGCGGTGGCCAGTTTCAGGGGGGCCGCGTCGGGCAGGGGGGTGAGCTGCCGGGCCAGGGCCTCGTCGTAGCGCTGGAGCACGAGGCGGGCCAGGGCCGGGTGGTCGCCGAGCGGGGCGGCCGCAGGGCCGGGCGCGGCGGCGGCGCACTGCGTGGCGAAGCGGCCGGGGGCGGTGAAGTACGAGGCCACCGCGATCCGGTGGTGGCCGCGGGCGGTGAGGGCGCGGACGGCGTCGGGCACGGTCGGGGCGGCGGCGGAGGCGTAGGCCGGTACGACGGCCGCGCCGCCGAGGCGTTCGGAGAGCAGGGCGGCGGTGCGGCGGGTGTCGGCCGCCGAGTCGGGGTCGCGGGAGCCCGCGGCGGCGAGGACGACGGCCGTGCCCGTGCCGGGGGCCCGGCCGGCCTCCAGGAGCCGCTCGTACAGGGCCTCCACCAGCAGTGGATGCGGGCCGAGCGGGGCGGCGACGCGGGTGTGCAGGTGGGCGGCGCGGGCGGCGGCCGCGGGGAGGTCCCGCTTGACGTGGTGGCCGCGGCCCAGGAGCAGCGGGACGAGCACGGCCGCGCCGGTGGCGTCGCGGAGGGTCTCGCCGAGCAGGGGCCGGTTCAGCTCGATGTGGCCGAGCCGGACGTCGAGGTGGGGGCGGAGCTCGCGGATCCGGTCGAGGAGGGTCAGGACGGCGGGGAGGGCGCGGGGGTCGCGGCTGCCGTGGGCGACGGCGACGAGGGTGGGCTGCATGCGGGGGCTCCGTCGGACCGGCCCCCCGCCGGGCGCCACGGGCGCAATCCGCTGAGCTGCGTGCCGAGTTGGCTGGATATTCGGGTCAGCAGCTCCGTGGCGGTGGCGGGGGGAAAGGGGAGGGACAGGGACTCGGGAGGGTGCACCAGCTCCGTCATGAACCGATCCTGCGGGGCGCAGATGTCGGTGGCGTTGCGCAGGGGTGACGGGTGTTTACCGGGAGCTCACCCGCTCATTCGTGCGAGTGAAAGGCGGGGAGCGGGGAACTGGGGTGCGGGCGTAGATCGTCAATGTGTGCGAACGACGTGTGGCGCAACGGGGGGACCGACCATGAAGCGGAAGTCGAAGTCGAAGCTGATGCCGGGCTGGATGAGGACGCTGGCGGGGCGGCGGCGGGCCGTCCAGGCGGTGGTGGCCGGGTGCGTGCTGCTCCTGCTGCCCTCGGCGTGGACGCACGCGGCGGCCGCGGACCGGCTGCGGAGCACGGCCGACGCGCCGGCCGCCGAGGTCGCGGTGGTGTTCGGGGCGGGCCTGTGGAACGGGCGGCCGACCCCGTATCTGGCCAGACGGCTCGACGCGGCGGTGGAGCTGTACCGCACGGGCAAGGTCAAGGTCGTGCTCGTCACCGGGGACAACAGCCGCACCGAGTACGACGAGCCCGACGCGATGCGGACGTACCTGACGGCCCACGGGGTGCCGGGTGACCGCGTCGTCAGCGACTACGCCGGGTTCGACACGTGGGACTCCTGCGTCCGGGCCAAGGAGATCTTCGGGGTCAAGCGGGCGGTGCTGATCAGCCAGGGCTTCCACATACGCCGGGCCGTCGCGCTGTGCGACGCGGCGGGCTTGGACTCGTACGGGATCGGGGTGGACGACGAGCACGATGCGACCTGGTACTACGGCGGCACGCGCGAGGTCTTCGCGGCGGGCAAGGCGGCGCTGGACGCGGCCTTCAAGCCGGAGCCGCGGTTCCTGGGGCCGAAGGAGCAGGGGGTGTCGCGGGTCCTGGGGGCTCTGGCAGACTGACGCACCGTCGGCCGCGTATGCCGATTAGTCATATACCTTCGTCAGGGGTGTGGACCGTGGCTGTTGTGGATCTGACCGGCAAGGCCGTCGTCGTCACCGGGGGAGCGCGCGGGCTGGGCGCGGCCGCCGCGCGGGCCGTCGTGGACGGGGGCGGCAGCGTGCTGATCACCGACGTGCTGGAGGCGGAGGGTACGCGGACGGCGGCGAAGCTCGGCGGCGCGGCCCGGTTCCTGCGGCACGACGTCACGAGCGAGGCCGACTGGCAGGCCGCCCTCGACCACGCGGTGGCCGAGTTCGGCCGGATCGACGGGCTCGTCAACAACGCCAGCATAGCCACCGGGCAGCTCCTGGAGCACGAGAGCGTCGAGCACTTCCGGCAGGTCGTCGAGATCAACCTGGTCGGCACCTTCATCGGCATCAAGGCCGCGATACCGCTGCTGCGGGCGAACGGCGGCGGCTCCATCGTCAACATCTCCTCCGCGGCCGGGCTCACGGGCCTGGCGCTCACCGCCGGGTACGGGGCCTCCAAGTGGGGCGTGCGCGGCCTGTCGAAGATCGGCGCGGTCGAGCTCGCCGAGGCGCGGATCCGCGTCAACTCCGTTCACCCGGGCATGACGCTGACCCCGATGACGGCGCCGATCGGCATCCAGCCCGGCGAGGGCCGCTTCCCCGGTGCCCCGATGGGCCGCGTCGGCGCCCCCGAGGAGATCGCCGCGGCGGTCGTCTTCCTCCTCTCCGACGCCGCCGCGTACGTGACCGGCGCCGAACTGGCAGTGGACGGCGGCTGGACGGCCGGCCCGCCGATCAAGCCCCTGACGTCCCTCTGACCGGGCTTACGCCCTGAGCCGGGCGGCGCGAGCGTGGCGGAGGAGGTGGCCTCCTCCCGGGTGCGCCTGACCGGACCGCTCGTCCGCGCCCACGCCACCGGAGCGCCGGAGCCGGCCACCAAGGGCGCCGACACCGTCGGCGGGTGGATCAACCTCTGCCTGGCCGCCGGCCGCCCGGGCCGCCCGGGCGCGCGTCGCCGAGGTCCGGGGCGCCGACCCCGACAGCCTGCCCGCGTCCGGCCGCAGCGCGTACGAACTCAGAACGTCGGGCGCAGCGCCGCGACCAGCCTCTCGACGAAGGCCGCCTCACCGGACGACGCCAGGTGGGGGTACTCGGCCTCGAAGTGCTCCCACTCCGTGCCGGGGTACGCGGCCTCGGCCAGGTTCGCGAAGTCCTGGAGCTCAACCTCCCGGTTGGGCATGGGCCACTCGCCCGCCAGCCGGAACACGTCCTGGAGCAGTCCGTACGGCAGCGCGCACCGCTCGGCCAGCAGGACCGCGTCGTAGAGGTCCTTGCCCTGCGGATGCCCGTCGCTGATGATCCACAACAGTTTCCAGGCCAGCGAGAGTGCGGGCGACGCGGCCAGTACGAGGGCCCCGCAGTCGAGTTCGACCAACTCGGGCGGCGCCGCCAGGTGCTCGTTGAAGACGAAGTCCAGCTGGACCTGCCCGGCGGGCAGCCCCGGCACCGACCAGGGCAGAACCATCCGCTGCCCCGGCACCCGGTCGTACGTCCAGATCCGCTCGCGGATCGCACCCGAGGCCTTGATCCCGGCCCGCCCGTCGGCCGCCGCCGCAATGCCGTCCAGCATCCGCGTGCTGAGCCCGCTGTCCATCGCCGGTGTCTCCGGGACCACCACGAAGTCCAGGTCGCCCGGCTCCCGGGCGGCCTCCCCGAACCGGTCGGCGAGCAGCACACTGCCCCGCAGCACCAGCGAGTCCGCCCATTCGGAGCCCGAGACCGCCAGCAGCACGGCGTTCATCGCCGCCCGCCGCGCCCTGACCCACGCGGCGGTCCGCTCCGGGTCGTCGAAGACCGGATCCCCCGCCCGGTAGGCCTGCTGCAAGTGCTTCAGGGACGGGTCGAAGACGGGCCGCTGCCGTACGTCGTCCCCGGACACCGGCCGCAGTGTCCGCGGCAGTTCCTGCCTCGTCCGCGTCCTCTCGTCCAACGGCTCCCGCGGCAGTTCGGTGCTCCGCCGGTCGAACTCCTGCCACGTGCTCATCGCACTCCCGCTCTCACAGCCGCGCCGCTCATGCCGCCGCCCCCTCCTCGATCCAGCCGTCGTCCACCGACAGGTTGCTGTCGTACAGCACGAACTCCCGCTCCTCGGAGCGGATTTCGTACCCGGCGTCCATGAGGTCCGCGATCAGGGCGTCGCAGGACGCCGTCGCCTCCTGCGCCGTGCCCCGCCACCGCTGGGTCACGAACCGCTCGTGGCGGCCCTCGGGCAGGCGACGGCGCGCGTTCCACGACAGGTGCGCCCCGTGCGGGGTCACCAAGGTCTCCAGGGCGGCCCGGTCGAAGTCCGTCGGCAGCAGCAGCTTGAGGTGGTGCTCGAAGTAGCCGCCGCCCGGGCCCGGGCGGTCCGCGGTCCACGGAATCGCCTCCACCTTGACCCGGACCGGGTCGAAGCCGGCCGCCCGCAGCCGGGGCACCAGCGCCTCGTGGCCATCGCGGTCCGGCAGCGTCAGCATCGGCTGCGAGACCATCCGGCCCCGGGCCAGCAGGATGTGCGTCACCTTCAACCCCCGCCCCCCGGCCCACGCTTCGAGCCGCGCCAGTTCTCCCGGGTCCGGACAGCGCACCGTCACGTGGGTTTCGTACTCAGACATGGCATCGATCTTCTCGGACATGCGTCCGGTCCGCATCGGGATTCCCGGCGGGGGGTAACCATCCGGTCACGCACCGGACTCAGAAAGTGCTCGCACGCCCCTCGTGGCAGCGATGTGTCGTACCCCACACTGAGGTGCGGTGCCCCCGTCCTCGGAGCCCTGGAGGTCGCCCCCGTGCAGACCCAGATCCTGACCGTCAACGTGAGCCCGCCCGTCCAGGACACCGAGGCCACCGCGGCTGAAGAGCCAGAGGTCGACGCCGTGGACGAGGAGCCCGAAGAGCCCGAAGTGCTGGAGCTCGTCGAGCAGGTGCCCGAGCCGCGCCGGCGCGCCGACACCGGCGGAGCGAGCCCTTCCGCCGACCTGTTCCGCCAGTACCTGCGCGAGATAGGCAGGATCCCGCTGCTCTCCGCCGCAGAGGAGGTCGAGCTCGCGCGCCGCGTAGAAGCCGGCCTGTTCGCCGAGGAGAAGCTGGGCAACACCCCAGACCTCGACCTGCGGCTCGCCCTCGACCTCGACAAGCTCGTCGTCATGGGCCGGATGGCCAAGAGGCGCCTCATCGAGTCGAACCTCCGGCTCGTCGTCTCCGTCGCGAAGCGCTACGTGGGCCGCGGGCTCACCATGCTCGACCTCGTGCAGGAGGGGAACCTCGGACTCATCCGGGCCGTCGAGAAGTTCGACTACGCCCGCGGCTACAAGTTCTCCACCTACGCCACCTGGTGGATCCGGCAGGCGATGTCGCGGGCCCTCGCCGACCAGGCCCGCACCATCCGTGTGCCCGTCCACGTCGTGGAGCTGATCAACCGCGTCGTGCGCGTCCAGCGCCGCATGCTCCAGGAGCGCGGCTACGAGCCCACCGCCGAAGAGGTCGCCGTCCACCTGGAGCTGACCCCCGAGCGGGTACTGGAGGTGCTGCGCCTCGCCCAGGAGCCCGTCTCGCTCCACGCACCGGTCGGCGAGGAGGACGACGTCGCCCTCGGCGACCTGATCGAGGACGGGGACGCCGCCTCGCCCATGGAGTCCGCCGCGTTCTTCCTGCTCCGCGAGCACCTGGAAGCGGTGCTGTCCACCCTCGGCGAGCGCGAGCGCAAGGTCGTGCAGCTGCGCTACGGCCTGGCCGACGGCAGGCCCCGCACCCTGGAGGAGATCGGGCGGATCTTCGGCGTGACCCGCGAACGGATCCGGCAGATCGAGTCCAAGACGCTCAACAAGCTGCGCGACCACGCCTTCGCCGACCAGCTCCGCGGCTACCTGGACTGAGCCAGGAGGCCGGATACCGGATACCGGATACCGGAGAACAGAGACCGGAGAACAAAGACCGGAGACCGGTACGGAGAAGGGGTGCCCCCCTCGGGAGGGCACCCCCACACCAAGCCGGCACGTCGACGCTAGTCGACCTCGGCCACCGCCTGCGCGAACTGCGCCGCGTACAGGCGCGCGTACGCGCCCTCCGCCTCCAGCAGCTCCTCGTGCGTGCCCTGTTCCACGATCGAGCCGTTCTCCATCACCAGGATGACGTCCGCGTCGCGGATCGTGGACAGCCGGTGCGCGATCACGAAGGACGTACGGCCGTGCGCCAGGCGGGCCATCGCCTTCTGGATCAGTACCTCGGTACGGGTGTCCACCGAGCTCGTCGCCTCGTCGAGCACCAGGATCACCGGGTCCGACAGGAACGCCCGGGCAATGGTGATCAGCTGCTTCTCGCCCGCGCTGACGCCCGCGCCCTCGTCGTCCAGCACGGTGTCGTAGCCGTCCGGCAGGGTGCGGATGAACCGGTCCGCGTGGGCGGCGCGCGCCGCCTCCTCGATCTCGGCGCGCGTGACCTCGCGCGCCGCGCCGTACGCGATGTTCTCCGCGATGGTCCCGCCGAACAGCCACGTGTCCTGGAGCACCATGCCGATGCCGCCGCGCAGTTCCTCGCGGGTCATCTTCGCGATGTCCACCCCGTCCAGGGCGATCTCGCCGCCCGTGACCTCGTAGAACCGCATCAGCAGGTTCACCAGCGTGGTCTTGCCGGCACCCGTCGGGCCGACGATCGCGACCGTGTGGCCGGGCTCGACCGTCAGCGACAGGTTCTCGATCAGCGGCTTGTCCGGCTCGTAGCGGAAGGCCACCTTGTCGAGCGTGACCTGGCCGCGGATCCGCTCCGGACGCTCCGGAACCTCGGCGTCCGGCTCCTGCTCCTCCGCGTCGAGCAGCTCGTACACCCGCTCCGCCGAGGCGACACCGGACTGCACCAGGTTCGCCATCGAGGCGACCTGCGTCAGCGGCATCGAGAACTGGCGCGAGTACTGGATGAAGGCCTGCACGTCACCGATCGACAGGCTGCCCGAGGCCACCCGCAGACCGCCGACGACCGCCACCAGCACGTAGTTGATGTTCGAGATGAAGAACATCACCGGCTGCATGATCCCGCTGACCAGCTGCGCCTTGAACGAGGCCCGGTACAGCGCATCGTTGTGCTCGGCGAAGACCGCCGCGGACTCCTTCTGCCGGCCGAAGACCTTGACCAGCGTGTGGCCCGAGTACATCTCCTCGATGTGCGCGTTGAGCGCGCCCGTCGACTTCCACTGCGCCACGAACTGCGGCTGCGACTTCTTGCCGATCTTCGCCGCGACGAAGACCGACACCGGGATCGTCACCAGCGCGACCAGCGCCAGCAGCGGGGAGATCCAGAACATCATCGCCAGCACGCCGACGATCGTCAGCAGCGAGTTGAGCAGCTGGCCCATCGTCTGCTGGAGCGTCTGCCCGATGTTGTCGATGTCGTTGGTGGCCCGGCTGAGCACCTCGCCGCGCTTCTGCCGGTCGAAGTACGACAGCGGCAGCCGCGACAGCTTCGCCTGCAGCTCCTCGCGCATCCGGTACACGGTGCCGTTCATGATGTGGTTCGACAGCCGCGTCGCGACCAGCATCAGCAGGCCGGAGAGGGTGAAGACCACCAGCGCCCAGATCGCCACGACCCCGACGGCACCGAAGTCGATGCCCTCGCCGGGGGTGAAGTCGGTGCCGGACAGCATGTCCGCCATCCCGCCCTCGCCCTTGGCGCGCAGCCCGTCCAGCGCCTGCTGCTTGGTGATCCCGGCCGGCATCTGCCGGCCGATGATCCCCGCGAACACCAGGTCGGTCGCCTCGCCGAGGATCTTCGGACCGACGACCGAGCAGCCGACGCTGCCGACGACGGCGGCGACCATGCCCCACAGCTTGACCCGGTCCTGCGCGATCTGGCTCAGCAGCCGCTTGCCCGAGCCCTTGAAGTCCATGGACCGCTCGGCCGGCCCCATCATCATCCGTCCTCCGGGCCCGCTCATGCGGCCTCCGCCTCCGTCAGCTGGGAGAGCACGATCTCCCGGTAGGTCTCGTTGTCGGCCATCAGCTCGTGGTGGCGTCCCTCGCCCACGACCTGGCCCTCGTCCAGCACGATGATCCGGTCGGCGTCGCGGATCGTGGAGACCCGCTGGGCGACGATGACCACCGTCGCCTCCTCCGTCTCGCGGGAGAGCGCCGCGCGCAGCGCCGCGTCCGTCGCGTAGTCGAGGGCCGAGAAGGAGTCGTCGAAGAGGTAGATCTCCGGGCGCTGCACCAGGGTGCGGGCGATGGCCAGGCGTTGGCGCTGGCCGCCGGAGACGTTGGTTCCGCCCTGGGTGATGGGCGCGTCCAGACCGCCCTCCAGCTCCGACACGAAGTCCTTGGCCTGGGCCACGTCCAGCGCGTGCCACAGCTCCTCGTCGGTGGCGTCGGGACGCCCGTACCGCAGGTTGGAGGCGACGGTTCCGGAGAAGAGGTACGGCTTCTGCGGGACCATGCCGACCGTCTTGGCCAGCAGCTCCGGGTCGAGGCGGCGTACGTCCTCACCGTCGACCAGCACATCGCCGCCGGTCGCGTCGAACAGCCGCGGGACCAGGCCCAGCAGCGTGGACTTGCCGCTGCCGGTGGAGCCGATGACCGCGGTGGTCTCGCCGGGGCGGGCCACCAGGTCCACCCCGCGCAGCACCGGCGCCTCGGCGCCCGGGTAGCGGAAGTCGGCGCCGCGCAGCTCCAGCTGCCCGCGGGCGAGCAGCTTGCGTACGGGGGCGACGGGCGGGACCACGCTGGACTCGGTGTCCAGGACCTCCTGGACGCGCTCGGCACAGACCTCGGCGCGCGGCACCATCATGAACATGAAGGTGGCCATCATCACGGCCATGACGATCTGCATCAGGTAGGCGAGGAAGGCCGTCAGCTGGCCGATCTCCATGCCGCCGCTGTCGATGCGCATCGCGCCGAACCAGATGACGGCGACGCTGGAGATGTTCACGACCACGATCACGGTCGGGAACATCAGCGCGAGCAGCTTGCCGGCCGCGAGGGAGACCCCGGTCAGGTCGGCGTTGGCCTCCCGGAAGCGGTCCTTCTCGTAGTCGTCGCGGATGAAGGCGCGGATCACGCGGTTGCCGGTGATCTGCTCGCGCAGCACCCGGTTCACGGTGTCCAGGCGGACCTGCATCTTCCGGAACAGCGGCCGCGTCCGGAAGACGATCGCGCCGACCGACAGGCCGAGGACGGGGACCACGGCCAGCAGGACGCCCGACAGCTTCACGTCGAGCGAGAGCGCCATGGCTATGCCGCCGATGCACATGATCGGAGCCGAGACCATCAGCGTGAAGGTCATCAGGACCAGCATCTGGATCTGCTGCACGTCGTTCGTCGTACGCGTGATCAGCGAGGGCGCGCCGAACTGGCCGAGCTCGCGCGCCGAGAAGCTCTGCACCCGGTCGAAGACCGAGGCGCGGATGTCGCGGCCGACGGCGGCCGCGGTACGGGCGCCGAAGTAGACGGCTCCCATGTTGCACACGAGCTGGACGAGGGAGACGCCGAGCATCAGCGCGCCGAAGCGCAGGATGTAGCCGGTGTCCCCGCTGACGACACCGTTGTCGATGATGTCCGCGTTGAGCGTGGGCAGGTAGAGGCTTGCGCTGGTCTGCAGCAGTTGCAGCAGGACCAGGAGGGCGATCGGTTTCCGGTACGGACCCAGATGGGTCCGCAGAAGTCGTATGAGCACGCGTAGGCTCCGGTCGGCAAGATCGAGGGGGTTCACCCCATCTTCGGCCACCGCGCGGCCGATCCCCACCGGTTTTCGCAAAGGCCGGTCAAAAGGAGTAGACCGGCCGCCGGGCCTACTCCAGCGGCAGTAGGCCCCGCGCCCGAGCGGGCGTCGGGCCGCTCAGCCGCTCGGCCGCTCAGCCGCTCAGTTTCTCGGCCGCTCGGCCGCTCAGCCCTGGAACGCCCCGGGGTGGATCTGCTCCCGCGTCGCGATGTACTGCTGGCGCACCGCCTGCCAGGCCGGGTACTCCTCGCCCGGCTCGAAGACCTGCGCCGCCGGACCCGGCCACACCGGCGGGGTGTGCGGGGCCAGCGTCCCCTGTTGCACCCCGAGCGCCCAGGCGGCCTGGCGCGCCGCGCCCAGCGCCGCGTAGTCGGCCGGCGCCGGTACGACGACCTGCGTCCCGAACAGCCCCGGAGCCGCGGCCTGTACGGCGGGCAGCTCGGCCGCCGCGCCCAGCAGGAACACCCGGCGGATCTCCACCCCGCGCGAACGCAGCACGTCGAGCGCGTCGACCAGCCCGCACAGCATGCCCTCGAACGCGGCCCGCGCCAGGTGCTCCGGCTTCATCGAGTCCCGCCGCAGCCCGGACAGGGTCCCCGCGGTGTGCGGCAGGTTCGGCGTCCGCTCACCCTCCAGGTACGGCAGGAGTACGAGGCCGTGCGCACCCGGCGTCGACTTCAGCGCGAGCTCGGACAGCCCCTCCAGGTCGGTGCCGAGCAGCTCGGCGGTGCCGCGCAGCGCCCGTACGGCATTGGAGGTGTTCACCACCGGCAGGTGCATGCCGCCGGCGTCGGCCAGCGAGGTGATCAGCCCGCCCGGCTCCGACAGCGCCTCGCGGTGCACGGCCATCACCGAGCCGGAAGCGCCCAGCGAGACCACCGCGTCGCCGGGGCCGAGGCCCAGACCGAGCGCGGCGGCCATGGTCTCCCCGGTGCCGGCGGAGATCAGCAGCCCCTCCGGTGTCATCCCGGCGGCCTCGGCCGGCCCGAGCACCTCGGGCAGCAGCGCCGTGTGCCCGAGCGCCAACTCGACCAGGTCGGGGCGGTAGGAGCCGGTGGCCGGCGACCAGTACCCGGTACCCGAGGCGCCGCCCCGGTCGGTGGTCCGCCGGGCCGGCCGGCCCAGCAGCTGCCAGACCAGCCAGTCGTGCGGGGACATCAGTACGGCCACCCGGCGGGCCGCCTCCGGCTCGGTGCGGGCCAGCCAGGCCAGCTTCGCCACCGGCTGCGCCGAGTGCGGGACGGACCCGACGGCCTCGGCCCAGGCCTGCCGGCCGCCGAGCGCCTCGATCAGGTCGGCGGCGGCCACCTGCCCGCGCTTGTCGTTGCCGATCAGGGCCGGGCGTACGAGGGCGCCCTGCTGGTCCAGGGGCAGCAGCCCGTGCTGCTGCGCGGAGACGCCGATGGCCTGCACGCCTTCGAGGAGCCCGCCGCCGGCGGCCTCGCCGAGGGAGAGCAGCCAGGCCTGCGGGTCGGTCTCGTGGGGGTGGACGCCCTCGGGATCCCCCGTCGGCTGCGGATGCGGGGCGTACCCCTGGCGCAGCACGGCACCCGTGTCGGTGTCACAGACGACGATGCGAGTGAAGGCGGAAGAGCTGTCCAGCCCGGCGACTATCCCCATGCGGAGAATTCTGCCGCACGCCGGGGCGGGATCCGCCGCCCGGAGGCGCCGGATCCCGCCCGTTTCCAGCGGTTCAGGTGTTGCTGGTGCCCCATTCATCCTCGGAGCCGCCGCCGGCCCGGTCGCGCAGTCCCCGTACCCGCCCGGCCAGGGAGGCGGGCACCGCGTCGCCGACCTTGTGGCTCACGGCGGCGTAGGCCTTCCCGGCGTACTCCCGGCCCGTCTGCCCGGCGCTCTCGGCGGCATTGCGCACCGCGGGGTTCTGCGCGATCTCGCGCATGGACTTCTTCAGCTGCTCGTAACGCTCGCGCCCCGCGCGGGTTCCGAGGACGTATCCGAGGGCCAGTCCGACCACGAACGTGACCTTGTACCGCATGCCTGCCACCCTTCGTCGTGTGGTGCCCGGCCGGCTGGCGATACCGATTGGCGGAGCACCCCCCTGCTTGCGCTAATCTATGACTCGCAACGGGCGCTCGCCCCTCCAGCAAGGCCGGAGGTGGGCTGTTCGGTGCACCGCAGCAATCCCCTGTAGCTCAATTGGCAGAGCAGCCGGCTGTTAACCGGCAGGTTACTGGTTCGAGTCCAGTCGGGGGAGCGCAGTCCCCTGTAGCTCAATTGGCAGAGCAGCCGGCTGTTAACCGGCAGGTTACTGGTTCGAGTCCAGTCGGGGGAGCATGAAAGAAGAGGACCTCACGCGGGGTCCTCTTTCTTTTTGCCCTGGTTCTGGAACCGGGCAGCCCTCAGAACGGTCTCCCTCAGCAGGCGAAGCCGATCATGCGAGGCATCCGAGGCAGGAGATCGTATGAGCGGCTATGCTGCGGCAGACGGCGCGCACACATGTACGCGCCACGCCGTGAAGGGGCGGTAGCTCAGCCGGTTAGAGCAGCGGACTCATAATCCGTCGGCCGTGGGTTCGAGTCCCACCCGCCCCACTGCGCACCAGATGTGCAGAAACGATCTGGCCAGCGTCTTTGCTGGCGGCGTGAGTCGCTACGGTGATCTTGGCGGCCCTTTGGGGCCGCCTTTCGCGTTCCAGGGGACGCCCAGGGGACGCAGGCGCGGCACACGCGGCCGAAGGGTCGCGCGAAGACGACGCCCGCGGCCCAACCCGCTTCCCTCCCGCCCGTACGGGGTACCCCCAGGGGTACGGCCCACGGGGGTGGTCGTGCAGCAGCAGCGGGAGGGGGCGGGGCTCGTGATGGCTGAAGCGACCAGGCTCGGCGGGGCGGCGGTGGTCCTGGTGGGGATCCCTGCGGCGATGTACTACGTCGGGTGGGCCATGTGGGAGGGGAGCCCCGGCCCGTGGGCGGCCCTGCTGTTCATCGTCATCGGCGCCACCCACTGGGTGCTCTTCCTGTTCCTGGTCAAGGAAGCCGCTTCCTTCGCACTGGTGCTGATGGTCCTGAACATCTCGTGGATCTTGCTGTTCATCCTGCGCTCCGGCATGAGCGAGGACCAGCGGATGCACGATCAGGGCGTGACCGAACAGGCTGTGGTGACGGGGTGGATCCGTACGTCCGACCCCATGGGCGGCGTCTACGACCAGGTCACGGCAATCGGCCTGAAGCTCCCGGGCGGCGGCACGCCCCGCCTCGAACTCAAGGGCGCCCACGCGCCGGCCATCGGCACGACGGTCCAGGTCACCCGGGACCCGCAGGGCGACGTGCCGATCCGCCTGGGCCCCCGCCCCGGCGCCCCCGACGGCCTCCTCGCCACGATCACCCTCGTCGTGGTCCTGGGCGCCAGCCTCACCCTGAGCGCCGGAGCCGCGGCCGTCGTCAAGGACTGGTAGGCACTGCTGTCACGAACCGCCCTCTGACCACACCGCAGGCGAAGAAACGTTCCGGCTTGCGGCTTTGGCGTTTCCAGGAACGGCCGGGAGCGGCCGGGAGCGGCCGGTGTCCGGTGCGCCGAGTCCCCGGTCCCGCACGCGTGGCGATCACCACGGGGAGGGCGGATCATGGGACTGCCGGTAGGCAGGTCCGGTCGGCGTCACCCACGGCTCGGCCGGGGAACGGCCCAGGAAACGAGGCGAGCACCTGCCTCCGCCAGACGCGCGAGCAAGTCCCGGACCGCGCTGGAGAACGAGAACAGGTGATCACTCATGTGCCGATGGCTCGCGTACTCGGGAACGCCTCTTCTGCTCGACACGATCCTGTACAAGCCCGCGCACTCGCTGATCGACCAGAGCCTGCACTCCAAACTGGGTGTGGAGACGACGAACGGCGACGGCTTCGGCGTCGGGTGGTACACGGAGGACGGCGGTACTCCGGGGGTGCTGCGGGACGTGGGACCCGCCTGGAACAACCGCAACCTGAGGGAAATCGCGGATCACGTCCGCTCCCCCCTGTTCTTCGCCCACATCCGGGCGTCGACCGGAACGGCGGTGCAGCAGACGAACTGCCACCCCTTCCGGCACGGCCGCTGGCTGTGGATGCACAACGGGTCCATCGCCGACTTCCACCTCATACGGCGTGAACTCGCCCTGCTCGTCGACCCCGCGCTGTTCAACGACATCGAGGGAACGACGGACTCCGAGATGATGTTCTACCTCGCGGTCACCTTCGGCCTGGACCAGGACCCGCCCGGCGCCGTCGCGCGGATGGCGGGAGTCGTGGAACGCATCGGCCGGGAGCACGGGGTCGAGTTCCCGCTCCAGATGACGGTCGCCGTGACCGACGGCGAAAGCGTCTGGGCCTTCCGCTACTCCAGCAAGACCGAGTCCCGGTCGCTGTTCTACAGCAGCCGTGTGGACACCCTGCGCAAACTGCACCCCGATATGGCGTTCTTGCAGGAGGTGTCCGACGAGACCCGCCTCATCGTGTCCGAACCCCTCGGCGACTTGCCCGGCGCCTGGAACGAGGTGCCCGAGAGCAGTTACGGCGTCGTACAGCCGGGAGCGGACGAGATGTTCCCCTTCGCCCCACAAGCGGCCTGACGCCACGACCGACGCCTGTGCCCGCAGTCGATAGGAGACCGGCCATGAAGGAGTCGTTGTTCAACCTGGCAGTGGACTACCCGCTGCTGAACATGTTCTGGACCATGATGCTGATCTTCATCTGGGTGCTCTGGTTCATGCTGCTCTTCCGGATCATCGGCGACATCTTCCGCGACGACGACTTGAGCGGTTGGGCGAAGACGGGATGGATGATCTTCGTCATCATCGTGCCCTTCCTGGGAGTGTTCGTGTACGTGATCGCGCGGGGGCGCGGGATGGGCGAACGCGAGCTGCGGCGGGCCCAGCGCAACGAGGAGGAGTTCCGCTCCTACGTACAGAGCGCCGCAGGCCCGAGTCAGTCGGAGGAACTGGCCAAGCTCGCCGATCTCAGGGACCGGGGCGACATCTCGGCTGCCGAGTTCGAGCAGGCCAAGGCCAAGGTCCTGGCGGGATGAGCGGGAGCGGCGGAGTGGGCGTACGGCAGTTCCGCCGGCCGCGCCGGCTCCGCCTCTCGCAGTGGTTCGAAGGTACGTCGCCATGGTGCTCGACCTGTTGATCATCGGTCTGGCCATCACGCTCTACCCGCTGCCGCCCGCGGCGTTCGTGCTGGTCGTCTCGGCCCCCCGCGGGGTGTGGAAGGGGCTGGCGTTCATTCTCGCCTGGCTCGCCTGCCTCATCGCCGTGATCGCCGCCGTACTGCTCCTCACCGACGGGCAGCCGCCCCCGCCGCGCTCCCCGCCGTCCACCGCCGTACTCGCGGTGAAACTGGTCCTCGGGCTGGGACTGATCGTGTACAGCGAGCGAAAGCGCCGTCAACGGCGCGACCCGAAGAGGCCGAAGACGGCCAAGGCGTCCAAGACGTCCAGAATGGACGATGTCACCGTATGGTCCGCGGCCTCGCTCGCCGTGCTCCTCCAGCCCTGGGGCATGGTCGGTCTCGCCGCCACCACCGTGGTGGAGGCAGACCTGTCCCACAGCGCGTCGTTCCTGGCGCTGCTCGCCTTCTGCCTCCTGGCCACGTCCTGCCTGCTGGCCATGGAGCTGTACATGGTGTTCGCACCGCGGAAGGCACATCTCGCGCTGACGAACCTGCGGACATGGCTGGAACTGCACAAGGAACCGGCGATCGTCGTCACGTGCCTCGTCCTCGGCCTGTGGATCGTGAGCAGGAGCCTCTACGAACTCACCTCCTGAGTCCGCGTAGGCCGGTCGGGCGGGAGACCGGGAACGTCAGGGCAGGCGGTGGCCGGGTCGTCGTGGACGAGCGCGCAGACCATCTGCGCGCCGCGCCGGTGATCGGGGTACGCCGTGAGCAGCTCGGCCTTGAACTCGTTCCCCTGGCGGGTGATCTCGGCGGTCGCTCCGGCCGTCGCGCGGCCGAAGTTGTCGCCCGTCTTCGAGCGGGCGGATGCGGCGGTGTCCTTGTTCAGGACCCGGTTGTGAGCGACGCGGCCGGCGCAGTCGGCGGATTTGACGCCGGTGGAATCGACGTCGGGGTAGCAGCCGGTGGCGAGTTCCGCGGGGATGCGCTCGCGTGCCTCCCGGGTCCAGTCGGCATCCTTCATGGCGCTGTAGCGGCGTATGTCGAGGAACGGGGCGAGGTCCGTACGCGCCAGGCCCGGCGGGTTGTCGAGGCCGATCGGGCCGGGGGCGGGCCGGTCGCTCCAGTTGGAGTGCGAGTAGAAGTCCTCGATCTGGTGCCAGCCGCGGCCGAGCTGTTCGAGCACGGCGCATTTGGCCCGCCCGGGCTTCCCGTCCCATGCGCAGGGGGAGGACAGGTAGCTCTGGTCGGCGCGCACCTTGCCGTCGGCGTGCACGAGGCCGTCCGCGGCCCGGACCGCGCCCCGGAAGCGGGTGACGGAGGTGCGGATGCAGGCGAGGAGCCCGGTGGTGGCCTCGTCCCGGGTGCGGGGGTAGTCGGGGGCGTAGCGGGGGCCGAGGCAGTCGGCGTTGTCGCAGTGCAGGGGGCCGACGTCGAAGTAGGGGCGGTGGTCGTTGGCGTTGATCGCCCCGTCGCGGGCGTCGGCCATCGCCGTCAGCGTGATCGGTTCCCAGGGCAGTGCGGCCCGGGTGATGTCCTCGTGGTTGTCACCGGTGAAGGCATGGGCGGCGCCGCTCGGCACGGCGGTGAGGGCGGCCGCCACGAGGGCCACGACGGCTACGGGGGCGGTCCGGGGCGGGCCGGGCAGCAGGCGGTGGGACATACGGGGCTCCAGGCGTACGGGGGCTCGGAGGCCGGGGCCCGACAGGCACCGATCGTGGTGATCGCCCCGGTCCCGGCGGCCGTGCTTCCATGCTGCGCGCCCGGCCCGGCCCCCGCATGCGCGCCGCCCCCGCATGCGCGCCGCCGCACGCGGGCAGCCGGCGGCTACGGCTCCGGCGAGCGCGGCTGGGCCGACGGGATCCGCTGGGTGAAGAACAGGGCGATGAGCGCGGCCAGGGCCAGGATGGCCAGTGCCGCGCGCAGGCCGTCGAGCCTGGCCTCCGCGTTCGCGTCCAGTGCCGCCTGGGACACCTCCGCGTTCACGCCGGCTTCGTCGAGGGCGGTCTTGAGCTGGGCGTCGGACAGGAACGGCGCGCCGCTCTGGAGCTGGACGGTCGCCTGGCTCGTGACGCTGTCCGGGACCGCCGGATTCGCCCCGACGCTGGTCAGGAAGGAAGACGTGAGCGCGGCGATCATGATCGATCCGGCGAGGGCCGTACCGATCGAGGCGCCGAGGTTGGTGACGGCGTTCTGTACGCCGCCGACTTCCGCGCTCTGCGCCTGCGGCACCGCGGACACGGTGACCGACCCGAGCTGCGACGCCAGCGCGCCCATGCCGAGCCCGATCAGCAGGAGGGGGACGGTGACGATTTCCGCGCCGGCGTCCGCGTCGAGCGCGGCCATCAGGACCACCGCCCCCGCGAGCAGCGCGAGGATTCCGAGCCGCACCACGCGCCGGGGCGAGACGTCGGGGAGGAAGCGCGGGATCAGGGTGGCGGCCGCCAGCAGGCTCACCGAGAGCGGCAGGAGGCGGACACCGGTCGCCAGTGCCGACAGGCCCAGGGCGACGGACAGGTAGAGCGGGACGACGAAGAACACGCCCATCTGCACGAGGTACTGGAAGAAGAACATCGTCAGGCCACCGGTGAGCTGCTTGTTCTGCAGCATGCCGGGATCGACGAGCGGATCCCGGCTGCGCCCGACGACCTTGGCCTCCCAGCGGAGGAAGAGCCAGAGCAGCGCCAGGCCCGCCAGCATCAGCCACGTCGTCAGGGACACCCCGAGCCACGAGGGCGCGTCGGGCTTCGGCTGGAACCAGCCCCATTCGTCGGATCGGAGCACGCCGTAGACGAAGATCCCCAGCCCGAGCGCGGAGAGGACGGCGCCGGTGAAGTCGATGCTCCGGCGCTCCCCGGGCGGGGCGTCCGCGACGCGGCGCGCGAGCAGGAGGATGCCGAGCACCACCACGACCTCTCCGGCGAAGACCCACCGCCAGGAGAAGTACGTCGTCGCGATGCCGCCGATGAGCGGCCCGACCGCGATCGCGATCGCCCCTGCCGCGACGACGAGTCCGTAGGCGGCGGGGCGGCGTTCGACGGAGAAGTTGCCGGCGACGAGCGCGACGATCGCGGGCAGGATGAGTGAGGCCCCGATTCCCTCCAGGAACGCCCAGCCCAGCAGCAG
The DNA here is from genome assembly GCF_044769045.1 of Streptomyces sp. NPDC090741. Lineage (NCBI taxonomy): Bacteria > Bacillati > Actinomycetota > Actinomycetes > Kitasatosporales > Streptomycetaceae > Streptomyces > Streptomyces sp. NPDC090741. Next base: position 306,395 of record NZ_JBIVXF010000005.1, on the reverse strand, counting down.
CACGGTGAGGTTCGGTGCGAGCGCCGTGGTGAGGGAGCCGGCCCCGTAGATGCAGCAGCCGATCATGAACGCGCGTCTGCGGCCGATCAGCGCCCCGACCTTGCCGCCCGGGATCATGAACATCGCCATCACGAGGGTGTAGGCCGTGATCGCACCCTGGATGCCCGTCACGGTCGTACCCACGTCCTCGGCCACCGTGGCGATGGACACGTTCATGACGGAGCTGTCGAGCGCCATCAGGAATTGACCGGACGCGAGCGTCACCAGGACGACTCGCGACTTCGCCGAACTCTCGGCCGTGCCTGCCCGGGATGACATGGACGCATGCTTCCAGCCGCCCGTGGGCCCCGTGGACCGACCCGCCGCGCAGTCAGCCGGATGGGGGCGAGGCCCGGGACGGCACCGTACCCGGGCCGGCGGCCGCCCCACCGGTCCTCCTGCGAGCCGCAGGCGCAGAAGCGACCGCACCTGCGGCGTCGGCCAATGCGCGGGAGGATCCCGGCTGCCGGCTAGAAGTTCTCCGTCTCGTCCGCCAAGTGGCGCAGTACGTCGTTCAGGTCCTGGCGGCGGGCGAAAGCCGCGCGTTGGCGGTGGGCGCCCGAGCCGTCGCGCAAGAGGCCTCCCAGGGTCTTGGCCGCGTGGTCGAGATCGCCCGACGCCGCGAGTTCCGGGGCGACCAGGTCCAGCAGGGCCTCGGCCAGGTCCGCCGCCGGGATTTCCGCTCCCGTGTACGGGTCGAGGCCGAAGCCCTCCAGTCCGTCGTGGGCCCCCCGCCAGCGCGCGAGGTGCAGTACGTCCTCCCGCAGCGCCGGTTCGGGACGCTGCTCCGCGATGTCCCGCAGGACCGTGGCCACCAGGGCGCGGACCAGCTCGGCCTGGAGGATCGCCGTGTCGAGGTCCGGGGACATGTCGGGCGCCCGGATTTCGAGCGTCGGCCAGTGCCCGGACGGGCGCAGGTCCCAATAGACCATCTTCGTGTCCAGGGCCGCCCCCGAGCTGAGCAGGGTCTGCACCGAGCGGCGGAAGTGGGCCGTGGACGTGAAGTGCGGGGGCAGCCCGGCCGAGGGCCAGCCCGACCAGGCCATCGCCCGCCAGCTGGCGTGACCCGTGTCACGGCCGCCCCAGAACGGCGAGTTGGCGGCCAGCGCGATCAGCGTGGGCAGCCATGGTCTGACCCGGTTCGACACCGCGACCGCGGTGTCCACGTCGAGGGTGCCGATGTGGATGTGCCGGCCGCAGCTGACCAGGGTCTCGGTCAGCGAGCCGAAGCGGCGGTGCTGCTCGCGCTGGCGCGGCTCGTCGTCGGTCAGGTGCAGCGGCCCCTCCACGGCCACGACCGGCGAGGGCGCGGCCAGCAGCCGGCAGCCGTGGGCGCGGGCCGCCCGGGCGAGGGTGCGCCGCAGCGCGGCGAGCTCCGCGCGCAGCACGGGTGCCGAATCGGCGACGGGGGTGGAGATCTCCACCTGGTAGCGGGTGCCCTCGGGGTGCACTTCGTGGGGCAGGCCCGCGGCGGTGGCCAGGACGAGCGGGGCGGCCGGAACCACCCGGAAGGTACGGGCGTCGACGAGGAGGAACTCCTCCTCGACACCTACGGTCAGCGGGGCCGTGAGAGGGGTGGCGTGGACTCCGTTGTCCGCGCTGCCGGTGCTCGTGGTGCTGTTGCCAGGTTCGATCACTACGCCTCCCTGGACATACGAGTCGTTTCATCATGAGCTGAACGGCAGGGGAGGAGCGCACGTCGATTCAGTCAAATGTCGGGTGATAGTGGCGAGTTACCGGCAAGCACCGGCCCGGTCTGAGGCCGCGGATCCGGGTGGGGCGACTGGTGCGGGTGCGTGAACGGGCCGGGATGCGGAAGGGCTCCCGGCCCATTAATGCCTGGGGCCGCCGAACGCCCGCTGGTTATCATCCGCTGTGACCGGTACGAGCACCCCCACGCCCACCCCCGCCCGACGCCCGACGCGCATATTCGCGGACCTGACCCCGCTGCGCACGTCCCCGGACTACCGGCGGCTGTGGGTCGGCAGCACCATCTCCTGGATGGGCCAGGCGATGACCGCCCTCGCGATCTCGCTCCAGGTCTACGACATCACCCGCTCCAGCTTCTCGGTCGGGCTCGTCGGACTCTTCTCCCTCGTCCCGCTCGTCGTCTTCGGCCTCTACGGCGGGGCCATCGCCGACACCGTCGACCGGCGCAAGCTCGGTCTGTACAGCTCCCTCGGCCTGACGGCCCTGTCGATCGCGCTGGCCGGCGCCGCACTCCTCGGCTACCACCGGGTCTGGCTGCTGTACACGGTCGTCGCGCTCCAGGCGGTCTGCGGCGCCCTCAACGGACCCGCCCGCTCCGCGATGATCCCGCGGCTGCTGCCGACCGAGCAGCTGCCCGCCGCCAACGCGCTGAACTCGGTGACGATGACCTCCGGGACGATGATCGGCCCGGTGCTCGGCGGGCTCATCGTCGGCTGGTGGGGCTACCAGGCCGCGTACCTGATCGACGCCGTCACCTTCTGCGCCGCGCTCTACGCGGTGTGGCGGCTGCCCGCGATGCTGCCCGAGCGGGAGGGCGGCAAGCGGGGGCGGGCCTCCGTACTGGACGGACTGCGCTTCCTCGGCACCCGGCCGAACATCCGGATGACCTTCTTCTCCGACATGGCCGCCATGGTGCTGGCCCAGCCGAAGGCGCTGTTCCCGGCCATCGCCGTGCTCTGGTACGGCGGCGACGCCAAGACCGTCGGCCTGCTGGTGGCCGCGCCCGCCGTCGGGGCGCTGCTGGGCGGGCTGTTCTCCGGCTGGCAGGGCCGGATCCGCCGGCACGGGCTGGCGATCCTGATCTCCGTGGCCGCCTGGGGGCTGGCCATCGCCGTCTTCGGGCTCACCCGCAACCTGTGGCTCGGGCTGTTCTTCCTGGCCCTGGCGGGCTGGGCCGACACCATCTCCATGGTGTTCCGCTCCACGATGATGCAGGCCGCGACCCCGGACGAGATGCGCGGGCGCCTGCAGGGCGTGTTCATCGTGGTCGTCGCGGGCGGGCCCCGGCTCGGGGACTTCCTCGCCGGGACCACCGCCGACCTGACCTCCCCGGCCGTGGCGATCACGGGCGGCGGGCTCGGGTGCGTACTGGTGCTGCTCCTGCTGGCCCTGCGCTGGCGCGGGTTCGCCCGGTACGACGCGAGGTCGCCGCAGGCGTGACGCGGGGCGCCCGCGACACCCGGCGGCGTCCGGGGCGGGCGTCAGGCCGGTTCCAGGAGTACGGCCGGAAGGGTGCCGGTGACGATCTCCTCCCGGGGCAGCGAGAGGCCGAAGTGGCGCTCCAGCACGCCGAGGGCGGTGCGGTGGACCTCCCTGTCGTCCGCGTCGTCGCCGGCGCCCTCGTCCGCCGGGAGGCCCGCGGCGGTGAGCTCGGTCTGTACGCGCGAGGCCGTCTCGGGGTCGCCGTCGACTCCGGCATAGCCCCAAGAGCCGTCCAGGTGCAGGTTGAAGGCGCTGAGCAGGACCTCGTCGCGGGTGTACGCGAACTGCGGCGGGACCGGCTTGCCGTTCTCCTCCTCGAACTCCAGGTGACAGATGTCCACGCCACCACGGGAGAGCGGCGGGCCGTCGCCGAACTCGCCCATCCAGCCCCCGTACGCGACCGTGTACGACCAGTCGCCGCAGCGGCCGTAGCGCAGGCCGATGTCCTCGTAGTCGGCCAGGAGGGCGAGGAGGCCGGCTCCGGTGAGGTCGCCCACCGGTACGGCGGTGTGCTCGGGCCCGTGCACGGTCTGCGTGAGCCGCCCGACGAGCTCCTCCGGGGTGAGCCCGCGCGCCATGACCACGCTGTAGCCGCCGAAGGCGATCGACCGGGGTTCCGCCAGCCAGGTTATTCCGTCTGCCATGACGGACATCCTGGCCGATGCCTCTGACAACGCCGGGCGGTCGGGTCAGGCGGGGCCGACCACGCCGCGCGCGACGCCCAGGGCGACCAGGTCCTGCGGGCGGATGCGGAGTTGGTCCGCCGTCGACGGGGCCTCGGAGGCGGGGCGCTTGAGGATGGCCGCCGCCAGTTCGGGGGCGATCACCGAGAAGTAGCTGTCCGGGGTGACCCAGGTGTTCCCCGGCGCGGCCAGCGCGAGGGCTCCGCCCGAACCCCCCTCACCGATCAGGAGGGTGGTCACCGGGACCGCGGCCGCCGCGACCGCCGCGAAGGTGTCCGCGATGGCGGCTCCGGCACCGGCGTGTTCCGCGGCGGCGTCGTTGGCCGCGCCGGGGGTGTCCACCAGGGTGAGTACGGGGATCCCGAGGCGGTCCGCGAGGCGGATCACGCGGGCCGCCGTACGGTATCCGGCCGGGCGGGTGGCGGTGCCGCACTGGGCGGCGTACGCGACGGCCCGCCCCTCCCGCAGCCCGAATCCGCACAGCATCCCGGGATCCGTGCCGCCCGCCCGGTCCCCGGAGAGGGGCAGGCGGAGCGCGAAGTACGCGTCCAGGTACGCCTCGGCGCGCGGCCGGTCGGGGTGGCGGGCCTGCCGTACGGCGTCCCAGCCGGTCGGCGGGGGCGGTACGTCAGCCAGCGCGGCCGGGGGCTCGACGGGTTCGGGGGAGCGGGGCGCGGCCAGGACGCGCAGCCAGTCGGCGAGGGCTGCGGGCAGCTCGGCGGGCGGGACGACGGAGTCCACGTGCCCGGCGGCGTACTGGCCCTCGGCGGTGTACGCCGCCGGGTCCGCGTCCGCCGGCCGTACCCGGGAGCCCGCGAAGCCGACCTGCGCACCCGGCAGCGCGAGCACGACGTCGGCCCCGGCGCCGAGCGTGGCCCAGCCGCCGCCGGTGGTGGGATCGCGGAGCACGGCGATCTGCGGGAGCCCGGCGGCCCGGGTCGAGGCGGACTGGCGGGCGACGCGCTGGAGTTGGGTCAGCGCGAGCATGCCTTCCTGCATGCGGGAGCCGCCGGTGGCGATCAGGGAGACGAGGGGGAGGCGGTGTTCGCGAGCGTACGTGTACGCGGCTTCGAGCCGGTCTCCGGTGCGCTCGCCGAGGGAACCGCCGAGGAAGCCGAACTCGAAGGAGATCAGGGCGGCTTGGCGGCCGCCGATGAGGGCGGTTCCGGTGACGACGGACTCCTGTTCGCCGGTCCGTGCGGTGGCACGGGCGCGGGAGTCGTCGTAGCCGGCCCAGGTGAGGGGGCCGTCCGGGGCGGACTCCCGGTGCGGGGCGGGGAGTTCGGCGAAGCTGCCGGGGTCGGTCACGGAGGCGATGGCCGCGCGGGCCGAGAGGCGGGTCGTCGTCACGGGATCACCCTATGGGCCCTCTAGGGCAACGGAAAGGCGAGTTCGAGGGCGTAGGCGGCGACCAGACCGTGGCCGAGGCGGAAGGTCCAGGCGCGGACGGCGGGGGAGATCCGGCGGCCGGCCGCGGCGCCGAGGGCGACGAGGGTCTGCTGCCAGAGGAGGGATGCGGCGGCGACGCCGCCCAGGAAGGCGGCGGCGGTGGCGGGAGCGGTGAGGGTGGCGGCCTGGGCGGTGGTGAGGGCGGCGAAGTAGAGGGCGGTGGTGGGGTTCACGGCGGTGAGTGCGACGTACCGCGCATATGCCTTGGCCGACCCGGGCCCACCCTCGGCTACCGCGGGAGGTGCTGCCGGCGCCTCGAACGCCGGAGGGGCCGGAAGTGCGCGGCTGCGGTGGAGGGCGTGGGCGGCCATCGACAGGAGGACCGCCGCCGACAGGAGGCGGATCCAGGCCTCGATCGGGGCGACGTGGGAGGCCACCCAGGGGCCGAGTGCGGTGGCCAGGGCCGCGTAGGCGAGGTCCACCGTCGCGATGCCCGCCGCCGCGGCCATCGCCGTGCGGCGGTGCCGCATCGCCTCTTGGAGCAGCAGCACGCTCATCGCGCCCATCGGCATCGCCACGCCCAGGCCCGCGACCGCCCCCGACAACGCGGGAGAGAGGAATCCGTTCATGGCGACGAGGGTGGGCGCAAGGGCATCGGGTGCTGCGGCGCTTATCGGCCCCGACTGCGAGAATCGCGGTATGGACCGCCTCGACAGGGAAATCCTCGGCATCCTGCAGCAGGATGCGCGGATCTCGTACCGCGACCTCGGCGTCCGCGTCGGGCTCAGTGCCAACGCCACCGCCGACCGGGTGCGCCGGATGCGGCGGGACGGGGTGATCCGCGGGTTCACCGTCATCGTGGATCCGGCCGCCGACACCCGCGGCGGACTGGTGGTCTTCATCGATCTGAGCCTGCGCCAGGACACCACCAACGAGGAGTTCGAGGAGCGGGTCGTCACGCTTCCCGGGATCACCGAGGTCGTGCACGTGACGGGGGAGTACGACTACCTCGTACGGGCCCGGGCCGCCGATCCCGCCGCGCTCGACGCGCTGCTGCGCCGCCTCAAGCGCGAGGCCGGCGTGGCACAGTCCAGTACGCGGATCGCCCTCAAGGGAGCGCACGGCCCGACGGCTTAGAGCGCCGACTCCCAGTTCAGCGTCGTACCCCGGGTTCCCGACTCCGTGCGGCCGTCGTCGGTGACCGTCAGGCGGACGCGGGTCGGGGTCGCGTCCACCTCGACCTCGATCGACGTTGCCTGCGAGCGGCGGTGGGCCGCGGCCAGGGCGCCGCGCAGGGCGGAGAGGAGTTCGCCCGCCACCGGCTCCGGGAGCAGGGCGTCCACCGCGCCCGTGAAGTGGACCGATGGCTGGAAGCCCAGCAGGACCGCCGCCCCGCCCGTCTCCCGCAGGACCCGGCCGCGGAACGTCGTCGGCGCGTCGCTCGGCGGCTGCTGGAGCGCGAAGATGGCGGTGCGGACCTCCTGGATGGTGGAGTCGAGCTCGTCCACCGCCCGGCCGAGTTCGTCGCCGACCGTGTCCCCGGCCGGCGCGGACGCCGACCGCTTCTTCGTGCTCTCCAGCATCATCTCCGTCGCGAACAGCCGCTGGACCACCAGATCGTGCAGGTCCCGTGCGATCCGGTCGCGGTCCTCGTATATCGCCAGCTGCTCGCGGTCGTGCTGCGCGTCCGCCAGTACGAGGGCCAGCGCGGCCTGGGAGGCGAACTGCGAGGCCAGCAGCCGGTCCACGGCGTCGTACGGGCGCCCGCCGCGGGCGCGCGGCAGGGCCAGGGTGCCGATCAGCTGGCCGCCGCTCTGGAGCGGCAGCATCATGCTCGGGCCGAACCGTTCCCGCACGTGCGTGGTCATCCGGGGGTCCGTCGCCGAGTCCTCTATGAAGACCGGTTCGCCGCCCAGGAGTTGTACCAGGACAGGTGAGCCGGGGGCGATCGCCGTCCCGACCAGGTCCCCGGGGTCCCCGTGCGTGGAGGCGGCCACGATCTCCATGCCGCCCTCCGGGGTCGGCTGGAGGACCACCCCGGCCGCCGCGTCCGCGAGCAGCCGGGCCCGTTCGGCCACGCACATCAGCGCGTCGGCGGCCGGGCGGCCGGCCAGCAGGGTCGTGGTGACCGCGGCGGCACCCTCGATCCAGCGCTCGCGGCGGCGCGCCGTCTCGTACAGCCGGGCGTTGCCGATCGCTATGCCCGCCTGGGAGGCCAGGACCCGGACCAGTACGAGGTCCTCGTCCGTGAACGGTCCGCCGCCCCGCTTCTCGGTGAGGTGGAGGTTGCCGAAGACCTCCGTGTGGACCCGGATGGGGACGCCCAGGAAGCTGCGCATGGGGGGATGGCCCGGCGGGAACCCCGACGCGCGCGGATCCTCCGACAGGTCCTCCAGCATCAGCGGGCGCGGGTCGGTGATCAGCGCTCCGAACAGGCCCGTACGCCCGTCGGGCAGCCGGGGGATCGCGGCGCGCTCCGCCTCGCTGAGCCCGGCCGTGTACAGCTCGGTCAGCCGGAGGCGCTCGGGGTCGATGACCCCGAGCGCTCCGTACCGGGCCGCGCACAGCTCGGTCGCCGAGTCCACGATGTGCTGGAGGGTGGCCTGCAGCTCCAGTTCGGAGCCGACGCTGAGCGCCGCCTCCAGGAGTACGGGCAGACTGGCCCGTTCCGCGGGATCGGCCGGCTCGGGCGCCGCGTTCGTCATCCGGCCAGCGGGTTGAGGACCATCGGGGCGATCTTCCCTTCGAGCATCATGCCGAGACCGAGCACGGCGCACACGTCCGGCCGTTCCGCGATGGCGACGGGCATGCCGGTGGCGTCGCGCAGCATCTGGTCCAGGCCGGGCAGCAGGGCGCTGCCTCCCACCATCATGATCCCCCGGTCCGTCAGGTCGGCGACCAGGTCCGGCGGGCAGTCCCGGAGCACCTTGCCGATGCCGTCGAGGACGGCGGTCAGCGGGGTGTGGATGGCGTCCCGGACGGCGGCGGTGTCCACGTGGACGGAGCGGGCCAGTCCGGTGGCCACGTCGCGGCCGTGGATGAGGGTGGAGGCGGGGCCCCCGCCGGTGATGCCGTTGCCGTGCAGGGCCACCTGGAGCGGCCGGACGGCCTGGCTGGGCAGCATCAGCTCGTGCGCGTGGCGCAGGTGCTGGACGACGGCGTGGTCGATGGCCTCGCCGCCGACCGGGATCCGCTGGGCGGTGACGATCGAGCCGAGGGAGAGGACGGCGACCTGCGTGGCGGCGGCGCCGCACACCATGATCATCGTCGCGGTCGGCTGCTCCACGGGCAGGCCGCAGCCGACGGCCGCCGCGATCAGGGTGTCGACGAGTTCGACGCGCCGCGCGCCGAGCCCGACCATCGTCTCGACAGCGGCACGCTGCGCGAGCGGGTCGGCGTCGTGCGGGGTGCAGGCGGCGGCCCGCAGCCGGGGCTTGCGGCGCAGGGCGCGGCGCAGCTTCTCGCCGAGCAGGTGGCGCAGCATCCGCTGGGCCATCTCGATGTCGACGACGGTCCCGCCGGAGACGGGGCGTACGACGCGGATGTAGTCGGGCGTGCGGCCCGTCATCCGTTCGGCGAAGGACCCGACCGCGATGAGCGCGCCGGTGCGGGTGTTGACGGCGGCGCAGCTGGGCTCGTCGACCACCAGGCCGGCGCCCTTGACGTACACGCGGGTCCTGGCTGCTCCCAGGTCGACGGCGACATGGCAGCGGCGCAACTGCTCAAGACTGACGGTCACGGCAGATCCTCCCGAGACGCTGGCGCAAGAGACCGGCGGCTGCCGGTTGCATTTCATATCTTCTCGGGTGAAAGGGGCATACCGCCCGCTGGGCTGCTCCGGCCGGGTGTGTCGCACGGGGCGAGAGGTGCTGCACGGGGGTGGATTTCTGTACCGACAGGCAGCACGATGCCGCCACTGACCGCGCTACTCGCGCGTAACAAGGTAAAGGGGACCCCATGCTGACGCCCCGCCAGAGATTGCTCGCGCTCCTGACGCTCTGCCCGGCGCTCCTCGTGCCTTTCCCGGCCCAGGCCGCCACCCCTGTGCAGCCGCACAACCCGGTCGTCTTCATCCACGGCTACAACGCGGATCCGGGCGTCTGGGGCGGCCTGCGCGAGGACCTGCGGGCCGCCGGGTACACGGATTCGGAGCTCTTCTCGTGGGGTTACGACACGCATCGGTCCGTCAACGAGGTCGTGGCCGGGCAGCTCGGCGCGTACGTCGACCAGGTCCGCCGGCAGACCGGCGCCGCCAGGGTCGACATCGTGGCGCACTCGCTCGGCTCGCTCGTCGGCCGCTGGTACGTGAAGTTCGGCGGCGGCACGGCCACCGTGGACCACTGGGTCTCGCTGGCCGGCCCCAACCACGGCACCTCCACCGCGTGGGCCTGCGCCCTGTGGGACCAGGCCTGCCGGGACATGACCCCCGGTTCGTACGTCGTGAAGAACCTGAACGCGGGGGACGAGACCCCGGGCGCGGTGAAGTACGCGACGTTCTGGTCGAACTGCGACGAGGTCGTCAATCCGGACGACAGCGTCCCGCTCACCGGGGCGACGAACACGCCGGTCGGGTGCCTCAAGCACAACGACCTGCTGGGGGACGACGCCACCTCGGCGGGGGTCCGGGCCTTCCTCGCTTCGTAGAGCCGCCCCTCGGGGTCGGCCCTCTAAACCTCGACCCCGTCGACCGCGACGCGCTGGAGCAGGCCGTACGTGAACTCCGCCACGCAGGGCCGCCCCTGCACGCTGAACGCGAGGCGCCACCGGGTCGGCGCGGTCCCCTCCAGCGGGCGCACCGGGGCGAAGGCCCGCGCCACCTCGTCCACCGTGGCCGACCAGGGCTTCAGGTCCTGCGGCGTCTCCAGTACGGGCCCCCGCGCACCCGGGGCCCGGACCAGCCACTCGTTCCACACCGCCCCGTCCGGCGCGGCCAGCACCTCGAAGCGCAGGTCCGGCCAGAGCGGCACCGGCCACAGCAGGGCCTCGCACTCCAGATCACCGATGGCGCGGGCGGCCGTGGACTCCGGGGGCCCGAGCACCGAGCGGTAGCGGGCCAGCGCACCGCGCGAGCGGGGCGAGCGGACCATCGCCTGCCAGCGCTTGTTCGCCTCCCGCTGCTCGGCGAGCGAGGCGCCGAGACGCCGCCGCGCCTCCTCGGCGAGGTCCGGCCGGAAGTCCGCCATCCGACGCAGCAGCACCAGCTGGAAGGCGGCCGGACCGAAGGGTCCCGAGGGCGCGGACGGAGTCATGGAGGCCACGATTCCACACAGGACCTTTACGAACCCGCGATACGGATGTTGCGGGGAACCACGTAGCGTGCGGACGTCATGGACTACTGCCACGCGTGCCGCAGGCACCTGAACGGCGCCCTGGCGTGCGCCGGCTGCGGAACCCCGGTCGAGTACCTGCCGCCCGCCGCGCCCGGGGTGTCCGCCGTGCCCGCCGCCCCCTACGGCTCCGTACCGTCCGAGGCGGGCGCCCCGCCCGCGGACCCGTTCGCGGACTCGCTCGTCGTGCTGTCCGGTGCGGACCGGGGCGGCCGGGCCGGGTCGCGGCGCCGTGCCACGCACCGCAGGCGCCGCCGGACCATGCTGACGCTCGGGCTGGGCCTGGCGCTCGCGGTCGGGGGTACGGTCGCGCTGGCCCGGATCGTCACCGAGGGGCAGAAGACCGACCGGGCCGCACAGGTGGAGCTCACCGACGGGAACGGCCCGCAGGATCCGGGTCCGCTGCCGAGCGGCAACGGGACTCCGGCCGCGCCCACGGCGCTGAAGCCGGTGAAGGCGTCAGGGTCCGCGAAGGCCACCGCGGGCGGTACGCAGCCTGCCGGGCCCGGGGCGTCCGCCGAGGGGTCCGCGCAGCCGGGTCCGACGGCGTCGGCCTCCGCATCGCAGAAGCCGGGGCCGACCAAAGGGGCCACCGGGTCGGGGCCGTCCGTAAAGCCGAGTCAGTCGGGGAAGCCCTCGCCGAGCGCCTCCGGCTCGGCGCAGCCGCCGCCGTCGCCGAGCCCCAGCCCCACGCCGACCAAGACCGGCTGCTGGTTCATCTTCTTCTGCTGAGCGGCCGGGCGCTCAGCCCAGCATCCGCTTGAGCAGGTCCCGCAGGACCGCCCGCTCGGCCGCGGACAGTCCGGCCAGCGGTTCGCGCGCGAAGTCCAGCGACTCGCGCAGCCGGTCCGCGGTCTGCAGGCCCTCCTGCGTCGGGGCGGCCAGCTTCACCCGGCGGTCCGCCGGGTCCGGCCTGCGCTCGACCAGGCCGCGGGACTCCAGCCGGTCCACGATGCCCGTGATGTTCGAGGGCTCGCACTTGAGCTGCTGCGCTATCCGGCGCATCGGCATCGGCTCCAGGGACAGCAGGTTCAGCACCCGCGCCTGGGCGCCGGTGAGCTGGTGGCTGGCTGCCGCGTGCTCGTACTCCTCGTGGTAGCGGGCCACGACGGAGCCGATGAGCTCGACAACCTCAAGGGTCAGGGGATCTGCGCGACGACTGGGCATGGATCCAGAGTACCCATTTACTTGACAACATGAAATATCCAGGCGCATGGTTGTTTCACCTACTGAAGTATTCGTCGATTCCTCGATTCGGGAGCGCACATGTCTGAGATCCCTGCCGTCAGCCGCGAGTGGCACCTCGTCCGCCGTCCGCAGGGCTGGCCCGTCGCCGAGGACTTCGCCCTGCGCGAGGTCGAGGTGGCGGCCCCGGCCCCGGGCCGGATCCTGGTGCGCAACCTGCACATGTCCGTGGACCCGTACATGCGCGGCCGGATGAACGACGTGAAGTCCTACGTCCCGCCGTTCCAGCTGGACAAGCCGATGGACGGCGGCGCGGTCGGCGAGGTCGTGGCCTCCGCCGCCGAGGGCTTCGAGGTCGGCGACCACGTGCTGCACGGCCTGGGCTGGCGCGAGTACGCCGACGTGCCCGCGCAGCACGCCACCAAGGTCGACGCCTCCCTGGCCCCGCTCTCCGCCTACCTCGGCGTGCTCGGCATGCCGGGCCTGACCGCCTACGCCGGCCTCTTCGAGGTGGCCTCCTTCAAGGAGGGCGACTCCGTCTTCGTCTCCGGCGCGGCGGGTGCGGTCGGCAGCCTCGTCGGCCAGTTCGCGAAGATCAAGGGCGCCGCTCGGGTCATCGGCTCGGCCGGCTCGGACGAGAAGGTGACGCTCCTCACGGAGAAGTACGGCTTCGACGCCGCCTTCAACTACAAGAACGGCCCCGTCGGCGAGCAGCTGAAGGAGGCCGCCCCCGAGGGCATCGACGTCTACTTCGACAACGTCGGCGGGGACCACCTGGAGGCCGCCATCTCCTCCCTGAACGTGCACGGCCGCGCCACCCTGTGCGGGGCGATCGCCCAGTACAACGCCACCGAGCCGACCCCCGGCCCGCGCAACCTGGCCCTCGTCATCGGCAAGCGGCTGCGCCTGCAGGGCGTGCTCGTCGGCGACCACGCCGGGCTCCAGCCGCAGTTCGTCCAGGACGTCGCCGGCTGGCTGCGCTCCGGTGAGCTCGTGGCCGACGAGACCGTCGTCGAGGGCGTGGAGAACGCGACCGAGGCCTTCCTCGGCATGCTGCGCGGTGACAACACCGGAAAGATGATCGTTTCTTTCACCGGCTAGGCTCACCCCACGCCGTCGTGATCGTGGGCGCGAGTCACGGCGATTACCAGGAGGATCTCTTCGCATGTCCATCCAGCAGTCCGACGTCCTGTACACCGCCGTCGCCACCGCCGAGAACGGCCGTGACGGCCGCGTCGCGACCACCGACGGCCAGCTCGACGTCGTCGTGAACCCGCCGAAGGAGATGGGCGGCAGCGGCGCCGGCACCAACCCGGAGCAGCTGTTCGCCGCCGGCTACAGCGCCTGCTTCCAGGGCGCGCTCGGCGTCGTCGCCCGCAACGAGAACGCGGACATCTCCGGTTCTACCGTCACCGCCGAGGTCGGCATCGGCAAGAACGACGACGGCTTCGGCCTGATCGTCAAGATCTCCGCCTCGATCCCGAACGTGGACGCGGCCACCGCCAAGGACCTCATCGAGAAGGCCCACCAGGTCTGCCCGTACTCCAAGGCGACCCGCGGCAACATCACGGTCGAGCTCGCCGTCTGATCCGGCTCGCGCTCGCCGAAGGCCGCACCCCGATTCCCGGGGTGCGGCCTTCGCCGTCCACCGACCCCCGTTCTAAGCTGGTCCCATGCGTGATCTTGCGGGGGGATTCGGCTATCTGCTGGCCGGACAGAGATGGGTGCTGCGACACGGCCGCTGGCTGGGCTTCGGCCTGCTGCCGGGGCTGGTCTCGCTCGTGCTGTACGCCGGCGCGCTGATCGGGCTCGGCTACGGCGCCGACGACCTGACCGCCTGGGCCACGCCCTTCGCCGACGACTGGTCGACGCCGTGGCTCGGGCTGTTCCGGGGCTTCCTCACCGCCCTGGTCTTCTGCCTCGGCCTGTTCCTCGCGGTGATCACCTTCACCGCCGTGACCCTGCTGATCGGCCAGCCGTTCTACGAGTCCCTCTCGGAGGAGGTCGACCGCAGCGAGGGCGGCGACGCCCCCGAGTCCGGACTGCCGCTGTGGCGGGAGCTGTGGATCTCGGCCCGGGACAGTGTGAAGGTCCTGGCCCGGGTGGCGCTGTACGGGATCCTGCTCTTCGCGCTCGGATTCATCCCGGTGGTCGGGCAGACCGTGATCCCGGCGATCGGGTTCTGCGTGTCCGGGTTCTTCGTCGCCGAGGAGCTCACCGCCGTCGCGCTCGCGCGGCGCGGAGTGGAGCTGGGCGACCGGCTCGCCCTGCTGCGGACGCGGCGGATGCTGGTGCTCGGTTTCGGCGTCCCGCTGGTGCTGGCCTTCCTGGTGCCGCTGGTGGCGGTGTTCCTGATGCCGGGTGCCGTGGCCGGGGCGACCCTGATGGTCCGGGACCTGACCCGGGAGGACGAGGCTCCGGAGGCCGGGGCTCCGGAGCTCGGAGCGGATGCCGGTGCGGGCGCGGGCGCGAAGGCTCCGGCCGGGGGTTTCGGACCGCCGCCGCCCACGTACTCGTAGACCGGCCGGCCTGCCGGCCCCCCCACACGTCGTTCCTTGTCACAGGTGTGGGCCAGGCGGCTCCGCAACTATCGTGGCGGCCCGTTCGTCCTCCATCCTGGAGGGACGCGTACCGCGCAGGGGCTTCGGAGGTGGCCGGATGGCCGAACAGCCGTGGGGGCAGCCGTATCCGGTCCGCCCACAGCAGCAGTCGTACGGGCAGCCGTGGCAGCCCGCCCCCACCGCGCAGTCCGCGATGCGCGCCTCGAACACCGACCGGGACCGGACGGTGGACGTGCTCAAGGCCGCGTACGCCGAGGGCCGGCTCTCCCGCGACGAGTACGGGCAGCGCTTCGACGCCGCGTACAAGGCGCAGACGTACGGCCAGCTCGCCCAGCTTGTCGCGGACCTGCCGGCCGGGCCGATGCCGGGCCCGTTCGGCGCCGCCGCGGTGGGGCTGCCCGCCGCGTACGGGCCGATGCCGATGCCGATGCCGTTTCCGATGCCCATGCCCCTGCCGGCGCGCCGGGTCAACGGGATGGCGATCACCTCGCTCGCGCTCGGCGTGCTGAGCCTGCCGACGCTCGGCGCCGCGGGCCTGGGCGCCGTGGCCACCGGGCACGTGGCCAAGGCGCAGATCCGTGCGCGCGGCGACGAGGGAGCCGGGCTCGCGACGATCGGCCTGGTGCTCGGCTGGCTGTCGGTGGGTGGCTGGGTGCTGCTCTTCCTGCTCGCCGGGTTCGGGGCTCTCGACTGACCGGGCCGTCCCGGCCGGCTGCCGTCGCCGTTCCGGGACCGGTTCCCGCCGACGGCGGACCGATAGTATGCGTGGCGGCAAGCGCCGAGGCTGTCCCACACCGTCCTTGAGTCCGCTGCCCGCCGCCGTCGTCCGGAGCCGTCGGAGCTTCCGGGCGCCGAAGCCGTGGGCCCGGAGCCGGGCAGTGGATCGCCGAGAACGACGACCGGCCGTCGCGCCGAGCACCGACCAGCAGTAGGGACACCGTCAGTGACAGTCAGTACCGAGGGGCCGGCGGCCGTGCGCCCCGTTCCCCCGAGCGGACCGGCCGCGAACGCCCCCGGCAGCTCGAAGTCCCCGGATGCGGACCAGGCCCCGCGGCGCGCCCTGCGCTCCCGCGGCGGGCTCCTGCTGCTGGAAGCCGCCGTGGCGTTCGCCGCGGCGCTGGTCCTCCCGCTGCTGGCACGCGGCTTCAAGCTCAACCCGCTCAACCGGATCGCGCAGGTCAGCGGCCTGGCCGCGATCCAGCTGCGGTTCGCGCTGGTCGGGCTGCTCTTCATCGCCGCCGTGGTGCTGGCGATGCGGCTGCGCGGCGGCCGTCACTTCGACCTCGCCACGCGCCTGGCCGCCGCGGCCCTCGCGGGCCTGGCCAGCGGCTTCGTCGCGGCGGGCGCCGTCGTCGCGCTGCTGGGCACGCCGTGGCCGATGTTCGGCCTCAACGGCGACAGCGGCCGCATCGTCGAATGGGCCCACGCCGTCGCGAACGGGCAGCCCTCGGGCTCGCCGGTCTACCCGCCGATGCCGCTCTACACCCTCGGGTACTACGCCGAGTGGTTCCACGGCGGCAACACCGCGTACGCGTTCAAGGACCTCCAGATCCTCGGCGCCGCCGCCTTCGGTCCGCTCGTCTACCTCGCCTGGCGGACGCTGCTGAGCCCCGTCCGGGCGCTGGCCTTCGGCGTCGTGCCCGCGTTCGCGCTGATCGACTCGTACAAGCCGTACAGCCAGACCGTGCTCGTGCTGCTGGTCCCGGTGCTGGTGGCGATGGTCGTGGCGCTGCGCCGCAGCGGCACCGAGGGCTGGCGCCCGCTGCTGCTCAAGGGCGCCGGGTTCGGCGCGGTGCTGGGCCTGCTGTTCCTCACGTACTCGGGCTGGTTCCTGTGGAGTGCGGCCGGCGTGCTGTTCGCCGCCCTGCTGTACTTCCCGTGGAAGACCGGCCGGCTCAAGGGCGCGGCCTTCATGGGCAGCGCCCTGGCGGTGTTCCTGGTGGTGGCCGGGCGCTACCTGATGGTCATGCTGAAGGAAGGGCAGACCACCAAGGACTACAACTTCCGCTTCGACAACTTCACCGACCCGGCCTACTACCTGATGTGGCGCACGGACATGCCCGGCAAGGTGGGCGACTGGCCGCCGCCGGGGGAGTTCGGCGGGGTCGGGCTGTTCGCCCTGGTGACCTTCGTGTGCCTGGGCGCCGCGATCTGGCTGGGCCTGCGCAAGCCGCTGGTCGTCACCATCGCCGCGATGTTCATCAGCGCGTGGGTCATGCGCATGTACATCGCCTCGCACATGTACGAGACGCAGACGGTCCAGCTCTACACGCGCACCAACAACCAGCTGCTCTACTGCGGGCTGATCCTGTGCGCGCTGGTGGCGCACCTGGTCTCGCTGAAGCTGGCCGAGCGGCGCACGGCGTCCGAGGCGTCCGAGACGTCCGAGACGTCCGAGGCGAGCGCGTCCGCGGCCGCCGCCGGCCGTACCGGCTTCCCCGGCCGCGAGGGCGCCGTGATCGGCACCCTCTGCGCCCTCCTCCTGCTGCTCGGCACGGTCTCCTCGTCGATGTCCGACCGCTACATGCCGGCGCAGGACGGCACCTACCGGATCCTCCCCTGGGTCTCGCACACCATCCGGCAGCAGGACGGGAAGTGTCCGAAGTTCGCGCCGAAGGGCGAGTGCTCCAAGGACGGCGACCAGAGCTGGCTGAGCTACATCCGATGATCAGAAGGAAGCGATGATCCCCGCACTGACGCGCCTGGCCGACCGGTCGGCCCGGACCCCGAAGCGGCTCTGGGCCATCGCCTTCGCGCTGTTCTTCACGCTCGCGGCCTCCTGGTCCGCCGCCACCCCGCTCGGCGGCTCCCCGGACGAGCACGCCCACTTCATCCGCGCGGCCGCCGTCGCCCGGGGCCAGATCGGCGGCCCCGAGGTGATGGTCCCGCACATGGTGGCGGGCATCGAGGGCAAGTTCGCCGAGACCGGGGTGCAGCTCCCCGAGTGGTACAAGCCGCTGCCCAAGCAGCACGAGTGCTATGCCTGGCACGAGGACAAGTCCGCCTCCTGCGCGCCCGCGATCGGGCACTCGGAGAAGACCGTCCAGGTCACCACCGCCGCCGGCCGCTACCACCCGGCGTACTACCTCGTGACCGGCTGGCCGAGCCTGCTGGTCGACGGCCCGAAGGGGCTGTACCTGATGCGGCTGATGTCGGCGGCGCTGTGCTCGGCGCTGCTGGCCAGTGCCGTGGTCACGGCCGCCGAGTGGCGGCGCGGGCGCTCGGTGGCGCTGCTCGGCGTGTTCACCGCGGCGACGCCGATGGCCCTGTACATGGCCGGCATGGTCAACCCCAGCGGCGGTGAGATCGCCGCGGGCATCCTCGTGTGGACCGCCCTGCTGTCGATCCTGATGTCGCCCGATCCGCGGCTGCTGGGCCGGCGGCTGGCCCGGGTCGGCATCGGCGGGCTCGTACTGATCAACATCCGCCCGCTGGGGCTGATCTGGTTCGCCGGGGCGGTCTTCTTCGCTCTGCTGCTCGCCCACCGCGGCGTCCTGCGCTCGGTGCTGCGCCGCAAGGCCCTGTGGGTCTGGACCGCGCTGCTCGGACTGGCCACGGCCGGTGCGCTGCTCTGGGCGCGGGCGCATCCCGACAACTCGGTGATCAATACGCCCAAGACGCTCACCGCCAAGGAAGCCGCCCGGCAGACCTTCGGCAACACCGAGACGTACGTCCACCAGATGCTCGGCTACTTCGGCTGGCTGGACACCCCGGCGCCCGCCTTCACCTGGCTGGTCTGGCTGGGCGTGATCGCGGTCGTCACCGCGCTGGGGCTGGCGTACGGGCGGATGCGCGAGGCGGTGGCGCTGGTCGGCATGCTCGTGGCCATCGTGGTGGTGCCGGTGGCGGCCCAGGCCTCACAGGCGGAGCAGCTCGGCATGGTCTGGCAGGGCCGCTACCTGCTGCCGTTCGCCGTGGGCCTGCCGCTGATGGCGGTGCTGATCTGCGCGAGCCGCGCGCCCGAGCGGGGGTTCCCGTGGCGCAGGCTCGTCGGCTTCGGCGTCGCCGCGCTGGCGCTGGCGAACGCGGCGGCGTTCTTCTGGGCGCTGCGGCGCTTCGCGGTCGGCGTCAACGGGCCGTGGGTGCCGTTCTCGGCGCACTGGGCACCGCCCGGCGGCTGGGTGCTGTGGACCGGCGTGTACACGGTGGCGGCGTTCGCCCTGGTGCTGCCGGCGCTGGTGCGGGACCGCGAGCCCGTCGAGGTGGAGGCTCCCGCGGAGCGGGAGGGCGGCACCCGCTCCGGTCGGCATTCGAAGGTCCCGGCGATCGGCTGACGGCTCGGCGGCCGGACCGGCTCGGCGGCCGGACCGGCGGGCCGTCAGGCGCCGGTCTCGGCCGTCGCCACCTCGGCCGTCGCCACCTCGGCCGTCACCACGGAGGCCGTACGGTCGTCCGCCTCGGCCAGCAGCGCGCCGCCCGGGGCCCAGACCGCGGCGCGCCCGCAGCCGGTCCACGGGCCCGCCGGACCGACGTGGTTGGCGAGGACGACGTACAGGCCGTGCTCCTCGGCGATCCCGGGGTACACCGTGGCCCGCTCCCGGATGCCGTCGCCCGTCCCGTACAGGGAGCTCGCCAGGTGGACCCGGCAGCCGTCCGCCGCCGCGCGGCCGGTGAGCTGCGGGAAGTGGTTGTCGTAGCAGACGCCGAGCGAGAAGCGGATCCCGCCGAGCGCGAAGCGGCCCGGGCTCCCGCCGGCCGCGAACACCCCCTGCTCGTGCCCGTACAGGTGCTGCTTGGCGTACGTCGTCACGTGCCTGCCGTCCGCCCCGTAGACCAGGGTCGCGAGGACGGGCAGCGGACCGGCGGTGCGCAGCGCGGCGTTGACCGCGACCGCGATGCCGGCGGAGCGCAGCGGATCCAGCCGGGGGTCGTCGGCGTCCGCCAGCCACAGCCCGGGGTCGGCTGCCAGGGCCTCCAACTCGTAGCCGGTGAGGGTGAGCTCGGGGAACACGACGAGCTCGGCGCCCTGCGCCCGGGCCTCGGCGGCGAGCGCGACGCTCCGCTCCGTGTTGGCGGTTATGTCGGCCGGAATACAGCTGAGCTGTGCTGCTGCGATCTTCACCGACCCAGCATGCCAGCCGGCCCCCGACATCCGGCGGCCGGTACGGGCTCGACGAGGAGGCGCGGCCGGACGATGCTGTAACCGTCCGCGTACTCACCGGAGTTGACGGAGGATCGGCCGATGCCCGAATGGATCCACCCGGTCCTCGCCGGCGCCTTCCTGGTCGTGTCGTACCGCCTGGTCCGCACGAGCGGCGCCGGGCTGCGGGTGGCCGTGCTCCTCATGGCCCTCCTGAACGCGGGCGTGCTGTGGCTGCTCGCGGCCACCGGGCCGGCCCGGGCCGTGGTCGCCGTCGCCCTGGTGTCCCTGGCGGCCGCGGTCCACAGCCTGCTGGCGGCGGCGCGGACCCTGGCGGCCCGCATCCAGCGGGTCGACACCGAAGCCTTCCGCAGCCTGGTCCGGCAGGCGGCGGACGCCGCCGGTCCCCAGGTCGTGGGCGTGTGCGTGATGTTCAGCGGCGCGCTCGCCCTGACCGCCTTCACCGACGACGCCCACCCGGAAGGCCACCAGTTCCACCTCATGCCCGGCGCGGACTGCCCGTTCTGCCTGGTGGAGGACCAGATCCGGGATTTCCTCGGCCCCGCCGACCCGCTGCTCGCCGCGTACCGCACCCACCTGGAGGAGGGCAGCAGCCGCCACCTGCTGGTCAAGCGGCGCTCGGAGCGGGAGCCCTGGACGGGACGCCTGCGCGACCGGGTCCACTACCGGGTCCCCGCCCCGGCCCGGCGCCCGCCCTGCGCCGTCCACGACCCGCTGCTGGGCCGTCCGTAGAACGTCCGTAGAACGTCCGTAGAGCGTCCGTAGACCGCACCTAGCCCGCTTCAGGGCCGCGCAGCAGGGTCAGGAAGGAGCGGAAGGCGGCCGGCATGTCCACCGACTCGGGGGCGAGCAGCCACTGGTACTGGAGGCCGTCCATGACCGCGGTCAGCAGCGGGGCCGCCTGCTCCGGGGTGAGGCCCGAGGGCAGCCGGTCCCCGAATTCGGCGCGCAGCACCGCCGCCATCTCGGAGCGGACCTGCGCGTAGCGCTCGGTGAAGAACTCCCGCGCCGGATGCCCGTCGGTGACGCTCTCGCCCAGCAGTGCCGAGAAGGTCTGCACGATGCCGGGACGCATGGCGTTGTACTCCACCAGCGAGGCCAGCAGGTCCAGGCGCCAGGTGCCGGCCGAGGCGCGCGAGCCGCCGCCGGTGTCCCAGCGGTCGCGCTCCTCCAGCACCGCGACCAACAGCGCCTCCTTGGTCGGGAAGTAGTGCAGCAGCCCCTGCTGGGTCAGGCCGACGCGCTCGGCCACCGCGCCCAGCGACGCACCGCGGTAGCCGCGCTCCGCGATCACCTCGACCGCCGCGCGGACGATGTCGCCGCGCCGTTCCTCGCTCCTCGCCCTGGCCATCGCCCCGGCACCTCTTCCGCTCACGCCGTGCCCCGCCTCGGCGGCGGGACCGTACGTACGTTATCGGAATATCACGAACACATTACGAACCCTACCGCTCTACCGGTATCGGGTCCACGATGGGGGACACCCTCGCACCGCACCGCACCGCACCGCACGCACGCACCCGCACGCATCCGCACGCACTCAACGAGGAGGCACGGCCGTGACCGATGCCGATCAGGTCCGCCACGACGCCGTAGAGGCGGCGCTCGGCAAACTGGACCTCGACACCAAGGCCCGCCTCCTGGCCGGCCAGGACATGTGGTCCCTGCCCGCCGTACCCGAGATCGGGCTGAAGTCCCTGGTCATGTCCGACGGTCCCATCGGGGTCCGGGGCGTGCGCTGGACCGCCGACGACCCGTCCATCGCCCTGCCCTCCCCGACGGCGCTCGCCGCCGCCTGGGACCCGGCGCTCGCCCGCCGCGCCGGCCGGCTCCTCGCCCAGGAGGCCCGCCGCAAGGGCGTCCACGTCCTCCTCGCCCCCACCGTCAACCTGCACCGCTCCCCGCTCGGCGGCCGGCACTTCGAGTGCTACTCCGAGGACCCGTACCTCACCGGCGCCATCGGCACCGGCTACGTGAACGGCGTCCAGGACGGCGGTGTCGGCACCACCGTCAAGCACTTCGTCGGCAACGACGCGGAGACCGAGCGCTTCACCGTCGACAGCGTCATCGCCCCGCGCCCGCTGCGCGAGCTGTACCTGGCGCCCTTCGAGGCCATCGTCGCGAACGCCCACCCCTGGGGCATCATGACGGCGTACAACCAGGTCAACGGCACGACGATGACCGAGCACCAGTACCTGGTGAACGAAGTCCTGCGCGGCGAATGGGGCTTCGACGGGTACAACGTCTCCGACTGGATGGCCGCCCGCTCCACCACCGGCGACATCCTCGGCGGTCTCGACGTCGCCATGCCCGGACCGCAGACCGTCTACGGACCCGCCCTCGCCGCGGCCGTCCGGGCCGGGGAGGTCCCCGAGTCCGCCGTGGACGAGGCCGTGCGCAACGTCCTGCGCCTCGCCGCCCGCGTCGGGATCCTGGAGGGCGCGCCCGCAGCGGTCACCGAGGCCCCGGCCCCGATCGACGGGCAGGTGCTGGCCCGCGAGCTCGCCGCCCGCGGCTTCGTCCTCGTACGCAACGAGGCCGTGTCCGGCGAGCGGCGAGCCCTCCCGCTGGACGCCGCCCCCGGCCGCACCGTCGCCCTGCTCGGCGCCGCCGCCCGTGACGCCCGCGTCCTCGGCGGCGGCTCTGCCACCGTCTTCCCCGAGCGGATCGTCTCCCCGCTGGACGGGCTGACCGCCGCCCTCCCGGAAGGGGCCCTGACCTTCGCCGTCGGAGCCGACCCCTCCGACGAACTCACCCCTGCCGACAAGGGCTTCGCGCTCCGCGCGATCTGCCGCGACGCCTCCGGCGCCGTCCTCGGCGAGGGCAGCCTGCCGACCGGCCAGGTCCAGTGGATCGGCGACGACCTGCCGGCGGGCGCCTCGTACGAGACGATGGCGAGCATCGAGGTCACCGGTACGTTCGCGCCGCGCGAGAGCGGCGAGCACGCCTTCGGCACCCGCGGGCTCGGCGCGTTCACCCTCGCCGTCGGCGGCGAGACCCTCTGGGACGGCGTCCAGGCGATGGGCAACGAGGCCGACCCCTTCGAGGCCTTCTTCGGCGCCCCCAGCGAACGCGCCCGCGTCACGCTCGCCGAGGGCGAGGCCGTCGAGGTCTCGCTGACCTTCCAGGTCCCCGACACGAGCACCCTGCCGCTCAAGGCGATCATGTTCTCGCTGCTCCACCTCGGTCCGCGGCGCGCCGCCGACGAGCTGATCGCCGAGGCCGTGGCCGCCGCCCGCGCCGCCGACACCGCCGTCGTGGTCGTCGCCACCACCGAGCGCGTGGAGTCCGAGGGCTTCGACCGGCGCGACCTCTGCCTGCCGGGCCGCCAGGACGACCTCGTGCGCGCCGTCGCCGCCGCCAACCCGAACACCGTGGTCGTCGTCAACGCCGGCTCCCCGGTCGAACTGCCGTGGCGGGACGAGGTGGCCGCCGTACTCCTGACCTGGTTCCCCGGGCAGGAGGGCGGGGCCGCGCTGGCCGACGTACTGCTCGGGCTCGCGGAGCCGGGCGGGCGGCTGCCCACCACCTGGCCCGCGCGGTTCGCCGACGCGCCGGTCACCGAGGTGATCCCGGCCGAGGGGCGCCTGGAGTACACCGAGGGCCTCTTCATCGGCTACCGGGCGTACGAGCGCCACGGCATCGCCCCCGCCTTCCCGTTCGGGCACGGCCTCGGCTACACCGACTGGGCGTACGAGTCCCTGGAGGTCACCGGGACCACCGCCCGGGTCCGCGTCACCAACACCGGCGCCCGGCCCGGCCGTGAGGTCGTCCAGGTCTACCTCGCCCCCGTCGCCGAGGAGTCCGACGGCGCGCGGAGTGCGGCGGTGGAGCGTCCGGCGAGCTGGCTGGCCGCGTTCGCGGGTGTAGAGGCGGGCCCCGGCGAGAGCGTCGAGGCCGAGATCGCCCTGCCCGCCCGCGCCTTCGAGATCTGGGACGAGCGGGCCGGCCGCTGGCAGCGGATCGGCGGCACCTACGAGGTCCGCGCGAGCCACGCCCACGGCGACACGCGGCTGACGGCGACCCTGGAGATCTAGAACCTCCTGGCCGGCCGGAAACCACCCATGAACCGGACCGGGGGCGGGCCCTGACACCCGCCCCCGGTCCCCATTCGGCTCATGTCAGCGCGGCGGCTCGGCCGCCGTCACCTGGCGGTGCGCCAGCTCCGCGAGCCGGGCCTGCCCGTCCTTGCCCGGGTGGAACCAGTCCCATCGGCTCAACTGGTCCGCGGCGAACGGGTACTGGAACACCGCGCCGCCGTCGTAGCGGCACAGCGCGTCCTTCGAGCAGACCTCGCGGAGCACCTCGTTGTACTCGACCACCCGTGCCCGCACCTGCTCGCGCCGGGCCGTCGCCCCCGCGGCCGCCGACAGCGGGTCCGCCAGCATCGACTGACAGATCCCCAGCTTCCAGATCTGCCGCACCACCGGGGTGTCCTTGCCCTGCTCCCACAGCCGCTGAAGGTCCGGCACGCTGGAGACGTACACCTGGGACACGGGGGAAGCCGCGCGCAGACCGGCGAGGGCCTTCTCGAACCCGGCGCGGAACTCCGCCACCGGCGTCATCGACGAAGCCGTCGGCCGGCAGGCGTCGTTCGAGCCCACCATCACCGTGACCAGGTCGGGCTTGTGCTCGGCGGCCGAGGCCAGCTGCCCCGCCAGGTCCGCCATCCGCGAACCCGTCACCGCGTAGTTCCAACTGCGCGCCGGCACCTCGGCCTCCCCGAGCAGCCGGGCGGCGAGGGAGCGGACGGCGGGATCGCTCCCGGTGGCCCAGGAGACCTCGGGGCAGTCCGCCAGGACCGAACAGGCGTCGAAACCCCGCGTGATGGAGTCGCCGACGGCGGCGATCGACGCGGGCGCGGTGTTCCAGCGCGGCCCTGCCTGCGCCCCCCGCTCACCCTCCGTGTCCGACCCGCCCGACTGACACCCGGTCAGCACCCCGGCCAGGAGGGCCGCCGCCGCGCCCGCGCCCACGAGGGTCCGGCGCCGGGACGTGCGCGCGCGGCGTCGTGTGGCGGTGGTGCGCATCGGGTGGTTCCCCTCCTCGTCGCCCCACGTCCTCCGGGGGCGTCCTGCTGAGTGAATGCTCTGCGTTTGGCGGCCTCGGACCGACCGTACGTCACACCATGACCCCTGGCGCACGGTAGCTTTTTCCCGTGGCGTTTCGGCCGCAGGTCCCGTGGCGCAATGTCAAATAATTTCCGTTACATTACATCACGTCACATACTGTCCGTTTTCTGGAGTTTATTCCCGACCTCGTCCCACACTGGAGGTCCCGGTGACGACACGTGGAGTTCTGTACGTGCATTCCGCTCCGCGCGCGCTCTGCCCGCACGTGGAATGGGCTGTTGCGGGCGTGCTCGGGGTGCGGGTGAACCTCGACTGGATCAGGCAGCCCGCCTCCCCCGGCACCTGGAGAGCCGAGTTCTCGTGGCAGGCCGAAGCGGGCACCGCCTCGAAGCTCGCGTCCGCGCTGCGCGGCTGGCACCTGCTGCGCTTCGAGGTGACCGCGGAACCCTGCCCCACCGCCGAGGGCGAGCGTTACAGCTCCACCCCGGAGCTCGGCATCTTCCACGCCGTCACCGGCATGCACGGCGACATCCTGATCCCCGAGGACCGGCTGCGCGCCGCCCTCGCCCGCTCCGCGCGCGGCGAGACCGACCTGGAGGCGGAGATCGCCAAACTGCTCGGCAAGCCCTGGGACGACGAGCTGGAGCCCTTCCGCTACGCGGGCGAGGGCGCCCCGGTCCGCTGGCTCCACCAGGTCGTCTGAGCCTCGGGGATGCGGAAAGGGCCCGCCCGGCGAGTGCCGGGCGGGCCCTTTCGTACGTACTGCTCGTCGGCTAGACGCTGCGGAAGGCCAGCGTCACGTTGTGGCCGCCGAAGCCGAACGAGTTGTTGATCGCGGAGATCGGGCCGTCGGCCGGCAGCTTGCGCGGCTCGCCGACGACGATGTCCGCGTCGATGTCATCGTCGAGGTCGTCGATGTTGATGGTCGCCGGAGCGATCCGGTGGTACAGCGCGAGCACGGTCGCGACGGTCTCGATACCGCCGGCACCGCCCAGCAGGTGGCCGGTCATCGACTTGGTCGCGGAGATCGCGATGTGGTCGAGGTCGTCGCCCAGGACCTTGCGCAGGGCCTTCAGCTCGGCCGTGTCACCCTGCGGGGTCGACGTGGCGTGCGCGTTCAGGTGGACCAGCTCGGCCGGGTCGAGACCCGTGTTGTCCAGCAGGTTCTGCACCGCGGCCGCGACACCGCGGCCGGTCGGCTCCGGCTGCGCGATGTGGTGGCTGTCCGCGGACAGCCCCTGGCCCAGCACCTCGCAGTAGACCCGGGCGCCGCGCTCGGCGGCGTGCTCGGCGGACTCCAGGACGACGACGCCCGCGCCCTCGCCGAGGACGAAGCCGTCGCGGGCCTTGTCGTACGGGCGGGAGGCCTGCTGCGGGTTCTCGTTGTTCTTGGACATCGCCATCATGTTGGCGAACGCGGCGATCGGCAGCGGGTGGATCGCCGCCTCGGTGCCGCCCGCGACGACCACGTCGGCGCGGCCGGTACGGATCATCTCGACGGCGTAGCCGATGGCCTCGGCGCCCGAGGCGCACGCGCTGACCGGAGTGTGCACGCCCGCCTGGGCGTTGACCTCCAGGCCGACGTTGGCCGACGGGCCGTTCGGCATGAGCATGGGGACGGTGTGCGGGGAGACCCGGCGCACACCCTTTTCCTTCAGTACGTCGTACTGGTCGAGCAGGGTGGTGACGCCGCCGATACCGGAGGCGATCACGGTGCCCAGACGCTCGGGGGCGATGGCCTCGTCCTCGCCGGCGGGAGCGGTGTAACCCGCGTCCGCCCAGGCCTCACGGGCCGCGATGAGGGCGAACTGCGCCGAGCGGTCGAGCTTGCGGGCCAGCGGGCGGGGGAGTACCTCGCTCGGGTCCACGGCGGCCTGTGCGGCGATGCGGACCGGCAGTTCGGCGAAGCGCTCGCCCTCCAGGGGCGAGACGCCGGACCGGCCGGCGAGCAGGCCTTCCCAGGTCGAAGCGCTGTCGCCACCCAGCGGAGTGGTTGCGCCGATACCGGTGACGACCACGGTGCGATTGGTCGGGCTCACAGGAATTCTTTCTCCACGTCTAAGGGGGTGCTGAATTGTCACGGCGCCACCGCCAGGTGGCGACAAACGCTCGTCAGGCTCAGGCCTGGTGCTTGAGGATGTAGTCCGCGGCGTCGCCGACCGTCTTGAGGTTCTTGACGTCCTCGTCCGGGATCTTGACGTCGAAGCGCTCTTCGGCGGCGACGACGACCTCGACCATGGAGAGCGAGTCGACGTCCAGGTCGTCGGTGAACGACTTCTCGGACGCGACGTCCTCGACGGGGATGCCGGCGATCTCGTTGACGATCTCCGCGAGACCCTCGATGATCTCTTCCTGCGTGGCGGCCATGTGGCGCTCCTTCTATAGCTAACTGGGGTGAAGCGGGGCGGGATGTGGTTCCCGGACCCTAGGGGAGGGTAACGACCGTCGCGGCGTAGACGAGTCCCGCCCCGAAGCCGATGACGAGCGCGGTGTCGCCGCTCTTCGCCGCTCCGGTCGCCAGGAGCCGCTCCATAGCGAGCGGGATCGAGGCGGCCGACGTGTTGCCGGTGGTCTCCACGTCACGGGCGACCGTGACGTGCTCCGGCAGCTTCAGAGTCTTCACCATCGAGTCGATGATCCGCATGTTTGCCTGGTGCGGGATGAAGACGTCCAGGTCCTCCGCGGTGATCCCGGCCGCGTCGAGCGCCTGCTGGGCCACCTTGGCCATCTCGAAGACGGCCCAGCGGAAGACCGCCTGACCCTCCTGCGTGATGGCCGGAAACTTCTGGGAGCTGTCCGTGCTGCGGAACTCGTCCCACGGCACGGTCTGCTTGATCGTCTCGGACTTGTCGCCCTCCGAACCCCACACCGTGGGGCCTATGGCCGGCTCGTCCGAGGGGCCGACGACCACGGCGCCGGCGCCGTCGCCGAACAGGAAGGCCGTCGCACGGTCCTCCAGGTCGGTCAGGTCCGACAGCCGCTCCACGCCGATGACGAGGACGTACTGGGCCGAGCCCTCGACGACGAGGCCCTTGGCCAGCGTCAGGCCGTAGCCGAAGCCGGCGCAGCCGGCGGAGATGTCGAACGCGGCGGGCTTGACCGCGCCGATCCGGTGCGCGATCTCGGTCGCGACGGCCGGGGTCTGCTTGAAGTGCGAGACCGTCGAGACGATCACGGCGCCGATCTGCTCGGGCGAGACGCCGGCATCGGCCAGCGCCTTGCCGGAGGCCTCCACCGACATCGCGGCGACGGTCTCCTGGGGCGAGGCCCAGTGCCGGGTCGCGATGCCGGAGCGCGAGCGGATCCACTCGTCGGACGAGTCGATCGTCTCCAGGATGACCTCGTTGGAGACCACCCGGGTCGGTCGGTAGCCGCCGACGCCGAGAATGCGGGCGTACGGGGAGCCCTTGGCAGGCTTGATCTTCGACATGCTGTGTGGGCTCCTTCTCTCAGGCCGCGTGCTCGGCGACGAGCGCGGCGGCCTTGTCGAGATCGTCCGGGGTCTTCAGGGCCACGGTCGGCACGCCCTTGAGCGCGCGCTTGGCCAGACCCGTCAGAGTGCCACCCGGGCTGAGCTCGATGATCCCGGTGACGCCCAGTTCGCCGAACGTCTCCATGCACAGGTCCCAGCGGACCGGGTTCGCGACCTGGCCGACCAGGCGGGCGACGACGTCGGCGCCCGTGGTGACGACGTGGCCGTCCTTGTTCGATACGTACTTCAGCTCCGGGTCGGCCGGGGCGAGGGCCTGCGCGGCCTTCTCCAGCGTGGCGACCGCGGGAGCCATGTGGTGCGTGTGGAAGGCGCCCGCGACCTTGAGGGCGACGACCTTCATGGAGCCCTCGGGCTTCTCGGCCACCAGGGCCTCGATCTGCTCCATCGTTCCTGCGGCGACGATCTGGCCCGCGCCGTTGATGTTCGCCGGGGTCAGACCCAGCTTCTCCAGGTGCGCGACGACCACGGCCTGGTCGCCTCCGAGCACCGCGGCCATGCCCGTCTCGGTGACGGCGGCGGCCTCGGCCATCGCCAGACCGCGGGTCCGTACGAACGACAGCGCGTCCGCGTCGGACAGCACACCGGCGTACGCGGCGGCGGTGATCTCGCCGACGCTGTGGCCCGCGACGGCGCCGAAGGCCGTACCGGAGCCCAGAGCCGAAGCGGACAGGAGACCGGCGGCCACCAGCAGCGGCTGCGCCACCGCCGTGTCGCGGATCTCGTCCGCGTCAGCCTTCGTGCCGTAGTGGGCAAGGTCGAGCCCGATGGCGTCGGACCATGCGGCGACGCGGTCAGCGGCGCCGGGGAGGTCGAGCCAGGGAGTCAGGAAGCCGGGCGTCTGTGCGCCTTGGCCGGGAGCGACGAGTACGAGCACCCTCACACTCTCTCTTGTGGACGGTCCCCGCCGCCCGTGGGGACAGGGACGAAGAACCGTCGGGGTAATTGTTGATGTCCGACAAAAGTCTAGGACTGCTGATCGCCGTCGGCCAGACGCCCGAGGATCAAGGCGATCCGCAACGTGAACGCAGATCGGACATCGGACGGTGACCAGCCGGTGACGTCAGTCACACGTCGCAGCCGGTAGCGCACCGTGTTCGGGTGCACGAACAGCATCCGCGCAGCCCCCTCCAGGCTGCTCGCCTGCTCCAGATACACGCTCAGCGTCTCCAGCAACGCCGACCCCGCCTCTTCCAGCGGTCTGTAGATCTCCTCCACCAACTGCTCCCGGGCGGAGGGATCCGAGGCGATCGCGCGCTCGGGCAGGAGATCGTCCGCCAGCACTGGCCGCGGGGCGTCCTGCCAGGCCGTACACGCCTTCAGCCCGGCCGCCGCGGCCTGCGCCGACTTGGTCGCGTTCAGCAGATCCGGAACCACCGGACCGGCCACCACCGGGCCCGCCGCGAACGGCCCGATCAGCGATTTCGCGACCTGGATCGGGTTGTCGCTGCCGCCCGCGATCACCACCAGCCGGTCGCCGAGCACCCCCGTCAGGACCTGGAGCTTGTGGTGCCGGGCCGCGCGCCGGATCGCCTCGACCGTCAGCTCGCTGTCTCCCTCCGGCGCGGTGCCGAGCACCACGCACACGTGCTCCGGCGAATTCCAGCCAAGTGCGGCGGCCCGCGACAGCGCGCCCTCGTCCGCCTCGCCGGACAGCACCGCGTTCACGACGAGGGACTCCAGCCGGGCGTCCCACGCCCCGCGCGCCTCGGCGGCCTGCGCGTACACCTGGGCCGTCGCGAACGCGATCTCCCGGGCGTACACCAGCAGCGCCTCGCGCAGGATCGACTCGTCGCCAGGCGCCGCGACCTCCTCGATCGCGGTCTCCATGACCTCGATCGTCGTCCGGACCATCTCCACGGTCTGGCGCAGGGTGATCGCCCGGGTCAGCTCGCGCGGAGCCGTCCCGAAGACGTCCGTGGAGATCGCCTGCGGAGTCTCCGGGTGCCGGAACCACTCCGTGAACGCGGCGATGCCGGCCTGCGCGACCAGGCCGATCCAGGACCGGTTCTCCGGGGGCATCGCCCGGTACCACGGCAGGGTCTCGTCCATGCGGGCGATCGCGTTCGCGGCGAGCCGGCCGGAGGACTTCTCCAATCGGCGCAGCGTCGCGGCGTGCGGATGGGCGGGAGCGGGATGCGCGGGGGAATGCTCACGTTCGGGTTGGGGCACGGGACAAGACTGCCTTATCGGGGCGGCGGCGCGGAGTCCGGTCCCGCGGCGCTCCTCCACCGGGGGACTACGGTGACTTCCATGATTGACGTACGCCGCGGGGCCGACCGGTACGCAGGCGGGGATCCGGACGCCGGGATCACCACCGCGCACGCCTTCTCGTTCGGCCCGCACTACGATCCGGACAATCTGCGCTTCGGCCCGGTCCTGGCCTGCAACGAGGAGAGGCTCGCCCCGGGCGCCGGCTTCGACGAGCACCCGCACAGCAACACCGAGATCGTCACCTGGGTCGTCGAGGGCGAGCTCACGCACAAGGGCAGCACGGGCGAGAGCACCGTGGTCCGGCCCGGTGACGTGCAGCACCTGGCCGCCGGATCCGGAGCCCGGCACATCGAGCGCAACGACGGCGCGGCGCGGCTGCGCTTCGTGCAGATGTGGCTCGCGCCGCTGGCCGCCGGCGGGGAGCCCTCGTACGCGCTGGTCCGGCAGATCGCCGACGGCGCCCCGTACGAGATCCCCGCGGCAGGCGCAGTCCTGCACGTGCGCCGGCCCGGCGCGGGCGAGCGGGTGGCCGTACCGGCGGCGGAGCAGATCTACCTGCACGTGGTACGCGGGGACCTGCGGCTGGACGGGGAGGAGCTCGGCCCCGGGGACGCGGCGCGGATCACCGGGGAGCAGGGCCTGGAGATCGTCGCCGGGTCCCCGGGCGAACTGCTGATCTGGGAGCTTCCCTAGGCCGTGCCTTTCGGATCATGCGGGCCTACCGGCCGGCGAGCTCGGCGAGGACCGCGTCGGTGAACGGAGGCCAGGCCTGAACGGCCCACGGGCCGAAGGCGCGGTCGGCCAGCGCCACGCACGCGGCGCGGGCGTCCGGATCCACCCACAGGAAGGTGCCGGCCTGCCCGAAGTGGCCGAAGGTGCGCGGCGAGGACGAGGCGCCCGTCCAGTGCGGGGACTTGCCGTCGCGGATCTCCATGCCGAGCCCCCAGTCGTTGGGGGACTGGATCCCGTACCCCGGGAGCACCCCCTTGAGCCCCGGGTGGACCACGGACGTGGCCTCCGCGACCGTCCGCACGTCGAGCAGCCGCGGCGCCTGCAGCTCGGCCGCGAACCGGACGAGGTCGGAGACCGTCGAAACCCCGTCCTTGGCCGGCGAGCCCTCCAGCGTGGTCGACGCCATGCCGAGCGGCTCGAACACCGCCTGGTGGACGTAGTCCGCGAACGGGATGCCCGTGGCCTTGGTGATGTGGTCGCCGAGCACCTCGAAACCGGCGTTCGAGTACAGCCGGCGCGTACCGGGCGCGGCCATCGCGCGGTGCTCGTCGAACGCCAGCCCGCTGGTGTGCGCGAGCAGGTGACGGACCGTCGAACCCTCGGGCCCGGCCGGCTCGTCCAGCTCGATCGCCCCCTCCTCGTACGCGACGAGCGCGGCGTACGCGGCGATGGGCTTGGTCACCGAGGCCAGCGCGAAGCGGTGGTCCAGGGGCCCGTGGGAGCCGGCCAGGCTCCCGTCGGCGCGCACCACGGCCGCCGCGGCGGTCGGTACCGGCCAGTTTTCGATGGTCCGCAGACTCTGCAGGGTCTCCACGCTCTCCATGCGGCCGAGCCTACTTGCTTGGAGTGCACTCCAAGGTTTTAGCGTGGTCGTCATGAGCCTGACGGAGACGCGGTACACGATCAGCGAGGTCGAGGCCCGGACCGGTCTGACCCAGCACACGCTGCGCTGGTACGAACGGATCGGCCTGATGCCGCACGTGGACCGCTCCCACTCGGGACAGCGCCGGTTCAGCGACAAGGACCTCCACTGGCTGGCCTTCGTGGGCAAGCTGCGCGCCACCGGGATGTCGGTGGCCGACATGGTCCGCTACGCCGAACTCGTGCGCGAGGGCGAGCACACCGTCGACCAGCGGCGCGAACTGCTGGAGCAGACGCGGCGCGAGGTGCGTGCGCGGATAGCGGAGCTGAACGACGCGCTCGCCGTACTGGACTTCAAGATCGACATGTATGCAACGGGTACGACCGCGGGGAAGGCGACACGACAATGACGCAGAACACCACCATCGAGCAGGTCGAACTCGGCAAGGGAGGCCCGCTGGTGGGCGTCCAGGGCCTCGGCTGCATGGGCATGAGCGAGTTCTACGGGGAGACCGACGAGGCACGGGCCCGTGACACCCTGGAAGCCGCCCTGGCCACCGGGGTCACCCTCTTCGACACCGCGGACAGCTACGGGCGCGGCGCCAACGAGAAGTTCATCGCGCCGTTCGTGGCCGAGCACCGGGACGAGATCACCCTCGCCACCAAGTTCGGCATCGAGCGCACCGACGACCCGCAGCACCGGGGCATCCGCAACGACCGCGCGTACATCCGCCAAGCCGTGGAGGACAGCCTGCGCCGGCTCGGGACCGATGTGATCGACCTCTACTACATGCACCGGCGCGACCCGGCCGTGCCGTTCGCCGAGTCGGTGGGCACGATGGCCGAGCTGGTGCAGGAGGGCAAGGTGCGCCACCTGGGGCTCAGCGAGGTCACCGGCCCCGAGCTGCGCGAGGCGTACGCGGTGCACCCGATCGCGGCGCTCCAGTCGGAGTGGTCGCTGTTCAGCCGGGACGTGGAGCGCACCGCGGTGGGCGCGGCGGCGGAGCTGGGCGTGGCCTTCGTGCCGTACTCCCCGCTCGGGCGCGGCTTCCTGACCGGCTCGTTCGCGGACGCGGCGGCGGACCTTTCGGCGGCGGACTTCCGCCGCTTCCAGCCCCGGTTCACGGGTGACAACGCCAAGGCCAACGCGGAGCTGCTGGCGCCGGTGCGGGAGATCGCGCAGGCGCACGGGGCGACCCCGGCGCAGATCGCGCTGGCCTGGGTGCACCAGCGGGCGCAGGTGCACGGGCTGACCGTGGTCCCGATCCCGGGCACCCGCAAGACCGGCCGCCTCGCCGAGAACACCGCCGCGACCCGGATCGCGCTGACGCCGGCGGAGCTGGCGCTGCTGGAGCCGATCGCCGCCCATGTCGCGGGCGACCGCTACCCGGACATGACCTGGACCTCCGCGGGCCGCGAGGGCTAGGCGCTCTCGTGTCCGGCCGCGGCCGCCGCCGGGGGGCCTCCCGGCGGCGGCCGCGGAGGGCGGGCGTCAGCCGGTCGCGCGTCAGCCGGTCGCGCGTCCGCCTGGCGTGCTTCAGGCTTCGGCGGCGAAGCGGTCGCGCAGCGCCGCGTACTCGGCGTCCGTCAGCAGACCAGCGCTGTACAACTCGCCCAGGTGGTGCAGGCGTTCGTCCGTACGGGCCGCCGGGACCGAGGCCACCGGGGCACGGCCGCGCAGGGCGGCGAGGACGGCCGCCGCGAACGGCAGCGACTCGTGCACCGACCCGTACCCGACGGCGAACACCGCGGCCGCCAGGTCGTGGTCGGGCCGCGGGTCGGCCACCGCGTCCCGCAGCAGCAGCCGCAGGTGGCCGCCCGGGCCCTCCGGGGAGCTCCACTCGACGCCGGCCAGCGCGGTCAGCGGGTAACGCTGGTCGCCCGCCTTCCACTTGGTGCTCGTGGCCCCCGTGCGTGACCAGTGGAAGGTGACCGCCGAGCCGTCGAAGCCGAGCCGCGCGTCGTACGCCTTCAGCTGCAGCGGAGGCTGCGGCACCTGGACCAGGAAGCGCTCCGCCGGCTCGGCGGCCTCCGGGCCCAGCCGGTCCCGTACGGCGTCCGCGAACTCGGCGGCCTGCCCGGCCCGGTCGCCCGGCAGCACCAGCCGGTACGGATCGCAGACCTCCCGCAGCTGCCCGGCGGCGGCCTCCATCAGCGGATCCGCGCCCGTCCGCGGCACGGCACGCAGAACCACCGCGTCCCGTCTCCCCCCGGATCCGGCCGCGCTCACGCTCACCCCCGCCAACGCCTCGAAGGGGATGCGCCGCTCCCCGAGGGCGTGCAGGAGTCTCGGCGTCCTCGGCGTTCTTATCCCCCGTGCGAAGCGGATGAGCACCGAGTCCGAGTCGAACTCCCAGACGGCATGATTTCCGGCCAGTACGTCACCCATGCGGCACATGGTAAAGGGACGCACCCCCGTGCGTCCCCCTCGGTACGAAGCCCGTTTTCCAGGGCTCTACGCGTGTCAGTCCCCGTCTGTCCCGGAAATTCCACGCCGGCACGCATCGTCGCCGGTCGCGCACGTGACGGAATCGAACGCGCCGGTTCCGATTTTGGCGAAGTTGTCCAGGGATCCGGTGCCTGGCTCGAAATAGCCGGTGTGGAGCTTCGCCCCGGCCGAGGACAGCACCCGCGATCCGAACTCCGGCGACACCGGGTCCGCCCCGTGGCCGACCCCGCCGACCTCCAGGTGCGGTACGTCCGCGATCCAGTCCCCGGCGTCCCGCGTGGCCCACACCCGGGCGGAGGTGTGCAGGTCGGACACCGACTCAGCGCGCATCCCCGGGCTGCCCGCCACCACCACGTCCGTCACCGACTCCGGCAGCGCGTGCGCGGCGACCCCGCACACCACCGAGCCGTAGCTGTGGCAGAACAGCGCCACGCTCGCGTCCCCGGGCAGCGCCGCCGCCAGGGACTCCAGCCGTACGGCTCCGTCCACCGCCATCCGGCCGGTGGCCGCGTCCATGCCGACACCGGTCGGCGCGGTGTAGCCGGCCCAGGCGATGACCGCGGTCCGGCTGCCGGGAGCCTGCGCGCGCTGGGCCTCGTACAGCGACCGGGCCATGCCGGCGGGCGCGATGAGGCGGCGCTGGGTGCGCTCGAAAGTGAGCACGTCGGTGTCGACGCCGGGGACGACCACCGAGATCCGGTCCGCCCGGTCGAGGTCGCCGAACACCTCGGCGACCCGGCCGCCGCCGGTCGGGTCGAAGGCGAGGATCTGCCGGCCCGGCTCGGCCAGGGACTCGAAGCGGTGGGCGCGCCGGCCGGCCGTGGTGCGGTCGGCCGGGGTCAGACTGACGTCCCGGCTGCGGGCCTCCTCCGCCCGCTCGGCCAGCTCCAGGCCGCGCAGGTTGGCCCGGTAGCGCAGCGCGGCGGGCACCCCGTCGAGGTTGCCGACGACCAGGGGGTACCCCTCGGCCAGCCGGGCCCGCTGGGATCCGTCGAGGCCGGCGAAGAACCGGGCCACCGTCCGTACGGGGGCGTCGGCGGCCGGCACCGGGCGGCCGTCGATCCGGGCCGAGGCCCAGGAGGCGAGGGCGGTGGTCCGCAGAGTGGTGCCCGCGTCGGGGCGGTGCACCGCGGTCCAGCCGGTGGTCGCCAGCATGATGAAGACCACCGCGAGCGCGAGCAGGGTGCGCAGGGCGGCGGGGCGCGGGTCGGCGCCGATGGCGGTGGAGTGGGCGAGGCCGGGCAGGTTCACTGGGACCAGCGTAGGAGACCGGATCCGGCCACGGCGCCCAGGGTGACCGGGTTCACGGCCGACCGTGCGAGCCCGTACGGGTGTTCAGCGCCAGTCCGCGGCCAGCGCCGGGCCGATCTGGTCAAGGCAGGCCTCGGTCATCCGCCGGATCGAGGCCACGCTGGCGTCCTCGCCCTGCCCCCACAGCCGCCCGGTGACCCTCATCACCCCGGAGAAGGCGGCGACCACCACCCGGGGCCGCGGGTCCGCGTCCACGTCCAGGCCCTCGCGCTCGGCGATCAGCCGGGCGATCCGCTCCTCCAGCTCGGTGGAGCGGCGCAGGTGCACGGCGAGCAGCGCCGGGGTCGACTCGATGAGCTGGTACGTACGCATGTACAGGTCGACCGGCACCACCTCGGAGAGGGCCTCGTCGAGGGTGTCCCAGGCGCGGAGCAGCGCGCCGCGCAGGGCTTCGAGCGGGCCCTCGGCGGGCGGCCGGGCGCGCAGCGCGGCGACGAAGTGCGACTCGACCAGGTCCTGGACGGCGAAGGCGACCTCCTCCTTGTTGGCGAAGTACCGGAAGAAGGTGCGCTGGGAGACGTCCACGGCGTCGGTGATCTCGTCGACGGTGGTGTGCTCGTACCCCTGCGCGACGAAGAGGAGGAGGGCGGCGCGCAGCAGCGCGTCCCGGGTGCGCCGCTTCTTGCGTTCGCGCAGCCCGGGCGCCGGTACCGTTGCCGGCCGCTCGTCGGTCATCACCGAGAGGTGTCCTTTCCGCAGGCTCCGCCTGCCGAATCTGACGCTGAGTGAGCGGTCAGGGTACCTGTGACCGACCTGACAGCCACTGTCTCGTTAAGCCGTTTGTGAAGTGTCAGTCGCTGTCACTAGCCTGTTCGCATGACTAGTCAGATCACCCTCGCCAAGGAATCGGGTCCGGCTCCGGCCCGCACCGGTTTGCGCGGCCACCCCTGGCTGACCCTCTTCGCCGTGGCGATCGGCGTCATGATGGTCACCCTGGACGGCACGATCGTCGCCGTCGCCAACCCCGCGATCCAGAAGGACCTCGGCGCCTCGCTCGCCGACGTCCAGTGGATCACCAACGGCTACCTGCTCGCCCTCGCGGTCTCGCTGATCACCGCCGGAAAGCTCGGCGACCGCTTCGGCCACCGTCAGACCTTCCTCATAGGCATCGCCGGATTCGCCGCGGCCTCCGCCGCGATCGGCCTCTCGTCCGGCGTCCAGTACGTCATCGCCTTCCGCGTGGCGCAGGGCCTGTTCGGCGCACTGCTGATGCCCGCGGCGCTGGGCCTGCTGCGCGCCACCTTCCCCGCCGAGAAGCTCAACATGGCGATCGGCATCTGGGGCATGGTCATCGGCGCCTCGACGGCCGCCGGGCCCATCGTCGGCGGCCTGCTGGTGGAGAACGTCAGCTGGCAGTCCGTCTTCTTCATCAACGTGCCCGTCGGCATCATCGCCCTGGCCTTCGGCCTGTTCATCCTGCTCGACCACCGGGCCGAGAACGCCCCGAAGTCCTTCGACGCCGTCGGCATCCTGCTGCTGTCGGCCGCGATGTTCTCGCTGATCTGGGCACTGATCAAGGCCTCGGAGTGGGGCTGGGGCGACACCCGGACCATGCTCTTCCTCATCGGCTCCGTGGTCTGCTTCGTGCTCTTCGCCGTCTGGGAGTCGAAGGTCTCCGAGCCGCTGATCCCGCTCGGCATGTTCCGCTCGCTGCCGCTGTCCGCGGGCACCGTGCTCATGGTGCTGATGGCCTTCGCCTTCATGGGCGGCCTGTTCTTCGTCACCTTCTACCTGCAGAACGTGCACGGCATGAGCCCCGTCGACAGCGGCCTGCACCTGTTGCCGCTGACCGGCATGATGATCATCGGCTCGCCGCTGGCCGGCGCCGCGATCACCGCCGTCGGCCCGCGGATCCCGCTGGTCACGGGCATGGTCGCGACCGCCGTCGCCTGCTTCGGGATGTCGGCGCTGACCCCGGGCACCGGCACCCTGCAGATGTCGCTCTGGTTCGCCCTCCTCGGTGTCGGCCTCGCGCCCGTCATGGTCGGCGCCACCGAGGTCATCGTCGGCAACGCCCCGCTGGAGCTCTCCGGCGTGGCGGGCGGGCTCCAGCAGGCCGCCATGCAGGTCGGCGGCAGCCTCGGCACCGCCGTCCTCGGCGCGGTCATGGCCAGCACCGTCGGCAACTCGTTCGGGGACAACTGGGCGCGGGCGAACCTGCCCGCGCTCACCCCGGAGCAGCTGGACCTCGCCGAGAAGGGGGTCCAGGTCGGTATCGCCCCGGTCCAGCCGGGGACCCCGGCCGAGGCCGTCGCGACGATCACCAAGGTCGCGCACGACACGTTCGTCGACGGCATGAGCACCGCCTTCACCGTCGCCGGCTGCGTCGCGGTGCTCGCCGCGGTCGTCGCCTGCTTCACCAAGCGCGGCGAGAACGCCGCCGCGGGGGCGGGCGCGGCGCACATCTGAGCCGGGCCGGTCCCATGGCTCCGACGCCCTCGCGCGGGCGTCAACCGCGGACGTACGACAGCCCCGCCGGACGGTTCCGGCGGGGCTGTCGCCTATCCGGGTGGACCGGCCCCCGGCCCCTTCCGCCCGACCGTCCTCGCAGGTCAGCGTGGTGCCCGAGGCGCTCCGGAACCGGTCCGGGGTGCCGTCGTCCACAAGGAGTTGACCCGTCATGCGTACGAGTTCACCCGCACGGTCCACCACCGTCCTGGCCGCGACCGTCCTGGCCCTCGCCGCGCTCGTCCCGAGTACGGCGAGCGCCGCACACGCCGCGGGCCCGCCGCCGGGCAAGGCCCCTGCCTGCGCCACCGGGCAGCTGTGCCTGTGGGCGAAGCCGGAGTTCAAGGGCACCCGCAACGCCTACGAGCTGAGCACCCTGGACATCAACAGCTGTACGGCGCTGCCCGCCGGGACCAGCGCCCAGTCACTGGTCAACCGCACCGGGCGGCCGGTGACCACCTACCAGTCGGCCGAGTGCGCGGAGACCGGCGAGTTCCAGACGTATCCCGGCGACGGCGTCCGGCTGCCCGAATCCCTCTACCTGGTCAGGGCCTTCAAGGTGTGGGAGCGGTAGCGGCATCCGCCGCCGGGGCCGCTTCGGGCACCTGGGCCGGCACGTCGGCCCCCGTACCCGGAGCGGCCCCCGCACCCGGGGCGGCTGCCCCGCCGAGGCGCCCGATCTCGGCGCGCAGCGCCCGTACCTCCGCGGCCAGTTCGGCGATCGCGGCGGTCTGCGCCCGCTCCACCCGGTCGTCGCGTTCGAACCGGGAGATGAACCAGGCCGCGATGTTGGCGGTCACCACACCCAGCAGCGCGATCCCCGACAGCATCAGCCCCACCGCGAGCACCCGGCCGAGCCCGGTGGTGGGCGAGTGGTCCCCGTACCCGACGGTCGTCATCGTGGTGAAGCTCCACCACACGGCGTCGCCCAGGTTCTTGATGTTCCCGTTCGGGGCGTCACGCTCCACGCTCAGCACGGCGAGCGAGCCGAACATCAGCAGACCGACCACCGCCCCCGCCACGTACGTGGTCAGCCGGATCTGCGGGGCCATCCGGGCCCGCCGGCCCACCAGCAGCAGCGTGGACACCAGCCGCAGCAGCCGCAGCGGCTGGAGCATCGGCAGCAGCACCGCGCCCAGGTCCATCCAGTGGGTCCGGACGAACGCCTTCTTGGCCGTCGACAGGCCCAGCCGCATCAGGTAATCGGCGGCGAAGGCCCCCCACACCACCCACTCGGT
Organism: Streptomyces sp. NPDC090741; assembly: GCF_044769045.1. Lineage (NCBI taxonomy): Bacteria > Bacillati > Actinomycetota > Actinomycetes > Kitasatosporales > Streptomycetaceae > Streptomyces > Streptomyces sp. NPDC090741. The sequence continues at coordinate 267,106 of NZ_JBIVXF010000005.1, read as the reverse complement.
GACCGTGCACGCCCGGTGCACGTCCGCATCCGCGTCGGGCACGACGATCGGCACGGCGTAGGCGACGGTGAAGGCCGCGGCGAGCACGAGCAGCGGGGTCTGGCTCCGCCGCTCCCACCGCAGCTGGCGGGAGGGTTCCTTCATACGGAGCATCGTAAGGAACTGGTAAAGCGAAGCGGGCCCCCGGCACTGCCGGGGACCCGCCCTGACGCCTGTCCGCGGAGGCTACGCGTCGCCGCCCGCCGCGCCCGGGTCGGCCGCCGAGACGTCCAGCAGCCGGTACCGGTCCACCGCCTGCTTCAGCGCGGAACGGTCGATCTTGCCCTCCTTGGCCAGCTCGGTCAGCACCGCCAGCACCACCGACTGCGCGTCGATGTGGAAGAAGCGCCGGGCCGCGCCGCGCGTGTCCGCGAAGCCGAAGCCGTCCGCACCCAGCGAGGTGTACGCGCCGGGCACCCACCGCGAGATCTGGTCCGGGACGGACCGCATCCAGTCCGAGACCGCCACGAACGGCCCCTCGGCACCCGACAGCTTCCGCGTCACGTACGGAACGCGCTGCTCCTCCTCCGGGTGGAGCAGGTTGTGCTCCTCCACCGCGACGGCGTCGCGGCGCAGCTCGTTCCAGGAGGTCGCCGACCAGACGTCCGCCCGGACGTTCCACTCCGCGGCCAGGATCCGCTGGGCCTCCAGCGCCCACGGCACCGCCACGCCCGAGGCCATGATCTGCGCCCCGATGGAGCCCGCCGAGCCCGCGGACACCCGGTGGATGCCCTTGAGGATGCCGTCCACGTCCACGCCGGCCGGCTCGGCCGGGTGCTGGATCGGCTCGTTGTAGACGGTCAGGTAGTAGAAGACGTCCTCGGCCTCGGGCCCGTACATGCGGCGCAGGCCGTCCTGGACGATGTGCGCGATCTCGTACCCGTACGCCGGGTCGTACGCCACACAGCCCGGGTTGGTCGACGCCAGCAGCTGGGAGTGACCGTCGGCGTGCTGGAGGCCCTCACCCGTCAGGGTGGTCCGGCCGGCGGTCGCACCCAGGACGAAACCGCGCGCCAGCTGGTCGGCCATCTGCCAGAACTGGTCACCCGTGCGCTGGAAACCGAACATCGAGTAGAAGACGTAGACCGGGATCAGCGGCTCGCCGTGCGTCGCGTAAGCCGAACCCGCGGCGATCAGCGAGGCCGTGCAGCCCGCCTCCGAGATGCCGTCGTGCAGCATCTGGCCCGTCGGGGACTCCTTGTACGCGAGCAGCAGGTCGCGGTCGACCGCCTCGTACTGCTGGCCCAGCGGGTTGTAGATCTTGGCGCTCGGGAAGAACGCGTCCATGCCGAACGTGCGGTACTCGTCCGGGGCGATCAGCACGAACCGCCGGCCGATCTCCTTGTCCCGCATCAGGTCCTTCAGGATGCGCACGAACGCCATCGTCGTGGCGATCGACTGCTGGCCCGAGCCCTTCTTGGCCGCCGCGTACGTCTTGTCGTCCGGCAGCTGCAGCGGCTTCGCGCGCACCACGCGGGTCGGCACGTAGCCGCCCAGCGAGCTGCGCCGGTCGTGCATGTACTGGATCTCCGGCGAACCGGGGCCCGGGTGGTAGTACGGCGGGGCGCCGCCCTCCAGCTGCGCGTCCGTGATCGGGATGTGCAGGCGGTCGCGGAAGCGCTTGAGGTCGTCGACCGTCAGCTTCTTCATCTGGTGCGTGGCGTTGCGGCCCTCGAAGTTCGGGCCGAGCGTCCAGCCCTTGACCGTCTGCGCCAGGATCACCGTCGGCTGGCCCTTGTGGGCCTTGGCCGCCGCGTACGCCGCGTAGATCTTCTTGTGGTCGTGGCCGCCGCGGCCCAGGTGCAGCAGCTGCTGGTCGCTCATGTTCTCGACCATCGCCCGCAGCCGCTGGTCGTCGCCGAAGAAGTGGTCGCGGATGTAGGCGCCGGTCTCGGTCGCGTACGTCTGGAACTGGCCGTCCGGCGTCGAGTTCATCTTGTTGACCAGGATGCCGTCGCGGTCCTGCGCCAGCAGCGGGTCCCAGGAGCGGTCCCAGATCAGCTTGATGACGTTCCAGCCGGCGCCGCGGAACTGCGACTCCAGCTCCTGGATGATCTTGCCGTTGCCGCGCACCGGGCCGTCGAGCCGCTGCAGGTTGCAGTTCACGACGAAGGTCAGGTTGTCCAGGCCCTCGCGGGCGGCGATCGACAGCTGGCCGAGCGATTCCGGCTCGTCCATCTCGCCGTCGCCGAGATACGCCCAAACGTGTGACTTCGAGGTGTCGGCGATCCCGCGCGCCTCCATGTACCGGTTCATCCGGGCCTGGTAGATCGCGCCGAGCGGGCCGAGGCCCATCGAGACGGTCGGGAACTCCCAGAAGTCCGGCATCAGCCGCGGGTGCGGGTAGCTGGACAGGCCGTACGGGGCCTTCGACTTCTCCTGCCGGAACGCGTCGAGCTGCTGCTCGGAGAGCCGGTCCAGGAGGTAGGCGCGAGCGTAGATGCCGGGGGAGGCGTGGCCCTGGAAGAAGATCTGGTCGCCGCCATCGCCCTCGTCCTTGCCCCGGAAGAAGTGGTTGAAGCCCACGTCGTAGAGGGAGGCGGAGGAGGCGAACGTGGCGATGTGGCCGCCGACGCCGATCCCGGGACGCTGGGCGCGCGAGACCATGACGGCCGCGTTCCACCGGGTGGCGTTCAGGACCTTGCGCTCGATCTCCTCGTTGCCGGGGAAGAACGGCTCGTCCTTGGTCGCGATCGTGTTGACGTAGTCCGTGCTGCGCATCTCGGGCACGGCCACGCGCTTCTCGCGGGCCCGCTCGATCAGCCGCAGCATCAGATAGCGGGCGCGCTCACGGCCCCGCTCGTCGACGGCTGCGTCCAGGGAGTCGAGCCACTCCTGCGTCTCCTCCGGATCGAAGTCCGGGACCTGGCTCGGCAGGCCGCCAATGATGATCGGATTGCGATCGGATGCGGAAGCCACGCTGTTCCTTCGCTGTCAGGGGAGTCGTGCCATGGGGTTTCGCCGCCTCCCATCGTCTTACGCTCGGTCGGAATCGTCACCTGTACCACTGGGTAATCACTGGAGTCCGCGGCGATTCGGGGCGCCGTCGGCGTCGGGTCCGGCCACTTCGCAACCCTACGCCCAAGACGATCAGCGGGTTCGTAAGACCGTTCGTCCCTCAAACAGGTAGGAAAGCCGCTCAGCGTCGCCGATGATGCCGAATGACCTGGAATGGTGTGGGATGAATCACCAGACGTGCACACGGGAGGGCTGAAAGTTGCGGCGAGACGGCCGTAATCGTCACCGTTTCGACGGTCTCGGCGGCCGGGTACTTGCGCGATCCGCCGCGCCCGTGTGGACTACGCCCAATGCTGCGCGTACGCGCGCCGCCGAAGACATTCACCGAACATGAGCAGGAGGCACCCCGTGAGCGCGACCGCGGACCACGCGGAGAGCCTGGCCGCCCGGCTGGGTTTCCAGTCCGAACAGGTGGTCCAGGAGATCGGCTACGACGACGACGTCGATCAGGAATTCCGTGACGCCGTCGAGAAGCTCGTCAGCGATCTCGCCGACGAGGACTACGACGACGTCGCCGACGCGGTGCTGTTGTGGTTCCGCGACGAGGACGGCGATCTGACGGACGCCCTGGTCGATGCGACCGAGCTGGTCGAGGACGGCGCACTGATCCTGCTGCTGACCCCCAAGACGGGCCGCGACGGCTACGTCGAGGCCAGCGACATCAGCGAGGCGGCCGAAACGGCCGGCCTCTCGCTTGCCAAGGGCCTGCCCGTCGGCAAGGAGTGGACCTCCACCAAGCTGGTGACGCCGAAGGCCGCCAAGGCCAAGCGCTGAGCCGTAACTCGCAGCCAAGCGGACGCACACCCCGTCGACCCGGATTTCCCGCGGTCGGCGGGGTGTGCGCGTTCGGAGCCCGGGACCGGCCTACGCTGGGTCTCACCCGGACAGCCCAACACAGGGATGCAGGAACGAAGGGATGCGAGAGATGGCGATCGAGGTCGGCAGCAAGGCCCCGGACTTCGAGCTCAAGGACAACCACGGCGCCACCGTGCGGCTCTCCGACTTCCGCGGCGAGAAGGCCGTGGTGCTGCTCTTCTACCCGTTCGCCTTCACCGGTGTCTGCACCGGCGAGCTGTGCGAGCTGCGCGACCAGCTGCCGCGGTTCCAGAACGACGACGTCCAGCTCCTCGCGGTCTCCAACGACTCCGTGCCGACCCTGCGCGTCTTCGGCGAGCAGGAGAACCTGGACTACCCGCTGCTCTCGGACTTCTGGCCGCACGGCGAGACCTCCCGCGCGTACGGGGTCTTCGACGAGCAGAAGGGCTGCGCGGTCCGCGGCACCTTCATCATCGACAAGGACGGCGTCGTGCGCTGGACCGTCGTCAACGGCCTGCCCGACGCGCGTGACCTGAACGAGTACATCAAGGCCCTCGACAGCCTCTGAGAACCCTCGGAGCAGCCTCCGAGATTCCCCGGACCCGTCGGGCCGTCGCACAATCGCCGCACTTCGGGCCGGTTCCGGGAACTGTTCCTCGGGAAAGACGCCGACAGGCGGGAACCCGTCACTAGGATCGAAGCGTTGATCCCGGTAGAAACCGCACGACGGGGCACCGCCCCACACATGAACCCAATGGAGGACCCGTGGGAGTCAGCCTCAGCAAGGGCGGAAACGTCTCGCTGACCAAGGCCGCGCCGAATCTGACGGCGGTCATCGTCGGTCTGGGCTGGGACGCTCGCACCACCACCGGTGTCGACTTCGACCTCGACGCCAGCGCGATCCTGACCAACGACCAGGGCAAGGTCGCCAACGACTCGAACTTCGTGTTCTTCAACAACCTGAAGAGCCCGGACGGCTCGGTCGAGCACACCGGTGACAACACCACCGGTGAGGGCGAGGGCGACGACGAGGCGATCAAGGTGAACCTGGCGGGGGTCCCGTCCGATGTCGCCAAGATCGTCTTCCCGGTCTCGATCTACGAGGCCGAGAGCCGCCAGCAGAGCTTCGGCCAGGTCCGCAACGCGTACATCCGCGTCGTGAACCAGGCCGACAACAGCGAGCTCGCCCGCTACGACCTCTCCGAGGACGCCTCGACCGAGACCGCCATGGTCTTCGGCGAGCTGTACCGCAACGGAGCGGAGTGGAAGTTCCGCGCCATCGGCCAGGGCTACGCCTCCGGCCTGCGCGGCATCGCGCAGGACTTCGGCGTCAACGTCTGAGCCTGCCAGCAGTCACCCGTCCGGCGCCGTGCACTGTTGTGTACGGCGCCGGACGCGCTTTGCGGCGGTGCACGGCCGAGATGCACCGCCGAGCTTCACCGGCGGCCCGCCATGCGGGGCGCGCCGCGATCACCACGTCGTCCGGGGAGGACCACAACATGGGCGTCACACTCGCCAAGGGGGGCAACGTCTCCCTTTCCAAGGCCGCACCGAACCTCACCCGGGTCCTGGTCGGTCTCGGATGGGACGCGCGCTCGACCACGGGGGCCGATTTCGACCTCGACGCCAGCGCGCTGCTGTGCCGCGACGGCCGGGTCCTGGGGGACGCGTACTTCGTCTTCTACAACAACCTGAAGAGCCCCGAGGGCTCCGTCGAACACACGGGGGACAACCTCACGGGCGAGGGTGAGGGCGACGACGAATCGATCATCATCGACCTGACCAAGGTGCCGGTCGAGGTCGACAAGATCGTCTTCCCGGTCTCGATCCACGAGGCGGAGGCCCGCCGGCAGAGCTTCGGCCAGGTCAGCAACGCCTTCATTCGCGTGGTCAACGAATCGGACGGCCAGGAACTGGCCCGCTACGACCTCACCGAGGACGCCTCCAGCGAGACCGCGATGATCTTCGGCGAGGTCTACCGGTACGGCGGCGAATGGAAGTTCCGAGCGGTGGGGCAGGGGTACGCGTCGGGGCTCCGGGGCATCGCTCTAGACTTCGGGGTCAACGTTTCGTAAAGCCGTACAAGACGATGGGGTGCCAGTGGTTCTCAAAACCTTCGGCTGGTCGTTCGCAGTCACTGCGCTCGGTCTGGTCGCAGCGGGGTTCTACGGGGGAATGACCGGACTCGGGATCGTCGCGATCCTGTCCATCCTTGAGATCTCGCTGTCCTTCGACAACGCGGTGGTCAACGCCGGAATCCTGAAGAAGATGAATGCCTTCTGGCAGAAGATCTTCCTCACCGTCGGTGTGCTCATCGCCGTGTTCGGCATGCGCCTGGTCTTCCCCGTCGTGATCGTCGCGGTCACCGCCGGTATCGGGCCCATCGAGGCCGTCGATCTGGCGCTGAACGACAAGGACATGTACCAGCAGCTGGTCACGGACGCCCACCCGGCGATCGCGGCCTTCGGCGGCATGTTCCTTCTGATGATCTTCCTCGACTTCATCTTCGAGGACCGGGACATCAAGTGGCTCGCATGGCTGGAGCGGCCGCTCGCCAAGCTCGGCAAGATCGACATGCTGTCGGCGTGCATCGCGCTGATCGTCCTGCTGATCACGTCCATGACCTTCGCCGCCAACGCCCACCAGCACGGCGGCGCCCACGTGGACAAGGCGCAGACCGTCCTGGTCTCCGGCATCGCCGGCCTGATCACGTACATGATCGTCGGCGGTCTCTCCGGCTACTTCGAGAACCGCCTCGAAGAAGAGGAAGAGGCCGAGCACGAGGCCGAGGAAGCGGCGAAGAAGAGCGGCAAGCCCGTCTCGGCCGTCGTCATGGCCGGCAAGGCCGCCTTCTTCATGTTCCTCTACCTCGAAGTCCTCGACGCCTCCTTCTCCTTCGACGGGGTCATCGGCGCCTTCGCCATCACCAACGACATCGTGCTGATGGCCCTCGGCCTCGGCATCGGCGCCATGTACGTCCGGTCGCTCACGGTCTACCTGGTCCGCCAGGGCACCCTCGACGACTACGTCTACCTGGAGCACGGCGCGCACTACGCCATCGGCGCGCTCGCCGTGATCCTGCTCGTCACCATCCAGTACGAGATCCACGAGGTCATCACGGGCCTCGTCGGCGTGCTGCTCATCGCCTGGTCCTTCTGGTCCTCGGTGCGCCGCAACAAGCGCCTGGAACTGGAGGGTTCCACCGCCGAGGCATGATCACGGCGGTAATGCGGAACGCTCCAACTGCGGGGCGGCCGGGCTGGTCTGCGGACTGCCGGGCCGCCCCGTCCGCGTAGGCCGCCCCGCCTACACAGAATGAGGGGGGACAGGGGAAATGGGATTCTTCGACGGGATCAGGGGCAGCCGCGCCCTGCAGTTCGACTCGGGCAGCGCCTCGGCCGCGATCGAGCTGACCAAGCGGCATCCGACGGTGTCGCTCACCAAACAGGGGGCGGTCCACGGGAACCTGCGGGTCAACCTGTCCTGGCGCATGCGCAGCTCGGACATCGGCGGACGCGGCGGGGGTGAGGGCGGCCGGCTCCTGCGCCACCCGTTCAAGCTGTTCAAGCCCGAGATGGTGCAGGCGCACACCCAGGGCATGGTCAACGTCGACCTCGACCTCGGCTGCCTCTACGAGCTGGCCGACGGGACCCGGGGCGTCGTCCAACCGCTCGGCAACCTCCACGGGGACATCAACAGCCCGCCGTACGTGAAGCTCAGCGGCGACGACCGGTTCGGGGCGCCGTCGGGGGAGACGGTCTTCGTCAACCTCGACCACGCCGACGAGATCAAGCGGCTGCTGGTGTTCGTCTACATCTACGACCAGACCCCGGCCTTCGACCGGACGCACGCCATGATCACCCTCTACCCGATCACCGGGCCGCGGATCGAGATCCCGCTGGAGGAGCGGCAGCCGCAGGCCCGCTCCTGCGCGGTGCTCTCCCTGGAGCACGTCAAGGGCGAGCTGATCGTGCGGCGCGAGGTGAAGTTCGTGTACGGGTTCCAGGCCGAGCTGGACCGGCTGTACGGGTGGGGCCTGCAGTGGGGGCGGGGCTACAAGAGCACCAAGGCCTGACCGGGACCGGGCGGGTCCCCGCGTTCCCGGTCAGGCACGGCGCTTCAGCGGCGGAGGAACTGCGGGCCCTGCACCGGCAGCCGGAACGTCGGGTCGCCGCCCGGGACCGGCACCGGAGCCGGGGACACCGGCTGCGGGTACCCGTACGCCGGCTGCGCGGGCGGCGGGGCCTGCGTCACCGGCGCCTGCGGTGTCTGCGGTGCCTGCTGCGCCTGCTGTGGGCCCGGCGGGCGCATCTGGGCCGTCTGCTCGCCGGTCGGCCCGGCGGCGGGGGCGGCTCCGGACCCGCCCTCGGCGGCGTTCTCGTCCACGGAGATCCCGTGGTCGGTCGCCAGCCCGACGAGGCCGTTCGAGTAACCCTCGCCCAGCGCGCGGAACTTCCACCCGTCGCCCCGGCGGTACAGCTCCCCGCAGATCAGGGCCGTCTCGGCGCCGGTCTCGGGGCGCACGTCGAAGAAGGCCAGCGGCTCGGCGCCGCCGGTCGCCGTGGCGTCGTACAGCAGGATCCGCAGGTCGTGGACCTGCTGGAACGGCACGTCCTCGGCGGAGGCCACGACCAGGATCCGGTCCACCACCAGCGGCACCGCGCGCAGGTCCGCCTGCACGGCGTCGGTGATCCCGTCGCCGAGCTGCTTCTTGCCGAGCCGCCAGATGGCCCCCGAGGGGTGCCGGGGCTGGTTGTAGAACACGAAGTCCTCGTCCGAGCGCACGCGCCCGTCCGGGCCCACGAGCAGTGCCGAGGCGTCGACGTCCGGCACCTCGGGGCCGCCGGTCCAGCGCAGCACCGCCCGGACCGCCACGGCGGTCACCGGGATGTTCGAGCCCTTCTGCATCGCGTGCGTCATGCCCGTCATCCTGCCCTCCCGGGGCGGCGCGGAACAACGCGGCCCCCCGCAGGGCCTTGTCGGGAACGAAAGGCCTGGGCATTGTGCAAGAGGGTTACCTGAACTTCATGTGCTTGAGGAACTCTTGACTCACGTTCGTACGTACTATTACCGGCCACGCCACTGGGGCCGCCGAGGCAGTACGGGGGAAGCACATGCGTCACTTCGGGCACATATCGCCCACCGTCCGTAAGGACCTCTTCCATCAGGAGCCCGCCGAGTTCACCGCCGCCTCCCCCGCCCGCATCCTCGCCGCCGCCCTCGGAGCCACCCTCTACAGCCCCGCCACCCGCCCGAACCTCGCCGGGGACGTCCGCAAGCAGGCCGCCCGCGGGGTCGTCTCCATGGTCCTCTGCCTGGAGGATTCGATCAGCGACGCCGAGGTCGCCGACGCCGAGGACAACCTGGTCCGCCAGTTCGCCGCCCTCGACGCCGACGGCGGGGAGCTCCCGCTCCTCTTCATCCGGGTCCGCACCCCCGAGCAGATACCCGACCTCGTGCACCGCCTCGGCGGCTCCGCCCGCAGACTGGCCGGATTCGTACTCCCCAAATTCACCGAGAGCCGCGGAACCGCCTTCCTCGACGCCGTCGCCCAGGCCGAGGCGGCCGGCGGACAGCAGCCGCTGTACGCCATGCCCGTCCTGGAGACCCCCGATCTCCTCCACCTCGAAACCCGCGTCGAAGCCCTCGCCGGCATCTCCCGCACCGTCAACCGGTACCGCGACCGCGTCCTGGCCCTGCGCCTCGGCGTCACCGACTTCTGCTCGGTCTACGGACTGCGCCGCACCCCGGACATGACCGCCTACGACGTGCAGATCGTCGCCGGAGTCATCGCCGACGTGGTGAACGTGCTCAGCCGCGCCGACGGCACCGGCTTCACCGTGACCGGACCCGTCTGGGAGTACTTCCGCAACCAGCAGCGCCTCTTCAAGCCCCAGCTGCGCCGCAGCCCCTTCCTCCAGGAAGGCGCCGAGGAACTGCGCACCACCCTCATCGAGCACGACCTCGACGGGCTCTTGCGCGAGATCGAACTCGACCGGGCCAACGGACTCCTCGGCAAGACCTGCATCCACCCCGCCCACGTCACGCCCGTCCACGCGCTGTCGGTGGTCTCCCACGAGGAGTTCAGCGACGCCCAGGACATCCTGCGCCCCGAGCGCGGCGGCGGCGGAGTCATGCGCTCCGCCTACACGAACAAGATGAACGAAGTGAAGCCCCACCGAGCCTGGGCCGAGCGCACCATGCTGCGCGCCGAGGTCTTCGGTGTGGCGAAGGAGGAGGTCGGCTTCGTCGACCTCCTCACGGCCGGGCTCCAGCTGTGAGCGGACCCGTGACGGCGACGACTACGGAGAAGGGCAAGACGATCGAAGCGGTGTGGTCGGGAACCTGGGTGGCCGAGCGGCTGGGCGTACGCCTGGAGGAGGCCGGCGACCCGGGGTCGCCACGGCTGGACGAACTGCTCGGGCTGGCTCTGCGGCGCAACCCGAAGCGGGCCCACCTGCTCGTCTCGCAGGTGCTGGGCAAGCACGTCCCGCAGTCCCCGCGTGCCGTGTACGCCGCCGGACACGGGCTCGGCGAACGGGTCCGGGCCCTGCTGGGCGACGAGGCCGCCGCCGCGGTTGTCCTCGGGTACGCCGAGACGGCGACCGGGCTCGGGCACTGCGTGGCCGACGGCCTCGGAGCGGCCCCCTACCTGCACTCCACCCGCCGCCCCGTGCCGGGGGTCGAGCCCGCAGGCGGGTTCGAGGAGGCCCACTCGCACGCCACCTCGCACCTGCTGCTGCCTGAGGACCCGAAGCTGCTGGCCGGCAACGGACCGCTGGTCCTCGTCGACGACGAGTTCTCCACCGGCAACACGGTCCTGAACACCATCCGCGACCTGCACGCCCGCCACCCCCGCGCGCACTACGTGGTCGTCGCCCTCGTCGACATGCGCTCCCCGGCCGACCGCGCGCGGCTCACCGCCTTCGCCGCCGAGATCGGCGCGCGCGTCGACCTGATCGCGCTCGCCTCCGGGACGGTGAACCTCCCCGAGGGGGTCCTGGCCAAGGGACAGGCACTGGTCGAGCAGTACGAGCGCCAGGGCGCGGGCGCTGCGGCTCCGGGCGCGGCTCCGGCCGGGGCTTGCGCCCCCGTCGGGCGGGTCGTGCTCGACTGGCCCGCCGGGGTCCCGGACGGCGGCCGGCACGGGTTCACCCCCGAGCATCGCGCCCGGCTCGAAGCGGCCCTGCCCGCGCTGGCCCGACAGCTCGCCGACGCGCTCGGAGCCGAACCCGGGCGGGTCCTCGTACTCGGCAACGAGGAACTCATGTACGCGCCGCTGCGCCTCGCGCGGGCCCTGGAGGAGTCCGGGGCCGGGGCCGAGGTCCGGTTCTCGACCACCACCCGCTCGCCCGTGCTCGCCGTCGACGACCCCGGCTACGCCATCCGCTCCCGGCTCGTCTTCCCCGCGCACGACCGCCCCGCCGACGGGCCCGGCGACCGCTACGCCTACAACGTCGCGGGCGCCGGCTTCGACACCGTCGTCGCCGTCGCCGACACCCACGGGGACACCGGTGCGCTGCACGCCCCCGACGGGCTCCTCGCGCGCCTGGCCCCGCACGCCGGCCGGGTCCTGCTCGCGCTGGTCCCCTCGTACACCCCGGACACCCCGGACACCCCGGTCACCTCGTACACCCCGGTCACCTCGTACACCCCGGACATCTCCTCCGGCGTTTCCTCCGACCGGCGGGAGCCGATCATCATGCCCGAGCCGATCCTGCCCGGGCCGCTGCGCGGACCCGCCTTCTCCTCGTACGCCCCGGAGGACTGCGGCTGGCTGCTCCAGGACCTCTCCGGCGCGGCGCTGGAGGCCCCGACCGAGGAGCGCGAGGAAGCCATCCAGGCGGGCGGCGCGCACTACGCCGAGTCGCTGCCCGTCGAGTACCAGCCGTCCCCCCAGTACCAGGAGCTCTACCGGAGCGCGCTGAGCGCGTCCGCCGCCCGCATCGCCCGGGCCGTCGGCACGGTCACCGAGACCGTCCTCGCCGAGCGGTCCCCCTCCCCGGTCCTCGTCTCGCTGGCCCGCGCCGGCACCCCCGTCGGTGTCCTGATGCGCCGCTGGGCCCGGGCCCGGCACGGCCTGGACGTGCCGCACTACGCCGTCTCCATCGTGCGCGGCCGCGGCATCGACCCCAACGCCCTGCGCTGGCTGGCCGCCCACCACGACCCCGCCGACATCGTCTTCGTGGACGGCTGGACGGGCAAGGGGGCGATCACGCGGGAACTCGCGGCGGCGCTGGAGGCCCATCGGGAAGCAGGGGGCCCGGGCTTCGACCCGGAGATCGTGGTCCTCGCCGACCCCGGTTCCTGCGTGTCCACGTACGGCACCCGCGAGGACTTCCTGATCCCCTCCGCCTGCCTCAATTCCACCGTTTCCGGACTGATATCGCGTACGGTCCTCAGGTCCGACCTGGTCGGGCCCGCCGACTTCCACGGCGCGAAGTTCTACCGCGAGCTCGCCGGAGCCGATGTCTCCACCGGCTTCGTCGACACCGTCGCCGCCCGCTTCGACGAGGTGGCCGAGGCCGTCGACGCCGAGGTCAAGGAGCTCCTCGCCGCCGACCGCACGCCCACCTGGGAGGGCTGGGCGGCGGTCGAGCGGATCAGCGAGGAGTACGGCATCCACGACGTGAACCTGGTCAAGCCCGGCGTCGGCGAGACGACGCGGGTGCTGCTGCGGCGCGTGCCGTGGAAGATCCTGGCGCAGCGCGGCGCCGGGGCGGACCTGGACCACGTACGGCTGCTCGCCGAGCAGCGGGGCGTGCCGGTGGAAGAGGTCGACGGGCTGCCCTACACCTGCGTAGGACTCATCCACCCCCGCTTCACGCGTGGCGCGACCGGCGCCGACGGAAAGGCCGTGACCTCCAAGTGACTGTCCTGGTAGCCAGTGATCTCGACCGCACGCTCATCTACTCGGCGGCCGCGCTCGGCCTGACCATGCCCGACCCGGTGGCCCCGCGGCTGCTGTGCGTCGAGGTGCACGAGAGCAAGCCGCTGTCGTACATGACGGAGACGGCGGCGGAGCTGCTGGCCGAGCTGACGGCCGATCCCGCGGTGGTCTTCGTGCCGACGACGACCCGTACGCGCAAGCAGTACCAGCGCATCCGCTTCCCCGGGCGCCCGGCGCGGTACGCGATCTGCGCCAACGGCGGGCAGCTGCTGGTGGACGGGGTCCCGGACCGGGACTGGCGGCGCGAGGTGGCGGCGCGGCTGGCGCAGGAGTGCGCTCCGCTGGAGGAGGTGCACGCGCACCTGCTGGCGACGGCGGACCCGGCGTGGCTGCGCAAGGCGAGGATCGCGGAGGACCTGTTCACGTACCTGGTCGTCGAACGCGACCTGGTGCCGCAGGAGTGGGTCAAGGCGCTGGCCGAGTGGGCCGACGGGCGCGGCTGGACGGTCTCCCTCCAGGGCCGCAAGATCTACGCCGTGCCGCGTCCGCTGACGAAGAGCGCGGCGATGCGCGAGGTGGCCCGCCGTACGGGTACGACCACGACCCTCGCCGCGGGCGACTCGCTGCTGGACGCGGACCTGCTGCTGGCGGCGGACGCGGCCTGGCGGCCGGGGCACGGGGAGCTGGCCGACGCGGGCTGGACGGCGCCGACGGTCACGGCCCTGGCAGCGGCGGGTGTGCTGGCGGGGGAGGAGATCGTGCGGGCCTTCGCGGAGGCGGTGGCCCGGGAGGGTGTCCGGCCGGCCGGTGATGTCGGCACACTGGGCGCATGACCAAGGGCAACAGCACCAAGATCACCGACGAGTTGTACCGCTACGTTCTCGACCACAACCCTCCGCTGGACACGGTCCAGCGGGGGCTGGTGGCGACGACGTACGAGAAGTTCCCGGACGTCGCCGGCATGCAGTCCGCGGAGGAGCAGGGGCCGCTGCTGGCCTTCCTGGTCCGGCTGACCGGCGCCCGCCACATCGTCGAGGTCGGCACCTTCACCGGCTTCTCGACCCTGTCGATGGCCCAGGCCCTGCCGGCGGACGGCGTGCTCGTCGCGTGCGACGTCTCGGAGGAGTGGACGGCGTACGGGCGCGAGGCCTGGAAGGCGGCGGGCGTCGCCGACCGGATCGACCTGCGGATCGCCCCGGCGCTGGACACGCTGCGCGCCATGCCGCAGGAGCCGCACATCGACATGGCCTACGTGGACGCGGACAAGGAAAGCCAGATCGCGTACTGGGAGGAGCTCGTTCCGCGGCTGCGCCCGGGCGGGCTGATCGTCACGGACAACACGCTGTTCCACGGCAGGGTCCTGGACGAGTCCGCGACGGGCTCGGCGGCGGGAGTCCGCGCGTACAACGAGCACGTCGCGGCGGACACCCGCATGGAATCGGTCCTGCTGGCGATCTCGGACGGCCTCACCCTGTCGCGCAAGCGCTAGGCGCCAGCGCCAGGCGCTAGCAGCAGCCCCCACCACCGCAGCAGCCCCCGCCGGACGGGGCGGGGGCGCTGCTGGTCCCGCCCACGGCGACGGCGGAGAGCAGCTTCACGGTGTCGGCGTGGCCGGCCGGGCAGTCTGCGGGAGCGGACGACTCGGCCATGGGCCGGCTGACCTCGAAGGTGTCTTCGCAGGTCCGGCAGCGGAATTCATAACGAGGCATGGCCCCAGGCTACCTACGCCGGGCGGGGCGGCCTAGAAGCCGTGACTGAGCCGGGCGGCGGCAGCTGCGGCCCGGTCCTCCCGAGCGGCCTGCTCGGGGTTGCGGGCCCGCCAGTACGGGTTGTCGTGCGGCAGGGCGCTGCCCACCCGCCCGTACATCCCGAACCACATCAGCATCACGCCGACGACGAAGCTGAACAGCACGTTCTGGATCTTGAAGGCCAGGAAGTTCACCCCGGTGTCCAGCAGGGCCAGATTCACGAACCCGCTGGCGATGAAGGCCAGCCCCAGCACGATGTTGAGGGTGGAGGCGAAGTTCCCGCCGATCACCATCCCGGCGAAGAGCAGCAGCCCGATGCAGATCGACAGGACGCTCAGCGCGCCGTTGGTGTTCAGCGCGAGCACCGTGGCGCCGCCGGTGTCGAAGAACCCGATCCGGTCGATCAGCCCGAGGATCCCGAAGGCGACCAGCAGCAACCCCATCAGGCCCGCGCCCACCCGGTACACCTGGCTGAGCTTGTGGTCGGTGGGCAGGTGCTCGTCGAGCTGGGTGTTGACGGGACGCGCGATGCGCCGCACCAGGTAGGGGACGTGCGGTGCGGGGAGCTCGATCGGCCCGTGGGCCACGTACGGCGCGTAGTTCTCGTGGGCCTCGTGGCACCCGTAGGCCGCGTGCGGCGCGGTCGCGGGGGGTGCGGTCGCGCGGGGTGCGGTTGCGCGGGGTGCGTCGGGCGCACGAGAGGTGTGCGAAGTGTGGGCAGCCATCACGCCCTCCTATTCCAGCCACCTCAAGCATCCGCCGATGCCCCCTCCGCGACAAGCGCGGACCTCAGCCGCTCGACCTCAGCCGCTCGACCTCAGCCGCTCGACCTCAGCCGCTCCCGCGCCCGCCGCGGATATCGGAGACGACCCGTCCGACGTCTCCCCGCACCTGCTCCATCTCCTGAAGGAAGTGCCAGTAGTCGGGGTGCCGCTCCTCCAGCCCGGCGAGCGCCCGCTCCATCCGCGCCACCGACTCGTCCAGCGGCCGCGCGTGCCGCGGATCGGGCACACTGCGGCCCTCCATCGCCAGCCGCTGCGCGTCCCGGATCGCGAACCGGGTCCGCTGCACCTCCGCCTGGGGGTCCCGCGCCACCGCCTCCAGCCGCGACAGCCGGTCCTGCGCCGCCGACACCGCCTCGTCGGTGGCATCCAGCGCACCCCGGACCGACTCGATCAACGCCGCCACGTCCGCCCAGCGCTGCTCCTCGCGCGCCCGCGCGGCTTCCTTCAGCTGCTCCTCGGCCCGCGCCACGTCCCGTACGGCCTGATCCGGCACGTGCTGCAGGTCCTGCCAGCACGCGGCACTGAACCGCCGGCGCAGCTCACTGAGGACCGGATCCACCCGGTCCGCCCGATTGCGCAGCGCCTGCGCCCGGGTCCGCAGGCTCACCAGCCGCCGGTCGATCTCCGCGGCCCGCTCCGGGAGCCGCACCACCTCGGCCCGTATCGCCTCCGCGTCCCGCAGGATCCGGTCCGCACGCTGGACGGTCTCCTGCACCCCGTGCTGCGCGGCGCCCTGGTTCAGCAAGGTCAGCTCGGGCCCGAGCGCGGCCAGCCGCGCCGCGAACTCGTCGGCCCGCATCCCCTTGCCCCGTACGTCGTCCAGCGCCGTGCTCGCCGCGAGCAGCGCGGCCCGGGCCCGCTCCCGCGCGGGCGCCACCCGGGCCAGCTGCGTCTCGGCCTTGTCCAGCAGCGGCTGCAGCCCCTGAGCGAAACGGTCCAGCTCGCCCTTGACCCGGACCAGCTCGTCGCGGGCCCGCGTCAGCTGCTCCCGCGCCCGCGCGGCGACGGACCCCTCCAGGTCCACCCGATCAAGGTCGTGCGCGTCGACGGCCTCGATGTACACATGGCTGACCTGGTCGATCCGCTCCCCGAGCGCGACGAACCCCTCCCCGGCCTGCCGCGCCGCGGGCGACCCGTCGGCGGCCGCGATGGTCTCCATGGAGATCCGCAGATCCCGCTGCGCGGTGTCCAGCTCGTAGAACGCGGCCGCGGCGGCATCCTTCGCCGCCTGCGCATCCGCCCGCCGACTCTCGTCCCGCCCGCCGAACCACCGGCGGGATGCCGTCGTCACAATCCCTCTCCCGTACCGCCTCCGCCATGCCCCGGTCCATTCTCTCCCACGGATGCGGGTTTGCGTGGGGGGTGCGCCTCCCATGTAGGCTGTCCACTCATCCACGGGTGTGTAGCTCAGGGGTAGAGCGCTGCTCTTACAAAGCAGATGTCGGCGGTTCGAAACCGTCCACGCCCACCAGCACGAAGGCCCCCAACCGATCACGGTTGGGGGCCTTTGGCATGGGTGCCCGGGCCTTGCGCTTCCGATGCGTTGTGCTGGATCGGGTGCAACTGGTCGTCGGGGCCGCGTGGTTCGTTGTCGCGGGAGGCTTGACCGGGTGTTGAGGGGGCGTGGGATCGTCGGGGGATGGGTGAGTGGGTGGTGGGGGGCCTCGGGCTGCTGGCGGTCGTGGCCGGCGGTGTGGCGTACGTCGTGCTGGACCGGGTGGCCAGGGAGGGGTTCGAGCGGCGGCGGGATGCCGAGCGGGCGCGGTTGCTGGCGCAGGTGGCGGAGCCCGAGGGCGTTGCGGGGGATCCGAAGTACGCCGATGTCGGGGGGCTGCCGGCGGCCCGGCGGGACGGGCACGGGGACGCCGAGTTCACGTCCGTGCTGGTCGAGTACTACGCGTACGGGCTGACTCAGGCGCGCAGCAGCTTCGTCACCAGCCAGCGGTTCGCCGGGGCGGGGGCCGCCATCCTGTTGCTCGGGGTGGCGCTCGCGGTGTGGAAGGCCGAGACCAGCGGGGAGCTGTACCTCGGGGTGGTCACCAGCTCGGTGGGACTCGTCATCACACTCGTCGGGCAGCTCTTCCACCGGCGGGCCGACATCGCCCTGCGGCACATGGCCGACCAGACCGCCTCCCTGCGGGAGGACCGGCGGGCCGCCGCCGCCATGCAGCGGGCCGCCGAGCTGCTGGAGGAGGTCGCGGATCCGGTGCTGCGGGCGCGGTTGCAGGCGGGTTTGATCATGAAACTGTCCGGCGCCGAGCTGCCTCAGTAGCGGGATAGTGGGTGTATGTGCCGTTCCATTAAGACCCTGCGCCCGCCCGCCATCCCCGAGAAGGCCACGGAGGAGGAGATCCGCGCCGCCGCGCTGCAGTACGTACGGAAGGTGTCCGGGTTCCGGGCGCCCGCCGCGCACAATCAGGAGGTCTTCGAGGCCGCCGTCGAGGCGATCGCCGAAGCGACCTGGGACCTGCTGGACGGTCTGCAGGTCAGAGGCGCGGTCTCCGTCACCGCCTAGGTGTCCTGTTCCTCAGGTCAGGCGGGAGCGGCGGCGGAGGATCCAGATGCCCGTGCCCAGTGCGCCTGCGGCCAGTGTGCCGCCCAGGGCGATCTGGCCGGGGCTCATCGCGCCGATGCTGCCGCCCAGCCCGCCGCGGGCCGCGCCGGGGGTGACCTGGAGGGAGACGGTGACTCGCTGGCCGCCGGAGTCGCCGCATTCGAAGGTGACGGTGTGCGCCCCGGAGTTCGCGTTGCTGAAGACGGTGGCGCTGCCGAAGAGGTTGGTGGCTTCCAGGTTGCCGGGGGTCAGGCGTACGTCGCCGAAGGCGCTGGACGAGGCCGTGCCGGTCTTGGTCCCGCAGCCGGTGACGTTCAGACTGACCCGGCCTCCGGGCGCGACGGCGGTGGGGGACACGCCGGCGGACGGGGAGGCGGCGTGGGCGACGGTGACGGGAGCGGCCGAGGCGAGGACGAGGGTCGCGGCCGCGACCCTTGCCAGGAGGCGGCGGTTCGACGGCTGGGCGAGCGGCGTGGCGGGCATGGAGTGAACTCCTCGGGCTCCTCGAAACGGCGCGGCCAGGGCACGGATGTGACGCGGATTCGGTTGTGCGCCGTGCTGTGGACGCTAGGAGCCCTGGCCCGGGGCGGCGATCGGGGCCGGGTGAACGGGTGAGCCGCTGCTCCGCCCGAGGGATCCAGGCGGTCGCTATGCCGCCGGGGCCGCCGTCGGGGCGGGGCGCCGGATGACGAAGGCCGCCAGGGCGCCCGCGGCGAAGAGGGCGATCACGGAGACGGCCGTGCCGAGCCAGGTCGCGCCGAGCCACTGGGTGCCGAAGTACCCCAGGGCCACGCTGTACCCGGCCCAGGCCATGCCGGCCAGCACCGACCAGGGCAGGAACTCCATGGCCTTGCGGTGGGTCTTGCCCGCGCCCAGGGAGACCACCGAACGGCCGGCCGGGGCGAAGCGGGCGATCACCACCAGGGCGCCGCCGCCGCGGACCAGGGCCGTACCCAGGCGTTCCTGGGCGAGGGTCAGCCGACGGGACCGGGCGATCGCGCGGTCCAGCCGGGCCCCGCCGCGCCGGGCCAGCCGGAACGCGGCCATGTCACCCAGTACCGACGAGGTCGTGGCGATCACCAGCAGCGCGAGGATGTCCGGCACCTGCGCCTGAACCGCCACCGGCACCGGACCGGCCGCACCGGCGGCCGCTGCGGTCGCCGCGGCCGTGATCACCAGAACCCCGCTCGGCAGCACCGGCAGGAAGACGTCGAGCACGACGGACACCGCCACCACGGCGTAGATCCATGGGCTCGCGGTCAGCGACCCCAGAGTCTCAAGCAAGGTGGAACTCCCCAGTCCGGTTGACGTGCTGCGGCATGAAGCGCCGCGACGTCGCGGGGGAGCGGCAGGGGCGGCTTGACAGCCATACAGCGTACGCCTGGCGTTGGTGCGCCGTATGCCCGGGGGTTGCCCGGGTACACAGTCTGTCAGCTTGGGATGTCGGCTTCCTCCGTACCGCCCGGCCCCCTCCCGTTCCGAGGGCGGTGGGCAGCTTGCTTGTTTGGTCCGCCGCGCTCAAACCGCCGCGTTCAGCCCGCCGTGCTCAGTCCGCCGACGTCAGCTCCCGGTCCAGGACCGTCACCAGCCGGGCGACCCTCTGGCCTGTTCTGCCGGTCTTGTCCGTCCTGTTCGCCTGTCCCTTCCGTCCCTTGTGCGCCTGGTCCAGCCGAAGCCGGGCCGAACGACCCGCCAGCGCCAGCGTCATCAGCTGGTTCCCGAACCAGGGCCCGCCCGTACGCCGCCAGCTCAGCGGCGGCCGACCCGTCCGCCCGTGCCGGGAGAAGCCGCGCCCCAGCCACCGCCCCGTCCGCGACCAGCCCAGCCGGAAGCCCCACTTCACCGCCGTGTGGATCGAGTTGTGCACCGGCGAGCACGTCAACTGGAACACCCGCGCCGTACTGGGTATTCGAGGCTCGGCCACGTACGCGTGATGCACGTCCCCGGACAGCACGCACACCGTCGCCGGTGCCCGCGGCCCCGTCCCCACCTCCTCGATCAGATCGCTCAACGCCGCGAACGAAGCAGGGAACGCCGCCCAGTGCTCCAGATCGCTGCGGCGCCGCAGATCCTCCCCGATCCGCGCCCACCGCGCCCCCCGCTCGCCGCGGCACAGCGCGGCGTTCCACGCCTCCGCGTCATGGATCAGCGGCGGCATCAGCCACGGCAGCGACGACCCGATGAGGAGGTGGTCGTAACCGCCGTGCCCGGCGAGGGCGTTGTCGCGGAGCCACTGCTGCTCGGCGGGGTCGAGCATCGCCCGCCCGTCCTCGGCGAGCACCCGCGCCGCCCGCGTGTCCACCATCAGCAGCCGAGACCGGCCGAAGTCGCGCCGGTAGCTCCAGCGCACCGAGCCCGGATCGGCGTCGGCCGCGGCGGCGAAGGCCCGCAGCGCATCCGTACCGTCCGGGGTCTCGCGTACGGCCCCGTACAGCGTGTCGGCTGCGAGCTCGGCCGGCGAGAGGTTGCCCAGGTGCTGGTACACCCAGTACGACATCAGCCCGCTGAGCACGCGCTCCTGCCACCACGGCGTCGCCCGCATCTCCGCCAGCCACGCCGCGCTCGTGTTCCAGTCGTCCACGACGTCGTGGTCGTCGAATATCTGCAGGCTGGGGACGGTGGACAGCAGCCAGCGGATCTCCGGGTCGAGCCAGGACTCGTAATACAGCCGCGTGTACTCCTCGTAGTCCGCCACCTGGGCGCCGGGAGGCTCCCGCAGATCCCGCCGGGCCGCGAGCCACTGTCTGGTCTCCTGCGACAGCTGGTCCGCGTACACCTGGTCGCCCAGCAGGAGGAGCACATCCGGCCGCACCTCATCCGGATCGGCGGCCAGCCGCGCCGCGAGCGTGTCGAGGGCGTCCGCACCGTGCGGCCCGTGCCGGCCGGCCGGCGGCGCGGCCTGCCGGCACGACCCGAACGTCAGCCGCAGCCCCGGGGCCGGCCGACCGGCTGCGGCCACGGCGGGCGTGGTGATCGTGCTCGGCGGGAAGGCGGTGCCCGGCAGCGGCCAGACACGCATGCCGTCGAGCAGTACCTCGTACGCCGTCGTGCTCCCCGGGGCCAGGCCGGTCACCGGCACCAGCGCGTAGTGGTGCCCGGCGATCTGGAAGGTGCGCACGCTGCCGCCGGCCCCGTCGGCGCACCGCACTTCGGCCGTACACGGGCGGTCGGCCTCGACCCATATCGTGGCCGAACCGCCCGTGTCCCAGTCGACGTAGCGAAGCAGCGGCCCCAGACGCAATCCGGCCATGCAACTCCCCCTCCTCCGTAGCCCCTTCGATCACGGTACGACGGGGGAGGGGGGCGTGGCCTCCCCCTGGCGGGGGAGAGGCGGGCAAATGGTACGGCGGGTGTCAGCAGCCGTTGAGGATGCCCACCAGGGCCGACTTCTCGCCGGAGTCCATGCTCAGACCCCAGTACTGCTTCACTTCGACCCACATCCGGGCGTACGTGCAGCGGTAAGCGGTCCGCGACGGCAGCCACTTGCCCGGGTCGAGGTCGCCCTTGGCCTGGTTGACGTTGTCCGTGACCGCGATGAGCTGCGGGCGGGTGAGGTCGTTGGCGAACTGCTGGCGCTTGGACGTGGTCCACGCGCCGGCCCCGGACCGCCAGGCCTCGGCGAGCGGGACGACGTGGTCGATGTCGAGGTCGGCGGCGTTGGTCCAGGTGGCGCCGTCGTACTCGGAGTACCAGCTGCCGCTCACTGCGGCGCAGGAGGAGTCGGTGACGACGCCGACGCCGTCGCGCTTCAGGACGGTCTCGCGGGTGTTGCAGTTGCCGGAGACGGTGCTCCAGTGCGGGAAGAGGCTGCGGCTGTATCCGCTGAGGGATCCCTCCGTCTTCGGCGTGACCGTGGCGAGGTAGGAGCGGGCGGCCGCGGCGCTGATGGGGGTGGGCGGGGCGGCCTGGGCGACGGGCGCGTTCACGAGGGAGGTGAGGGCGGCGAGGGTCGCTGCTGACGCGAGCACGCCAATTCGACGCGCGTAGACACCGGGTATGAGGGTCTTGAGGGCCATGAGGGGCTCCCTGAATGTGGGGGGTGTGGCCGGTCAGCCCCGAAGGGGCGCGGCCATGGTGGCGGCGCCAGGTTGCGTGGCGGCGGGCGCAAGGTTACAGGCTTGCGACATGAGCACGTCAGGTGTGGGCGGACAACTGGCCTACTTTAAGCGGAAGTTGTGCTTCCGGGATGTGAGGGGAGGGGAGGGAGGGGGGAGGGGAGGGAGGGGAGGGAGAGGGAGTGGGTGTGGTTACTGCTGGACCACGGGACCAAAGGCCTATTCCGGGCCGCGGCGGCCGTCGCGTATTCTGTGGAGTGCAGAAGGGGAGTAGCTCTTCGCCGGACCGTCGACATACTGCTGGGTCACCCCAGCCGGCGCCCGGAGGCAGGCGCACGCAGCGGCCGGCCAGCGAGACCTTCGGCCGCAGTGTCCTGTTCTTGTTCATATGCACCCGTCCATGGCGGGTGCGTGGACGCAGTCAGGGCGCCGCCGAGCCGAAGCGACCCCTGAAACACCCCAGGTCTCTCGGTATCGATGGCGTCCTGCCCGACCGATTGAGGTTCCGCCCCGTGTTCAGCAGTACCTTCAGCATCACCGTCACGGCGATCGCCTTCGGAGTCGTCTTCCTTGCGGAGCTCCCCGACAAGACCGCCCTCGCCGGACTGATGCTCGGCACGCGCTACCGCGCCTCGTACGTCTTCGCCGGCGTCGCCGCCGCCTTCGCCGTGCACGTCGCACTCGCCATCGCCGCGGGCAGCGTGCTCACCCTGCTCCCGCACCGGCTGGTCCAGGCCGTCGTCGGCGTCCTCTTCCTCGCGGGCGCGGCCATGCTGCTCCTGAAGAAGAGCGATGGGGACGAGGAGGTCAAGGCACCTGCCGACCAGTCCTTCTGGAAGGTCTCCGGAGCCGGATTCATGCTGATCCTGGTGGCCGAGTTCGGCGACCTGACCCAGATCATGACCGCGAACCTCGCCGCGCGGTACGACAACCCCGTTTCGGTCGGCATCGGCGCCGTCCTGGCCCTGTGGGCGGTCGCGGGCATCGGGATCCTGGGCGGGAAGACGCTGATGAAGTACGTGCCGCTGCGCCTGATCACGAAGGTCGCGGCGGGCGTGATGGCTGCGCTGGCCGCGTTCTCGCTGTACGAGGCGATCGCGGGCTGAGGCATTGCCGGGGCGAGGTATTGCCGGGGCGGTGGGCCGGGATATTCCCTTGTGAGAGGTGTACGTACGGGGGCACGCTCGCGGGCGTGATCGATAACGGTGACTCCGCGGGCGTGCCCGGGGTCGAGCGGCGCTTCGGCTGGTCCAACATGTTCGTCCACCCCGATGAGGACACCCGCACGGACGGTGGGTTCCAGGGCGAACGCGCCGTCCTCGTCGGCTACCTGCGCGATCAGCGGCTGACGCTGGAGCTGAAGTGCGCCGGGCTCGACGCCGAGGCGATGGCGCGGCGAGCGGTGGAGCCGTCGAACCTGTCCCTGCTGGGGCTCGTACGGCACTTGGCGGGGGTGGAGCAGTACTGGTTCCGCCAGGTGATGGCGGGCGAGGGCGTACGACGTCACTATCGGACGGTGGAGGATCCGGCGGCGGACTTCACGGGGGCGGTGGCCGACCCGGCGGTGGTCGCGGACGCGTGGACCACGTGGCGGGCGGAGGTCGCCTTCGCGGAACGGGTGGTGGCTGAGGCCCTTGGGCTGGAGGTCGCGGGCGACAGCGACGGAGAGCCGATGGAGCTCCGCGAGGTCCTGGTCCACATGATCGAGGAGTACGCCCGCCACAACGGCCATGCCGATTTCCTGCGGGAGCGGATCGACGGCCGGGTGGGGCAGTAGGGGGAGGGGGAGGGGGCTTCGGGGGTGGGGTCTGCCGGCTCGGGTCGGAGAGGTCGACCGGGATGCCGGGGGTCGGGTCCCTGTCGTTCGGGGTCGGTGAAGGGTCCGGGGGCGTCCCGTCAGTCCACTGTCCTTCCGTGTCGGGTCGGTCCGTCAAGGGCGCTCACTTCGTTCGCGTCGCTTCGCGATGGCCTTCGGCCACCCTTGACTGACCGCCCCGCCCCGGAATGCCATAAGACTGCCGGGAAGCCCCCGAAGGAATGGCCGGGAGGTTATCCGACCAGGAGCGGCCGAGTCGGAGATGCCGACCAGGACCTCCCTGTCCATCCGCACCCCGCCCACCAGGACCACCAAGGCCAGCCGGTGACGGGGGCCCGGGGAGAGCCAACCTGCACCAGACAGCGATGAGATGACGATGCAGCCCCCAGGACGCGTCAGATCGCTACGCGCTCCTCATTTCTCAGCGTCCGACGACCGTCCGGGGCTGGACATAGGCCGCCCACGCGGCGCAGGTGGGCGGTCTTCCGGCGTCTGCACGTCGTTGGGGGCCGCCAGAGGACGTCCGTGGCGAGGTTTTCGGGTGTCTGCGGGCTGTCTGGACGCTCTTTGGGCCGAAACGAGGGCGAGAGGGCCCGAAAAGAGGGCGAGAGGGGGCGGAAAGGGGGTGTGGGGGAGTCTGATGCCGGATTTCTCGACCTTCGACTCCGGCAAGGCCGCTTGTGGGTCCCGATCGGCCGCCAAAAGGGACAAACCACCTGCTGTCGCAGGCCAAGGGTCTTCCGTGCCGGTCGTGGGCGGCTTATGTCCAGCCCCAGACGGTCGCCGGACGCTATGCCAAGAGGAGCGCGTAGCGATCTGACGCGTCTTCGGGTCCGGGGGTGCGGGATGGGCGTCTGTTCGCTGCCTGGTGTGGGGTGGCCTGCCGGGGTGCGGAAAAAGGGGGCCGGTGCCCTTCGGGGAGTTGGCTGAGCCGGGAGGCTGGGTCAGCATCCCTGATGTGGTCATGGGCTTGGCTGTCCCCCTGACCGTTCCTTCGGGGGCTTCCCGACAGTCTTATGGCATTCCGGGGCGGGCCGGGCAGTCAAGGGTGGAGCGTAGCGACATCGCGAAGCGACGCGACCGCAGGGAGCGCCCTTGACGGCCCGGACCGCACCGGAAGGACAGTGGACTGTCGGGAAACCCCCGGACTCCCTCTGATGCCGAGTCGGCGGACCCTGTCGGTCCCCCCGATCCGGCTCAGGCCTCCGGCGTCAGCGTCAGCTGGATCGAGCCGTCCCGGGTCGTGGTCACCCGGATCGACGTCAGGTCGGGGACGTGGGCCGTAGGGGCGTGGGCCGCGGCTCGGGGGCCTATGCCGATCACGCGCATGCCCGCCGCCAGGCCCGCGGCGATTCCTGCTGCCGAGTCCTCGAAGACGATGCAGTCGGCGGGGTCCACGCCGAGTTCGGCGGCGCCCATGAGGAAGCCCTCGGGGTCCGGCTTGCTGGCCTTGACGGACTCGGCCGTGACCCGTACCTCGGGTATGCGCAGGGCGGCGGCGGTCATCCGGGCCGTGGCCAGGGCCGCGTCGGCCGAGGTGACCAGGGCGTGCGGCAGCCCGTCGATCGCCGCCATGAACTCCGCGGCTCCGCCGATCGGGACCACGCCGTCGGTGTCGGCGGTCTCACGGGCGAGCATCTCGGTGTTCTCGGCGTAATTGAGCTCCACCGGCCGCTCCGGAAGGAGGATGGCCATCGTGGCGTAACCCTGCCGGCCGTGGACGACCTTGAGTGCTTCCTCCGGATCCAGCCCGTGGGACAAGGCCCAGTCGCGCCAGCAGCGCTCGACCACCGCGTCCGAGTTGACGAGGGTGCCGTCCATGTCCAGGAGCAGGGCCTTGGCGGTGAGGACGGCGGGTGCGGTGGTCGTGGTGCTGGTGGTGCTGGCCGGCATCGGCGGTGCTCCAGACGGGGCGGGAAAGAGAACAAGCGGTTCCGCCCGCCGGTCAGGGGTTGCGGGCGGAACCACTTTGTTCCTGCACGATACAAAACCAGAGGCGTCCGCGCCACTCCGCGCCGGACACCCCTGCGAGCGATCAGCCCGTGCCCTCCAGGGCCCGTCGGGTTTCCGGACCGTAGACGCCCCAGTCTTCGTCGATGTTGTTGCGCCACTGGAATTCCGAGACCGCGTTCTCCGTACGGTCGTCGAACCTGCCGTTGATCTTTCCCCGGTACAGCCCCTGCCCTGCCAGGAGCCGCTGCATCTTCTCCACCTCCGGGCCCGAATCCCCGTACCTCAGCGTCGGCGCCTTCGGGGGCGGCGGAGGTGGGCTCGGCGCGCGGCTCGTGCTCGCCGACGGGGTCGGGGACGGGGGCGCCGAGCTGCGGGAGGCGGTGGGCGAGGCGGAGGGTGATGCCGACTTGGAGGCGCTCGGCGACGGCGAAGCCGAGGCCGAGGCGGAGCGGGAGGGGCTGTGCGCGGCCGTCGGCTGTGTGGGGCCGGCCGGAGCCACGCTCGCGGCGGGCGCCGACGGCTTGGCGTCCAGCAGGACGGTGTCGCTGTCGCCGGAGCGCGGGAGCATACCCAGCGCCAGGGCCGCGGTGCCCACGGCGACCACCGTGCCGGCGCCGGCCAGGATCGTCGGGAGCCGCCGTCGGCCGGTGGCGCCGGACCGCTTTCCGGGGCCCCCGCCCCTCCCGCCGGCCGCGCCCCCGTCTCCGGACCGGGCGCCGGCTGCCGGGTCGGCCGCCCGGAGCCGGACCGTCTCGGCCGGCCAGCCCGCCTGCGGCGGAGAGTCCGGCCAGGCCACGGGTATGCCGTACGCCGGGGTGTCCTCCCCCAGCAGCGTCTCCGGCCCCCGGGCGTACCCGCCCGCGGGGCCGGCCACCACGCCCCGCACCGGCTGCGTGGGCGGCGGCTCCTCGGACCGACGCGGCTCGGGGAGCGTCACGTACGGACGGACACGCAGTGGCTCGAAACCGGCCCCCGGCGCGCACCCGCAGTCGGCGCCCATGGCGTCGCATTCTGGACAGCGCTCAGTGCTCACTGGAATCCCTCCCTGGCCATTGCCTGCGATTATGCAGACCCTCCGGGGTCCTCCCAACCCGCCCGAGAGGCCATATCCGGCCACACCGCTCAGGATGGACATGTTGATCCGGCCCGAGGAGGAGCGGATGGCTCAGGATGTGACCAGGGACGCCGCGGAACCCGTTCCCGACCCGCACCGGTCCGGCCCCACCGCCGAGCACGCCTCCCGCGAGGTCCTCGTCTCCATCTCCGCCCTGCTGCTCGGCCTGCTGATCGCCGCCCTCGACCAGACCATCGTCTCCACCGCGCTGCCGACGATCGTCAGTGAGCTGGGCGGTATGGCGCACCTGTCCTGGGTCGTCACCGCGTACATGCTGGCCTCCACCGCCGCCACGCCGCTGTGGGGCAAGCTCGGCGACCAGTACGGACGCAAGAAGCTGTTCCAGGGCGCCATCGTGCTCTTCCTCATCGGATCGGCGCTGTGCGGGATCGCCCAGGACATGCCGCAGCTCATCGGGTTCCGCGCCCTGCAGGGCCTGGGCGGCGGCGGACTGATCGTGCTGTCGATGGCGATCGTCGGCGACATCGTCCCGCCCCGTGAGCGCGGCAAGTACCAAGGCCTCTTCGGCGCCGTCTTCGGCGCGACCAGTGTCCTCGGACCGCTGCTGGGCGGTCTGTTCGTCGACAACCTGTCCTGGCGCTGGGTCTTCTACATCAACCTCCCCATCGGTCTCGTCGCGCTCGTCGTCATCGCCGCGGTCCTGCACATCCCCGTGCGGCGGTCGAAGCACACCATCGACTACCTCGGCACGTTCCTCATCGCCTGCGTCGCCACCTGCCTCGTGCTCGTCGCCTCCCTCGGCGGCACCTGGGGCTGGGGCTCGGCCCGGATCGTCGGCCTGGCCGTCGTGGGCGCCGTACTGCTCGCCGTCTTCCTCTTCGTCGAGCGGCGGGCCGTCGAACCCGTCCTGCCGCTGGGACTGTTCAGGATCCGCACCTTCACCCTCTGCTCGGTGATCAGCTTCGTCATCGGGTTCGCGATGTTCGGTGCGATGGTCTACCTGCCGACCTTCCTCCAAGTGGTCCAGGGCGTCTCGCCCACCATGTCCGGCGTCCACATGCTGCCGATGGTGCTCGGCATGCTGATCTCCTCCACCGCCTCCGGCCAGATCGTCAGCCGCACAGGACGGTGGAAGGTCTTCCCGATCGCGGGCACGGGCGTGACCGCGGTCGGGCTGCTCCTGCTGCACCAGCTGCAGCGCACCAGCAGCACCTGGGAGATGAGCGTCTACTTCTTCGTCTTCGGCACCGGACTGGGTCTGGTCATGCAGGTGCTGGTACTGGTCGTGCAGAACGCGGTCAGTTACGCCGACCTCGGCGTCGCTACCTCCGGCGCCACCTTCTTCCGCTCCATCGGCGCCTCCTTCGGCGTCGCGATCTTCGGCACGGTCTTCACCAACCGGCTCGACGGCAAGCTCGCCACCGCCTTCACCGGGCTTCCGGTGCCACCCGGTACGGCCGCGCTGGTCGAGGCCGATCCGCGGGCCATCGGACGGCTGCCCGCCGCAGTGCAGCCGCGCGTGCTCGACGCGTACGCCTCCTCCATCACCGACGTGTTCCTCTACGCCGTGCCCGTCGTCCTCGTCGCCTTCGTCATCGCCTGGTTCCTCAAGGAGGACGTGCTCCGCGGCTCGGTCACCGCGCCCGACGTCACCGAGACCCTCGCCTCCAACCCCGTCCAGCGCTCCTCCCACGACGAGGTCGCCCGCGCACTGACCGTCCTCGGCACCCGCGAGGGCCGCCGCCACGTCTACGAGAAGATCACCGAGAAGGCCGGCTTCGATCTGCTGCCCGCAGCGAGTTGGCTGCTGCTGCGGATCAAGAAGTACGGCTCCGCCGAGCCCGCGATGCTCGCGGAACGGACCACCGTGCCGCTGAAGGTGATCACGGACGCCGCCCGCCAGCTCGAAGAGCGCGGACTGGCCGTACGGGACGGACTGCCGCTGGTCATGACCGAGCGCGGCCGGGAGACCGCCGGGAAGCTGGCCGAGGCCCGCGAGGAGTCGCTCGCCGAGCTGCTCGGCGACTGGTGGGGCCCGGACCGGCCGACCGACCTGGTCAAGCTGGTCAAGGAGATCAACGCGGAGCTCTGCGGATCCGACGCCGAGGAGCCCTTCGAGGCCGCGGCCCGCCGCGACCACGCCGCGCCCTGAAGAAATCCAGGTGCCCGCGCCACGTGGCTCTGCATTCTTGGCTGTGCCGAGATGTTCGAGCTGGGGGGCGCGGGATGTGGTCAGTGGTGTCTTCGGGCGAGGTGCCCGCGGGGGAGCGGTTCGACTGGTACGCCGACATCATCTCGCGTGAGGTGATGCCCGCCGCGCTGAGCAGCGAGCGGCCCGCCGAGTTCCAGGGCGAGGCTGCCGTCATGGACTTGGGGGATCTCCGTGTGGCGAGGTTCGACCTCTCGCCGCTGCGCTCGCGGCGCACAGCCGCGATGATCCGGCGCGGCGACCCGGAGCAGTACCAGCTGGCATTGCTGCGCAAGGGCGCCACGTCGATGTCGCAGCACCGGAACGAGTGCACCGTCGGACCCGGGGACCTCATGCTCTGGGACACCTCGCGGCCCTCCGACAATGCGATGCTCGACGGGGGCGGCCAGGTGCGGGCGACGGTCCTCATGCTTCCCCGGGGGCTGATGCCCCTGCGCACCCAGCGTCTTGACCGGTTGCTCGCCCGCCGTATGCGGGGCGACCGCGGAGTGGCGGCGGTCCTGGCGTCGTTCATGACGGCCCTTGAGGATCACGGCGCCGAAGCCGAGCCGGAGAGCTTACGCCGCCTGGGCGCGGTCGCCGTCGACCTCGCGGCGGCCTGCCTGGCCCAGCATCTGGATTCCGAGGACCGCCTTCCCTCCGAAGTCCGGTCACAGGCCCTCTTGCAGCGGATCCATGCGTTCATCGAGCACAACCTCGGCGACCCGGAGCTGAACCCTGCCGCCATCGCAGCCCACCACCACATTTCGGTGCGCAGTCTCCACCAGCTCTTCCACGACCGGCAGGAGAGCGTCCAGGCCCGGATCCGCCGACGCCGCCTGGAGCAGTGCCGCGCCGACCTCGGGTGCCCCGCTCTCGCGGCCCGTCCGGTGCAGGCCATCGCTGCCCGGTGGGGTTTCAGCGGCCCGGTGGTCTTCAGCCGCTCTTTCCGCGAGGCGTACGGGCTCAGCCCCACCGAGTTCCGCGCGCTGAGCATCAAGGAGTTCTGTGCCGACCGTGCAGTGTGTCGATCAGCTCCTGCCTAAATTCGAATCCGTTCGATCAGTGGCCCTTTACGTGAGGAACTGCATTGAGGATTCGTCCCGTCCTGGCCGTAGCGAGCGTATTCCTGGCGGCGACCGTCGTCGGCGCACCCGCCGCGATGGCATCAGGCAACGCCGGGCAGTACTGGTCCGTCACCGAGCTGACCTTCGGGAAGTTCAACACCATGATCGGGCCCCAGAACGACGGCTCGGGCTACTGGTGGATGGAGGAGTCGTACGGCAAGGCCGGCGGAGGCACCATCACGGCCCAGTACGGCTTCAACTACCACGGCTACAGCTACAACAAGGGCTGGTTCACCCAGAGTGCCGGCGACGCACCGAATCGAGGAGACACATCATGCGCAAGCGTACGTCTGTCATGGCCATGGCGGGATCTCTGGTGGCGCTGGGCCTCGCCCTCGCCCCCGCCGCGTCCGCAGGGAACGTGGATTACGGCATCTCGATGACCAGACTCAGCAATGGCGAGCTGTGGACGACGATCCGCCCCGACAACGTGCACGAGGGGTCGTGGTGGACGATGTCCGAGACGTACAAGAAGACCGGCGGCGGGACCATCACCGCCAAGCTGGGCTTCAACTACCACGGCTACAGCTATGACAACGGCTGGTTCAGCCAGTCGGCGGGGACCGAGCACAACGAGGGCTTCACCTGGCTGGGCTTCGACGACTGCAGCGACATCGTCGGCTGGATGGCCGTTCAGGGGCAGGGGACCTTCTACAACGCCCCCGTCAGCATCTGCGACGGCTCCCGGTGATCGTCGGTCACTGACCGTCCTTCCGCGGCCGGCTCCACGCGAGTGGAGCCGGCCCGCGCCACCGCGCCCCCTCCTCCCGCCTCCCTCCTCCCGAGGATTGCACCTCCGTGATCGAAGCAGCCCTTAGCGGCCACCTGTCACTCCTGCTCCTGTTCGCTGCCCTGGCACTGCTCGCGGGGGGTCCCGCGTGGTGGCTCGGGCGCAGGGACGCCGTGTCCCCCTCGGTGGCCGTCGCCGCCGCGACGGCCTGCGCACTGGTCCTGGCGGCGACCCTCTACCGGCTGCACCCCCAGGCACCCGCCTCCCGCGTGTGCACGGTGCAGCGCGACGTGCTGGGCAGCCTCATCGCGCCGCAGGGCCTCCTCAACATGGCCCTTTTCCTTCCCCTGGCCTTCTTCCCGACGCTGCTCACGCGGCGCCCGCTGCCCGTGTTCGCCGCTTCCGCGGTGCTGTCCGGAGCCATCGAGGTCACGCAGGCGTTGACCCCGGGCATGGGTCGCGCCTGCGACACGGGCGACTTCGCCGCCAACGCGCTCGGCGCGCTCGCGGGATGCGCCGCCGGGTACGCGTGGTGCCGGATGGCCTCCCGGCCCGCGGCAGCCGAGGCCCGGCCCCTTCGCCGGCGCGGGGACATCGGGCTGACCTCGTTCATCGGCGCCGCCGGAGCCGGCGTGCTCGCAGCCGTCGCGCTGCCCACACTCCTGATCACCGTCTCCGACGTGAGCGACGGGCACCGGGCCGATCCCGCGCAGACGAAGGCGGCCGCGGCCGCTGCCCGGGAGTTCTTCGGCGACTCCGTCACGACCGACAACGTTCAGTACTCGCCCGGATCCCACGGACAACCCGGGCGGCTGGAGGTCGCGACCCGATCGGGGAGCCTCGTCGTCGACTGGCCGTCGCGCGAGGTGCGGTCCGGGAGACTCGCAGCCGTCGAGCCCGACCGGCCGGACACCCCGCCGATCGCCGACACAGCCGTCCGCGAGGCGGCCGCCGCCTTCGCCAAGACCCACTTCCCCTGGGCCCCGCCGGCCGACACGACCCAGGTCACAGCGGCCGGTGGGCCGGACAGCCAGGCCAGGCTGGTGTCGTGGCGCTCGCGCGTCGACGGCGTCCTCATGCCCATGCGCCTCGATGTGATCGTGGGGGGCGACCAGAGGATCCTGGCGTTCTCCGCGACCGACATCGCAGCACCACAGCTGCCGAAGCCCGTCGTCACCAAGGAAGAAGCGCAGAACAAGGCCGAGGCGGCCCACCCCGGCGCCGAGGTGACCAGCAGCGAGCTGATCGCCAAGCAGGACGCGCAGGGAGCTTGGCGCGTGTGCTGGATCACCTCGCTCAAGAACGCAGCCCCGGCCGGAGGGCCGTCGGCTCCGCCGCCCGGGGCGACTGCCCGGCCGAAGGAGGGCATACGGGTCGTCACCCTCGATGCCGTGACCGGCTTGCCCTTCCGGGGCAAGGACCTCGCACCCGCCTCCGGCTGACACCGTCCCGAGCCGGACATCCGGGCGCCATCAGGTCAGGCCAGGGGCTTCCCGAACCAGTGTTCCGCGTACTGGCCCGCGTTGTACGCCGGTATCTCCGTGTAGCCCTGTCGCGCGTACAGGGCGCGGGCCTCCACCAGGTCCGAGCGGGTGTCGAGGCGGATCCGCCCGGCGCCCAGTGCGCGGGCCGCCGCCTCAAGGGCCGTGAGCAGCGCCGCCCCGCCGCCGGTGCCGCGGGCGCGCGGGTCCACGTAGACCCTCGTGAGCTCGGCGGTGACGGGGTCGAGCAGCCGTATGCCGCCGCAGGCCCGGGGCGTTCCCTCCAGCCGGCCGACCACGAAATGGCCCGTCGGCGGGACGAGCCCGTCGGCCGGGTCGTCCCGTAGGCCCTCGTCGATCTCGGCCTCCGTGGCCGGCCGTTTCCAGTACCGACCGGCGACCTCCGCGTAGTAGGCGCGGCGCAGCGCGGTGGCGTCCGGCGTGGCGAAATGCTCGGCGGTGACGGTCCAGTCACCGGCCGCGGCGCTGGTGGATCCGGTGCTCGTGCTGTTGATGTCCATGGCGCCATTGTGAAGTCCGCGCGCATCCCGTCGCGTGGAATATCCACAGGCACGGGCCGATGATAGGAAAAGACGCATATCCCCCAGACGGAGGGCGGGAAACGCCATGTCCGAGCACCCTGACGCTGCCCTGATCCGCCGCGGCTACGAGGCCTTCGGCAAGGGCGACATGGAGACGCTGGGCACGCTGATGACGGCCGACGTCATCCACCACGTGCCCGGCAGCAATCCCCTCTCGGGGCACCACAAGGGCCGTGAGGCCGTCCTCGACCTCTACCGGCGGTTCGGCACGGAGACGAACGGCACCTTCCAGGTCGATCTGCACGCGGTGCTGGTCGACGGGCGCGGCCACGCCATGACCTTCCACACGGCGCGCGGCGACCGCGGCGACCACGGGATCGAGATCCAGGAAGGCCTCTTCTTCACGATCGTCGGCGGGAAGATCAGCGACATCGACCAGTGCACGCAGGACATCGACGAGGAGGACCGTTTCTGGGGCTGATCCGGCAGTCCCGGACCCGTCGGATCCGCCGGCCGCCCCGGCCGCCCCGGCCGCCCCGGCCGCGCCGACCTTCCCGGCCTCCTCGTCCCGCCCCGCTCAGCCCTACGGCTTCGGCGCCGCCTGCTGCACGACCTCGAACGACCACACCGCAGACCCCGAGGCCGCCGGCTTGGGCCGCTCGCCCGAGCCCGAGCCCCCGCCCTGGTGTGCCGCCTTCATGGGCCCCTCCATCCACGCCTGGAAGTCCTCCTCCGACCGCCACCGCGTGTACACCAGGTACTGGTCCGTGCCCTCCACGGGACGCAACAGCTCAAACCACTCGAACCCGTCCGAACCCTCCACGGCACCCGCCCGCGAGGCGAACCGCTGCTCCAGGACTTCCCGCTGCTCGGCGGGCACGGTCAGTGCGTTGATCTTCACGATGCTCATGCTCGCCATCCTAGGGATCCCGTGGGGGATATCGTCGTCCCAGGTAATGAAGCGGTGCACGAAACGCGGCAGCCAGGCGAAGTCAAGGTTGCGGTCAACAGGGCGGGAGGCCGGCGAGGCGTGGCTAACGCGGCAGAGCAGAGCGGTGCGAACGGACATGCCGGGGTCATAGGCAGTAGCGGCAGGCTGGGGGCGGCACGGTTCCTCCTGTGGGCGCTGGCCGGTGTCCTCGCCGTCAGACAGGCCGCCGCCGTGCTGCGCGTGCCACCGGGCGAGTGGCTCAGCGAGTTCCGGCTCCCCAGCAGCTTCCCCGGGTCGCTGTACGACGGCGGCCAGTTCACCGGGACCCCCTTCGCCGGGCTGGTCCTGAAGCCCTTCCTCGGTCTCGCGGCGCCCTCCCTGGAGGTGGCCTGGACCTGCGTGGCACTGCTGCTCGTCGGCGCCGTCGGGCTGGTCGCCGCGCGCGGCCTGCCCGACCCCGTGCCGCGGCGCACCGCGTTGCTCGCCGCGCCGGTACTGGTCGGCCTGATGATGGTGTCGCTGCCGGTCCGCGAGGCCGCCTCGCCGGGCCAGACCGCCGTCCTGCCCGTGCTGCTGGTGCTGCTGGCCGTGTTCCGGGTGCCCGGCGAGCGCCCGGCCGGCTTCCTCGTCGGCCTCGCCGCCGCGCTCCAGCCGGCCCTGCTGCTCTTCGCGCCGCTGCTGTGGCTCACCGGCCGCCGCCCCACCGCCAAGGCCGCCGCCGTGACCTTCGCCGCGGCCACCGCCCTGTCCTGGGCGGCGCTGCCGCGCGACTCGTGGACGTACTGGGTCCACCACCTGGCCGGCACCGGCCTCGGCGGCGCCCCCGACGGCCTCGCCAACCAGTCCGTGCACGGCGCGCTGCTGCGGCTCGGCCTGAGCGGCCCCGCCGAGATCCTGCTGTACGTGGCCCTCGCGGCCGGGATCGGCTGGGTCGGCCTGCGCCGCGCCGCCCGCTACGCCCGCGACGGCCAGCTGCTGCTCGCCGTCGCCGTCACCGGCTGCGTGGCCGTCGCCGTCGCGCCGACCGGCTGGCGCCACCAGCTGCTGTGGGTGCTGCTCGCGGTGGCCGGCAAGGTCGGCAAGCGGGCGGCGGACCGGCCCGTGTGGCCGGTGGCCGTGGTGCTCGCCATGACCCTGCCCAGCGACATGCTGCTGCCCAACCTGGCCGCGCTGGCCCCCGTACGGGACAACGTGCTGCTGCTCGCCGCGCTGGCGGCTGCCTGCGCGGTGCCGTTCCTGCCGCGCTCCTCGCCGTACTGGCGCGAGCCCGTCCCGACGGCGTACGGCCGGCCGGCCGCCGCCCGGTGGTCGCGGGTGCCGCTGCTGCCGTTCTGGCGGCGCGTGCTCTCGCGCCCCAACCTGTTGCTGGAGCTGCTGCTGATACGGGTGGGGTACTCCCTGTACTCGCACATCCGGGCCGCCGCGCCCAGCAGCCGCAGTCTCGCCGAGGGGCACGGGAGCCAGATCCACGCCGTCGAGCGGGCGCTGGGCATCGACATCGAGCGCGCCGTCAACCACGCCGTGGTGCACACGCCCTGGCTGGAGAAGTTCTTCAACTTCTACTACACGTCGTTCCACTTCGTGGTGCCGCTGACGATCCTCGCGGTGCTGTACTGGCGCAGGCCGGGCGACTACCGCTGGGCCCGCGCCTCCCTGGGCCTGGCCACCGTCCTCGCGCTCATCGGCTTCTGGCTGTACCCGCTGGCGCCGCCGCGGCTCATGCCCGGCCTCGGCTTCATCGACACCGTGCACGGACCGCAGGATCTGGCCGATCCGCAGTACGGGGCGATGACCGCGATCTCCAACCAGTACGCGGCGATGCCCTCGCTGCACTTCGGCTGGTCGCTGTGGTGCGGGATCGTGATCATCACGCTCGCGCCGAAGGGCTGGCAGAAGCTCCTCGGGGCGCTGCACCCGCTGATCACGGTGTGCGCGATCGTCGCCACCGCCAACCACTGGGTGCTCGACGCGGTCGGCGGCGCGGCCGTCGTGACCGCCGGGTTCGGGCTGGTCTACGTACTGTCGGGGCCGCGCGGGGCCGTCATGCCGGCCGGGCTGAGCGTGCCGCGGCCGCGCGAGCCGGAGCGGGTGGGCGCCGCGTCGCGTACGCGAGCGTAGGGAACGGGCGACGAAGGGGTGCCGGGAGGGTCTCGTACCCGTCCCGGCACCCCTTCGGTGGATCGCCGCGTCCTGTCAGGATCCGCCGGGTGCGGCCGGCGCGCCACCCGGGCGCGA
Source organism: Streptomyces sp. NPDC090741 (assembly GCF_044769045.1). Taxonomy (NCBI): domain Bacteria; kingdom Bacillati; phylum Actinomycetota; class Actinomycetes; order Kitasatosporales; family Streptomycetaceae; genus Streptomyces; species Streptomyces sp. NPDC090741. The sequence continues at coordinate 231,123 of NZ_JBIVXF010000005.1, read as the reverse complement.
TCAGGCTTGCAGGTCGTACGGATCGGGCCGTGCCGGTCGTACGGATCGGGCCGTGCCGGTCGTACGGAGCAGGCCGTGCCGGTCGTACGGAGCAGGGCGTGCCCGTCGTACGGATCAGGCGGCCGGGCCCGGGGCTCCGGCCAGTCCCGCCACGACGAGGGCGACCGCCGCCTGCGCGGTGTCGGCCTCGCCGATCACGCGCTTCTGGGTCGGGCTCAGGACGCGGAACCGGCCGTCGCGCAGCGGCTCGACCGCCGGCGCCGCCACCTCGAAGGGGTGGCTGGTGCGGGCGCTGAACCACAGGGTGAAGTGGCTGGTGAACGGGTAGAGCCGGCGCAGGGACGGTTCTGCGGAGGCGGCGTCGATCAGCGCGAGCACGCCCCGGCTCAGGACCGGGGAACCGCCTCGTTCGTGCATCAGCCGCCATGTCGTCGGCAGGCGCTGCCAGCGCGCTTCCACGCAGTCGGCAGGCCCGCTTGCCTGAAGGTTCATCCGCGCAGTCTGACGGCAGGCCGCCCCCGGGACAATGCCCCGGACGCGAAAGGGCCCCGACGGAACCCGACGGAACCCGACGGACGGCAGGGGCCGGGGCGTGGGAGGAGCGGCCCCTGCCGTCGCGGACCACGGGCCGGCCGTCAACCGTGGCTGACCCGAAGCTCCTTGATGCCGTTGAGCCAGGCCGCCCGCAGCCGCCGCGGCTCCTGCCCGGCCAGCCGCAGGTCGGGCAGTGAGTCGGCCAGCGCGTTGAAGATCAGGTCGATCTCCATGATGGCCAGGGACTTGCCGAGGCAGAAGTGCGGGCCGCCGCCGCCGAAGCCCAGGTGCGGGTTAGGGTCGCGCGTGATGTCGAAGCGGTCGGGGTCGGTGAACACCTCGGGGTCGTGGTTGGCGGAGGAGTAGAACAGCCCCACCCGGTCGCCCGCCTTGATCTTCTGCCCGCCCAGCTCGGTGTCCCGGGTGGCGGTGCGCTGGAAGGACACCACCGGGGTGGCCCAGCGGACGATCTCCTCGGCGGTCGTCGCCGGCCGGGTCGCCTTGTACAGCTCCCACTGCTCGGGGTTGGTGAGGAAGGCGTGCATGCCGTGGCTGATGGCGTTGCGCGTGGTCTCGTTGCCCGCGACCGCGAGCAGCAGCACGAAGAAGCCGAACTCGTCGGAGCCCAGGTTGCCCTGGCCCTCGGCGGCCACCAGCTGCGTGACGATGTCCTTGGCCGGGCACTCCTTGCGGGCGGCGGACAGGTTCATGGCGTAGCCGATGAGCTCCATCGCCGCGTTGGACCCGACTTCCTCCGTGATCGCGTACTCGGGGTCGTCGTAGGCGATCATCTTGTTCGACCAGTCGAAGATGCGCAGCCGGTCCTCCTGCGGTACGCCGATCAGTTCGGCGATGGCCTGGAGCGGAAGCTCGCACGCGACCTGCGTGACGAAGTCGAAGCTGCCGTCGGCCGAGGCGGCGAGCGCCTCCGCGACGATCTTCCGGGCCCGGTCGCGCAGGGCGTGCTCCAGGCCGCGGATGGCGCGCGGGGTGAAACCGCGCTGCACGATCTGGCGTACGCGGGTGTGTTCCGGCGGGTCCATGTTCAGCATGATCAGGCGCTGGGCATCTATCTGCTCGCGCTGGATGTGCTCGTTGAAGCGGATGATCGCCGTATTGGTGGTCGAGGAGAACAACTCGGGGTGCGTGGAGACGTACTTGACGTCCGCGTGCCGGGTCACGACCCAGTAGCCGTCGTCGTCGAAGCCGGTGACGCCCCGCCGCTGGGGGCACCACCACACGGGTGCGGTCTGCCGCAGCCGGGCGAACTCGGGGAAGGGGACGCGGTCCTGGAGCAGGTCGGGATCGGTGGCGTCGAAGCCTTCGGGCAGCGCGGGACACGACATCGGGCGACTCCAAGGTCTGACGGCCCATCAGAAGTTGGCTTGAAGGTAGTAACGAGTTCTAGAAGTGACAAGGGTCCTCGCGTCAACTGTTGCGTGTGGAATCCGTGGAAGGCGCGTGCAAGACCCTTGCGTGCCGGGGTTACAGGTCATAAGACTGCGGGGAGAAGTAGAACGCGTACTAGTTCGGGCGGGGCGCCGGGACGGCCCGCCGCGCCGGCACAGTGCAGGAGAGGACGAGCTCATGGCCGCGGAACCCGTCATCGTCGAAGCCGTACGCACCCCCATCGGCAAGCGCGGGGGCGCGCTCGCCAACCTCCATCCCGCCTACCTGCTCGGTGAGACGTACCGCGAACTCCTCGCCCGGACCGGAATCCAGCCCGACTGCGTCGAGCAGATCGTCGGCGGCACCGTCACCCACGCCGGCGAGCAGTCCATGAACCCGGCGCGCAACGCCTGGCTCGCCATGGGCCTGCCGTACGAGACCGCCGCGACGACCGTGGACTGCCAGTGCGGCAGCTCCCAGCAGGCCAACCACATGGTCGCCAACATGATCTCCGGCGGGGTCATGGACATCGGCATCGCCTGCGGCGTCGAGGCGATGAGCCGGGTGCCGCTGGGCTCGGGCTCCAAGCACGGCCCGGGCAAGCCCTTCCCGGACGAGTGGAACGTCGACCTCCCCAACCAGTTCGAGGCCGCCGAGCGGATCGCCCGCCACCGGGGCCTGACCCGCGAGGACGTCGACCGGCTCGGGCTGCTCTCCCAGGAGCGGGCCGCCGCCGCGTGGGCCGAGGAGCGGTTCAAGCGGGAGACCTTCGCCGTCCAGGTCCCGACGACGGAGGAGGAACAGGGCGCCGGGCAGGGCATGTGGCGCCTGGTCGACCGCGACGAGGGCCTGCGCGACACCAGCATGGAGGCGCTGGCCCGGCTCAAGCCGGTCATGCCGACCGCCGTGCACACCGCCGGGAACTCCTCGCAGATATCGGACGGGGCCGCCGCCGTGATGTGGGCCTCACGCAAGATGGCCCGCGCGCTCAAGCTCAGGCCGCGGGCCCGGATCGTCGCCCAGACGCTCGTCGGCGCCGACCCGCACTACCACCTGGACGGGCCGATCGACGCGACGCGGGCCGTGCTCGGCAAGGCCGGGATGTCCCTCAAGGACATCGACCTGGTCGAGATCAACGAGGCGTTCGCCTCCGTCGTCCTCAGCTGGACCCAGGTCTTCGAACAGGACCTGGAGAAGGTCAACGTCAACGGCGGCGGCATCGCGCTCGGCCACCCCGTCGGTGCGACCGGCGCCCGGCTGATCACCACCGCGCTGCACGAGCTGGAGCGGCGCGACAAGGAATTCGCGCTGATCACCATGTGCGCGGGCGGCGCGCTGGCGACCGGGACGATCATCCAGCGGCTGTAGGCGGCGCTGGGCGGTGCCAGGCAGGCGCCGCCGGCCGCACGGACCCAGTGGGATGGGAAACAGAAGGCCCCGGTGGCCGGACCTGGGGAGGTCCGGCCACCGGGGCCTTCGCACTGCTCGTGCCGTCTGCTCGCGCCGTCAGGCGGTCACTGGTGGCTTAGTACCAGTGGTGGGTCTGCCAGAAGTTCCAGGCGCCGACGGGGCTGCCGTAGCGGGAGTTCATGTAGTCCAGGCCCCACTTGATCTGGGTGGCGGGGTTGGTCTTCCAGTCGGCGCCGGCGGAGGCCATCTTCGAGGCGGGGAGGGCCTGGACCAGGCCGTAGGCGCCGGAGGAGGCGTTCGTGGCGGTGTGGTTCCAGCCGCTCTCGCGGGAAACGATGTTGTTGAAGGCCGCGAACTGCGCCGGGTCCTTGATCATCTGCTGGGCGATCGCCTTGGCGCTCGTGGGGGCCGCCTGGGCGGGGACCGTGGCGAGCATGGAGCCGGCGACGCCCAGGGCGACGATGGAGCCGGCGAGGGTCTTCTTGGAGGCGGCGATGCGGCGGATGATGTGGGACACGGATGAACCTTCCGACGGGGACAGAGACGGTCGCCGCATGCCGAAGGCATGCGTGAGCCACTCACGCGGTGGAGAGGGGTTCGTCGGGCGGGGGGCGAAGGCCCGCTGCCGTGGCGACAACACCAGTTAGCCAGGCCGGTGGGGTCATGGCAACGGCCCCTGGTACTAGCCGTCCTCGCAGCGGGGGGCCGTCCGCCCCGGGGCTGTTCCGCAGGCGTTCGTGCTGGTGGGGGTGGGGTTTTCGGGTGGGCGGGGGGTGGTGGGGCCTACTAGTTCGTGTCGTATGTGACGTGGGTCCTGTGGGGCGGGTCACCGGGCGGCGCCCGGAATCTCACTTTGTGTGGTGGTTCGCTACACGAGATGGTGTGTGGGCCGGGCCACTTTCAACCCGAACCGAAGGAAACGGGCGCCTCGAACGCCGCTTTCCGCACCGCCCGCCGCAACGCCTTCAGCAGCGTGCCGCCGATCGCGAGGGTCAGTACGACGGTCAGCACGGCCCGGCCCAGGTCCCAGCCCAGCGAGGTCGCCACGCAGTACGCGGCGAAGCGCGACAGATTCGCGGGGACCGGATCCCCCGGGTGGAACGAGATGCCCTGGCCCATGCCCTGCAGGAGCACCCAGCCCTGCAGGTTCATGATCGTTCCGTACGCGAACGAGCCGGCGAACCCGTACGCCGCCAGCATCAGCAACTCCGCCCGGCCCCGGAGCCTCCCCCAAGCTCTCGGCTTCGCTCGAGCAGGGGGGACCTCCATCGCGCCGGGCAGCAGCCCGGCGCCCAGCGAGAACCAGCCCATCGCCAGCATCTGGAACGGCATCCACGGCCCGACCCCGCCCGTGAGCAGGGCGGAGGCGAACATCGTGACCGAGCCGAGTACGAAGCCGAAGCCGGGGCCGAGGACGCGGCCGCTGAGCACCATCAGGAAGAACATCGGCTCCAGGCCGGCCGTGCCCGCGCCCAGGGGCCGCAGGGCCGCCCCGACCGCGGCGAGCACGCCGAGCATCGCCACCGCCTTGGCGTCCATGCCCTGGTCGGCGATGGTCGCGACGACCACGGCGACGAGGAGGGGGAGCAGCCCCGCGAAGAGCCAGGGGGCGTCCTGGGAGTGGGCGAGCCCGGACTGGCGGTCGGCGAGGAGGGGCCATCCGAAGGCCGCGATGCCGATGAGGGTGACGAGGAGCAGCGCGGCGGCGGCGCGGGGGCCGATGCGGAAGGGGCGGGCGGGGTGGGTCGGGGTCATCGCGTGGCCTCGCCCTCGGCTTGCGGGTCGGCTCCGGCTCGGGGCTCGCCTTCGGCTTGGGGGTCGGCTCCGGCTCGGGGCTCGCCTTCGGCTTGGGGCTCGGCCAGGGCCTTTGCCACCTGGGTCACCGTGAGCCAGGGGGCCGGCGCCAGGATCTTGGCCACCTGCGGTGCGAAGGCCGGGGACGATACGACGACCTCGGCGGTCGGGCCGTCCGCGACGATCTCGCCGCCGGCCAGGATCACGACCCGGTGGGCCAGCTCGGCGGCGAGTTCCACGTCGTGGGTGGCGAGGACGATGGCGTGCCCGTCGGCGGCCAGCGCCCGCAGGATCTCGATCAGACGGGCCTTGGCCGCGTAGTCCAGACCGCGGGTCGGCTCGTCGAGCAGGAGCAGGGCGGGCCGGCCGGTGAGTACGAGCGCCAGGGCCAGGGCCAGGCGCTGGCCCTCCGAGAGGTCCCGGGGGTGGGTGTCGTCGGGGACGTCGGGGAGCAGGGCGGAGACGAGATCCCGGCAGGTGCCGGGGGCCGCGCCGGCGTCGGAGTCGGCGGCGGAGCACTCGGCGGCCACGGTGTCGGCGTAGAGGAGGTCACGGGGCTCCTGCGGGACGAGGCCGGCGCGGCGGACCATCTCCTGCGGGGCGGTGCGGTGGGGGGTGCGGCCGCGGACGGTCACGGTGCCGGTGGTGGGGGCGAGCGTGCCGATGAGGGTGGCGAGGAGGGTGGACTTGCCGGCGCCGTTGCGGCCCATGAGGGCGATGGTCTCGCCGGGCGCGACGGAGAGGTCGATGCCGTGGAGGACTTCGGCGCGGCCGCGGCGCAGCGAGAGGGCGGTGACCTGGGCCACGGGCTCAGGGGCGCCGCCGCTGCTGCCGCTGCTGCCGGTGCCGGGGGTCGGCTCGCTCCGGCGGAGCAGACGGGCCAGGCGGCCGGGGCCGGGGCGGCGGCCGCTGCGCGGGACTTCTTCCCCACCCCGCGCCTCAAGCGCCGGCGGGGCCGGATGGTGTGGCGGGGCCGGGGCGGGCCGGGGGGAGGGGGCGGCGGGGGTGCTGCCGCCGGCCCCCCGCGCCTGGAACGCCGGCTGGGACGCGGCGCCGGACGGTGCGAGGGGCAGGCGGGACAGGAGCGGAGCCGATCGGCGGCGGGCGTCGCGGACCGAGAGGGGGAGGGGGGACCAGCCCGCCAGGCGGCCCAGGGCCACCACCGGCGGGTGGACCGGGGAGACGGCCATGATCGAGGACGGGCTGCCGAGAACCGGGGCCGCGCCCGGGGACGGGAGGAGGAGGACCTGGTCCGCGTACTGGACCACCCGCTCCAGACGGTGTTCCGCCAGCAGGACCGTCGTGCCCAGGTCGTGCACCAGGCGCTGGAGGACCGCGAGCACCTCCTCGGCGGCGGCCGGGTCCAGAGCCGAGGTGGGCTCGTCCAGGACCAGGACCTTCGGATGCGGGGTCAGGACCGAGCCGATCGCGACCCGCTGCTGCTGGCCGCCGGAGAGGGTGGAGATGGGGCGGTCGCGCAGTTCGTTCAGGCCGAGCAGGTCCAGGGTCTCCTCGACCCGGCGGCGCATGACGGCCGGCGCCAGCCCCAGGGACTCCATGCCGTACGCCAGCTCGTCCTCGACCACGTCCGTCACGAAATGGGCGAGCGGGTCCTGGCCGACCGTGCCCACGACATCGGCGAGCTCGCGCGGCTTGTGGGTGCGGGTGTCGCGCCCGGCGACGGTGACGCGGCCCCGCAGCGTGCCCCCGGTGAAATGCGGGACCAGGCCGCAGACGGCACCGAGGAGGGTGGACTTGCCGACGCCCGACGGGCCGACCAGGAGCGTGAGCTCGCCCTCCGGGATCACCAGATCGGCATCGCGGAGGGTGGGCTGCGCGGCGCCGTCGTACGTGACCGACACCTGCTCGAAGCGGATCACTGGGGTGTCTCCCTCGGAAGTGCGGTGGACGGTACGGGCGCCACGAACGCCGGGAGCAGGCCGATCAGGATCCCGGCAGCCGGCCACAGCGGGAGCGTCGGGGCGACCAGGGGGACGACGCCGGGCTGCAGGGCGCCCGGGTCGACGGACCCGGCCCGGATCAGGACGGCGGCGACGGCCGCGCCCGACCCGGCGACCAGCCACGCGCGCCACCCCCAGCGGTCGGGCCGGTAGCGGGTGCGGATGCTGCGCCGCCCGCCCAGACGCAGGCCCGCGAGCGCCAGGCCGAGGCCGATCACGAGGACCGGCAGCCCGTACGCGGCGCCCTCGGCGGCGAGCAGTCCGTACGTGCCGGCGCACATGCCGAGCAGGCCGCCGAGGGTGAGGACGTTGGTGGTGTGCCGGACGGCGGGCGGGACCTGCGCGGTACGGCCGTAGCCGCGCGCGTCCATCGAGGCGGCGACGGCGACCGAGCGCTCCAGCGCGCCCTCCAGGACGGGCAGGCCGATCTGGAGGATGGCCTTGACGCCGCCGGTGGGGCGGCCGCGCAGGCGGCGGGCGGTCCGCAGGCGGGCTACGTCGGCGACCATGTTCGGCGCGAAGGTCATGGCGACGACGACGGCGACGCCGGCCTCGTAGAGGGCGGCCGGGAGGGACTTCAGCAACCGGGCCGGGTTGGCGAGGGCGTTGGCGGCGCCGACGCAGACGAGGAGGGCGGCCAGCTTGGCGCCGTCGTAGAAGGCGAAGACGAGCTGCTCGGCGGTGACGCGGCCGCCGAGGCGGATCCCCTGGGCCGCCCAGGCGGGCAGCGGCACCTCGGGGAGCGTGAACAGGACGTGCGCGCCGGGGATCGGGGAGCCGAGCAGCACCGAGAACACGAGCCGCAGCCCGATGACGAAGAGGCCGAGCTTGAGGAACGCGCTGTACGAACGGGCCCAGGGGGCGGAGGTCCGGCGGGCGGCCACGACGTAGCCGGCCACGCCGACGATCAGGCCGAGGAGCAGCGGATTGGTGGTGCGCGAGGCCGCGGTGGCGAGCCCGAGCGCCCAGAGCCACCACGCCCCCGCGTGCAGGGCGTTGCCCCGACGGGCCTGCGGAGCCGCCAGCCGGCGCACCCTGCTCGTCTTGTACGTCGGCCCCGACCCGGGACCACCCGCCCCGGCCCGCCCGGGCCCGCCCGGCGTCACGCCTTCGTCCGCGGGCCGGCGGGTCCTGGCCGTACCCGCGCCACCCCCGGTCGTCCGCGGACCGCCACTCTCCCCGCCTGCCGCGGTGACGCCCACGACCCGGCCCACACCGGCCACCGCCGCGTCAGCCGGCTCCGCCGGGCGGGGGGAGCCGGCCGGGTCGGGGCGGGCAGGGTCGTCGGGGGCGGTGGGGGGTGTCATCGGCGGCGGCGGGATTGCCAGACCGCGGCTGCCGCCAGGGCGGCCACCGCCGCCAGGCCGGCCAGCAGGCCCGTGGACGGGCCGCCGCCCTCGGACTCCGACTGCGCCGACGGCTCCGGCTTCGCACTCGGCTTCGGACCCGGCTTTTCTTCCGCGTCCGCGATCGGTTCGCCGCAGCCCTGCTTCGGGTAGCCCGACACCGCGCACAGCAGCGCCGCGCTGTTGTAGCGGAGGGGCTTGGCGGCCTCCGCCAGGGCCTCGGCCGCCGTGGCGTCCGGGGCGACCTGTGCGCAGGCCGTGCGCGGGGTGTCCTGCGGCGGGGCGTCGCCCGCCGGGGCGTCCGCCTGGACGCCGAAGTCGACGACCACCGCGATCCGCTTGCGGCCCTCCACGGCCGGAGTGGACGCGCAGACCGCCGCGAAATCGGCCGCCGCGCGCGGCTTCGCCGCCTCGGCCGCCGCGTCCCGGCTCACCGCGAAGCGGAAGCCCAGGGCCGAGCCGTCCGCCGGGCGGGCCGTCGAGGGGCCCTGCGTGGCGTACTGCCACTGGCCCCCCGCGCCCTCCCAGAACGACCAGTAGCGGTAGCCCGCCGCCAGGGCAGGGGAGGACGCCAGGAGGGTGAGGAGGATGCCGAACGCGAGGACCAGCGGGGTCGGGCTGCGGTGGCGCAGACGGCGACGCATCAGAGCTGGTTCTTCTTCCGGCGGCCGCTCAGCAGGACGCCGATGCCCATGCCGGCCGCCAGACCCGCGCCGACGATCCACCAGATGTTCGAGTCGTCCTTCGAGTCGGACTTCTTCGTCTTGGACTCCGCCGCCTCGGACGTCTGCGAGACCGGACCCGTCGCGTTCAGGGCCGTCACCAGGTCCGTGCCGCCGAACGACTTCGGGTCCGTGCCGGTCGCGTGCGCGGCCAGGACCAGGGTGCCGAGGGCCGCCGGGCTGTCCTTGGCCCACTCCGCCGAGTTCGTCTTCAGCCACTCCAGCGCGGCCGCCGCCGACTGCTTGTGCCCGGCCGCGGCCAGGGCGATCACCGCGTCGGCGGTGTTGCCGGTGTCCGGGGTCGGCTGGTCCGCGCCCGGGGTGACGGCCGTGAGGTGGCCGTCCTTCTTCAGGGTCTCGGCCAGGTAGCCGGCCGCGCCCTGCGCCGCGGCCGCCGGGTCGGCGGCGCCCGCGGGGCAGGCCGGCGCGGTCGCGGGGGTGTCCGTGGCGGAGGGGGACACGACCGAGCCCTGGCCCAGGCCGGCCAGGACGGCGGCGGCCGTGGCGTCGGCGTTGGCCGGGAGCTTGCCGTCCGGCGCCGGCTGGTACCCGAAGGCGCCCCGGTCGGCGGCCGGCTCCGCGGCGCAGCCCAGCTGGAAGGCGAGCAGGCCCTCGTACGCGGACTTGCCCGCCTTCGACTTCACCTCGGCCGGCTTCTCGCCCGCCACCGCCAGCGCGCTGATGACGATGGACGTGGAGTTGCCCTCGCTCGGGGTGCCGGGGACGAAGGCCCAGCCGCCGTCCTCGTTCTGGACGGACTTCAGCCAGTCCACGCCCTTCTTCACCGCCGCGTCCCGGCCGCCCAGCGCCTTCAGCGCCTGCACGGCCACCGCGGTGGCGTTCGTGTCGAACATCGTCTTGTCGTCGCAGGCCGCGGCCGCGTCCGCGCGGAAGGAGGCGAAGCCGCCGTTCGCGCACTGCTGGCCGGCGAGCCAGTCGACGGCTTCCACGGCGGGCTTCACGCCCACCGTCTGCTGGGCCAGCAGCGCGAAGGACTGCCGCCATACGCCGTCGTACGTCGGGTCCTTCTTGCCGAACAGCCCGGACGGGATCACCGGGGCCGGCGGGGTGGAGGGGGAGGGCGCGGCGAGGGCTGCGGGGGCGGCGCCCGCGCAGAGCACGGCGGAGGCGGCGAGCGCGGCGGCGCTGCGTCGGACGTTCATGGGGGCGGGTGCCTCTCGTGCTGGGGAGCAGGAGAGCAGGCCCGCACGGGGCACCGGGCTCCGGCTCCGTATACCTCGACGGTGCCGGCCGCCGGGGGCTCCGGCGGCGCGAGCCGCGCACCTCGCGTACGGGGCAGTCCGGCTCCCCGCCCGGCAGGGGCCGGGGCGGGTCACGGTTGCGGGTCAGCGCCGGAATCGCACCGGCTTCCCCCCGTACGGAAGGGTGGACGACGGGTTCACTGTACCGGCCCGTAGTAGCCCGGAAGGGTGGCGTCGGCGGGCGGCGCCCCTTACCGGAGGGCCCGCCGCCGTCACAGCGCGCGGTACGTGACCGGGTCGGTGCCGGGGACCGCCTCCGCCCGGTCCTGCTTCACCAGCCGCCGCAGATGGGCTTCGGCTTCCGAGACGGCGATGTTGCGGGAGCCGTACGGGATCTGCTCCCAGGGCCGGTTCCACTCCATGCGCTCCGCCAGCCCCCACGGGGTCAGCGGCTCGGCCAGCAGCTCCCACAGGCCGGTCAGCCGCTCCTCGTGGTGGCGCAGCAGTTCGCGTACGCGGGCCGGGGCGTCGGTGAAGGCGTGCTGGTGCGCCGGGAGCACCTCGGCCGGGTCGAGGCGGCCGATGCGTTCGAGGGAGTCGAGGTAGTCGCCGAGGGGGTCGGTGACCCGGGTGTCCTCCGGGGCCTCGTAGAGGCCGATGTGCGGGGAGATCCCGGGCAGCAGGTGGTCCCCGGAGAAGAGGCGGCCGTTGCCGGGGAGGTTCGCCGGGTGCTGCTCCTCCAGGTGCAGGCAGACGTGGCCGGGGGTGTGTCCGGGGGTCCAGATGGCGCGCAGGCGGCGCCCGGCGAGGGGGAGCAGCTCGCCGGGGACGATCTCCCGGTCGGGGACGGCGGCCCGCAGCCCGGGCAGGGTGCGCAGGCGGCCGCTCGTGCGGGCGGCCCGCAGGGGGGCGAGGTGCTCCTCGGGGGCTCCGGCGGCGGCCAGCTTCTCGCTCATGTAGTCGAACCACACGCCGGGCTCGGCGGAGCGGGTCCGTACGACGACCTCGGTGTCGGCGGCGTGCATGGCGATCCAGGCCCCGGAGGCCTCGCGGACCCGGCCGGACAGGCCGTGGTGGTCGGGGTGGTGGTGGGTGATGACCACGCCGTGGACGTCGGCGACGGCGATGCCGAGGGCGCCGAGCCCGGAGACGAGGGTGTCCCAGGACTCCGGGTCGTCCCAGCCGGTGTCGACGAGGACGGGGCCGCGGTCGGTGTCGAGCACGTGGACGAGGGTGTGGCCGAGCGGGTTGTCGGGAATCGGGACCTTGATGCCGCGCACGCCGCCGCCGTGGTCGGTGACGTGCGGGGTGACGGCCGGGGTGACGGCCGGGGTGACGGAGGGCGTGGCCCCGGGTTCGGTGGGCGGTGCGGCCTGTGGTGCCGTGTCCTGCGGCGGCGTGTCCTGCGGCATGAGGGCTCCCTGTCTGCGCTGCGCCCGGCCGCGTCTGCGCCGCCCGGCTCACTCTCACGAGAACGTGTTGCAGTAGTCGCCCAAGTCGACCATCTGTAGCCGGTTCTGACTAGTCGCAACCCCTTGTTGGATCTTCCGGGCTGTTCCGTCCTGACCGTGGACTCCTGGAACTAGAACTGGTATCAGTTCGGGAACGCCAAGCCGCAGGAGGCAGCAGCCATGACCGAGCTCGTGGAACACGGACACCTGTTCATCGGCGGGGAGTGGACGGATCCGCTGGGCACCGACACGATCGAGATCGTCTCCCCCCACACCGAGCAGGTCATCGGCAGCGTCCCGCACGCCTCCCGCGCGGACGTGGACCGCGCCGTCGCGGTCGCGCGCAAGGCCTTCGACGAGGGGCCCTGGCCCCGGATGTCCCTGGACGAGCGGATCGCCGTCGTCACCCGGATCAAGGACGCGATCGCCGTCCGGCACGAGGAGATCGCCCGGTCGATCAGCTCCCAGAACGGGTCCCCGTACTCCTGGAGCGTCCTCGCGCAGGCGCTCGGCCCGATGATGGTCTACGACGCCGCGATCCAGGTGGCGCGCGCCTACCCGTACGAGGAGCACCGCCAGGGGGCGCTCGGGCCGATCCTGGTGCGCCGGGAGCCGGTGGGCGTGGTCGCGGCCGTCATCCCGTGGAACGTGCCGCAGTTCGTGGCCGCCGCGAAGCTCGCGCCCGCGCTGCTGACGGGGTCGACGGTGATCCTGAAGCCGTCTCCCGAGTCGCCGCTGGACTCGTACATCCTCGCCGACATCGCCCGCGAGGCCGGGCTGCCGGAGGGCGTCCTGTCGATCCTGCCCGCCGACCGGGAGGTCAGCGAGTACCTGGTCGGCCACCCCGGCGTCGACAAGGTGGCCTTCACCGGGTCGGTCGCGGCCGGCAAGCGCGTGATGGAGGTCGCCGCCCGCAACCTGACCCGGGTCACGCTCGAACTCGGCGGCAAGTCCGCCGCCGTGATCCTGCCGGACGCCGACCTCGAATCGACCATCGCCGGGATCGTCCCGGCGGCCTGGATGAACAACGGGCAGGCCTGTGTGGCCCAGACCCGGGTGCTCGCGCCGCGCAGCCGGTACGAGGAGGTCGCCGAGGCGCTCGCGGCCGCGGCCGGCGCGCTGGTGGTCGGCGACCCGCTGGACCCGGCGACGCAGCTCGGGCCGCTGGTGGCCCGGCGGCAGCAGCAGCGGTCGCTGGACTACATCCGGATCGGGCAGGAGGAGGGCGCGAAGGTCCTGGCGGGCGGCGGCCGCCCGGCGGGGCTGGAGCGGGGCTGGTACGTGGAGCCGACGCTCTTCGGGGACGTGGACAACTCGATGCGGATCGCCCGCGAGGAGATCTTCGGACCGGTCGTCTGTCTGATCCCGTACGGGGACGAGGCGGAGGCGGTACGGGTCGCCAACGACTCGGAGTTCGGCCTGAGCGGCAGCGTCTGGACGGGGGACGTCGAGCACGGCATCGACTTCGCCCGGCAGGTGCGGACGGGCACCTTCAACGTGAACACCTTCAGCCTGGACATGCTGGGGCCGTTCGGCGGCTACAAGAACAGCGGTGTGGGCAGGGAGTTCGGGCCCGAGGGGCTGAGCGAGTACCTGGAGCACAAGATGATCCACCTGCCGGCGGGCTACACGGCGGGTGCGTGAGCGCCATGGGTGACCGCTGGGTGGTGGAGGTGGACCGGGGGGTCTGCATCGGCTCGGGGATGTGCGTGAACCACGCGCCGGAGGGCTTCGCGCTGGACTCGGCGCGCCAGTCGCATCCGCGGAATCCGGAGACGGACGCGAACGAGCCGATCCTGACGGCGGCGGAGGGCTGCCCGGTGGAGGCGATCCTGATCACGCTGGCGGGAACGGGGGAGGCGGTGTTCCCGCCGGAGGAATAGCCCCTGCCCTGACCTTCCGTGCTCTGCCCTTCCCTTCTCTTCCCTGCTCGGAGCCGCGCACGGCGGAGTGCGACACTCCTGCGAGGCCACCGGGCGATCCTGCCCGGGGTCCTCGCGGGGGATCGCAGGGGGAACGACATGAGCAGGACCAAGTGGGCGGTCGGGCTGGTCGCGGCGACCGGGGTACTGGTGGCCGCGGGCCTGAGTGATTCGGACGTCGGCGAGGACGCGGGCAACGGCTGGGTCAAGGATGCGCAGTCGGCCTCCGCCGCCGCGCCCGCGGGAGCGGACCCGTCGCGGGAGATGGTGGACTCGCAGTTCGAGGCCGTCCTCACCGCCTCGGGCGCGGGGGCGCTGGGCGTGCCGCAGGCCGACCGCGAGGAGGAGTTCGGCCGCGCGGCCGGCTGCGCGGTGGGCTGGTACAGCCGCAACTGGATCGACCCGCAGGTGCTGCGCGACGTGGTCGTGGGCCTGGCCGGCCGCGGCTGGACGACCACCGCCCACCGGGACCGCCCGTACGGTCTGATGATGACCAACGGATCCTGGGAGCTGGTACTCGTCAACGCCAAGTCCGGCCTCTCCCTCCAGGCCCTCCACAACGATGCCGCCTGCGAAGAGCTGTTCAGCGAGAACGAGGCGTCGGGGTCGACGCCCGCGTGAGCCGCGGGGCGGGGGTGTGGGAGCGGCGGAACCGTCCCTGGCCGGGGTCGGTGAAGGGTCCGGGGGCGTCCCGTCAGTCCACTGTCCTTCCGTGTCGGGTCGGTCCGTCAAGGGCGCTCACTTCGTTCGCGTCGCTTCGCGATGGCCTTCGGCCACCCTTGACTGACCGCCCCGCCCCGGAATGCCATAAGACTGCCGGGAAGCCCCCGAAGGAATGGCCGGGAGGTTCACGTTCCGATAGGCGCCCCTCAGCGATGCCGGCCGGCGCCCCCTGTCCATCCGCACCCCGCCCACCAGAACCACCAAGCCCGGCCGGTGACGGGGGCGCGGGGAGGGCCAACCTGCACCAGACGGCGATGAGATGACGATGGGGCCCCAGTTCGCGGCGGATCGCTACGCACTTCTCTGGGTATAGCGTCCGGCGACCGTCCGGGGCTGGACATAAGCCGCCCACGCGGCGCAGGTGGGCGGTCTTCCGGCGTCTGCACGTCGTTGGGGGCCGCCAGAGGACGTCCGTGGCCAGGTTTTCGGGCGTCTGCGGGCTGTCTGGACGCTCTTTGGGCCGAAAAGAATGGCGAGAGGGCCCGAAAAGAGGGCGAGAGGGGGCGAAAAGGGGGTGTGAGGGAGTGTGATGCCGGATTTCTCGACCTCCCACTCCGGCAAGGCCGCTTGTGGGTCCCGATTGGCTGCCAAAAGGGATAAACCGCCTGCTGTCGCAGGCCAAGGGGCCTCCGTGCCGGTCGTGGGCGGCCTATGTCCAGCCCCAGGCGGTCGTCGGACGCCAAGCCGGGAGAAGCGCGTAGCGATCCGCCGCGTCCTGGGGCCTACATCGTCATCTCATCACTGTCCGGTGCGGGTTGGCTCTCCCCGCGCCCCCGTCACCGGCCGGGCTCGGTGGTCCCCGGGAGTGGGGTGCGGATGGACAGGGGACGCCGGTCAAGGTCTCTGACTCGGCCGCTCCTGGTCGGTAAACCTCCCGGCCATTCCTTCGGGGGCTTCCCGGCAGTCTTATGGCATTCCGGGGCGGGGCGGTCGGTCAAGGGTGGCCGAAGGCCATCGCGAAGCGACGCGAACGAAGTGAGCGCCCTTGACGGACCGACCCGACACGGAAGGACAGTGGACTGACGGGACGCCCCCGGACACACCACCGACCCCGAACGACAGGGGCCCGACCCCGGGCATCCCGGTCGACCTCTCCGACCCGAGCCGGCAGACCCCGCCCCCGACACCCCGGCCGACCGGGACACCGACCCCGAAGTCCCGACCCGCCTCTCCCGACCCCGAGCACGCAGACCCGCCCCCGACACCCCGACCGGCTCGCCCGACCCCAATGAGGGGGCCCCGACCCCGACGCCCCGGCCGACCTCTCCGACCCCGAGCACGCGGACCCCGCCCCCGAAGCCCCCGCCCCGCCCCTTCCCCGCCGCTTCGTTCAGGCCGAATCCTTGGTCGGTGCCGTCAGTGTGATCAGGCGGCAGACCGTTTCGATGTCGATCTTGACCTGGGCGATCGAGGCGCGGCCCGAGAGCCAGGTGATCAGCGCCGAGTGCCAGGTGTGCTCGATCACCCGGACCGCCGAGAGCTGCTCCGCCGTCGGCGGGGCGTCCAGGCCCATCGCGTCCAGGATGATCGCCGTGGTCAGCCGGGACACCGTGTCCACCTCGGGGCTCACGCTGCGGTCCGCGAACGTCAGTGCGCGGACCATCGCGTCGGCGAGGTGCGGTTCCCGCTGCAGGGCGCGGAAGGCCCGCATCAGCGTCTCCGCGACCCGGGCCGCCGGGTCCTCGCCCGCCGGGGGCCGTTTGCGGAGCGTCGTGTGCATGTGCTGGAGCTGGTCCTGCATGGTGGCGACGAGCAGGTGCACCTTCGACGGGAAGTACCGGTACAGGGTGCCCAGCGCGACCCCGGCCGCCTCCGCGACCTCCCGCATCTGGACGGCGTCGAAGCCGCCCCGGCTGGCCAGCTGCGCGCTGGCGTGCAGGATTCGGCGGCGGCGCGCCTCCTGGCGCTCCGTCAGGGGAGGGGACGCCGTCATGGCGACGGCTTTCGCGTCCGCTGTCATCTGTCCCGTTCCATGGCGTTCCGTGTCGTTGCGGTGCTGAATTCCGGGCTGTTCGCGTCGTGATCGGCAGCCAGCATCTCAGGCGTCCGAGCCGTGGCGCGAATCACCTGCTCCGCCTCTTACGGTGTGGTTTCCGGCCGGTAGATTCAATGGTCTTCGACGGATCAAGTCTGAAACTTGTTCTACATTATGCGAGCGGTTACGCTCCGGCGAAAGTGCAGGGAGAAGGGGGCCGAGAGTGACCGCTGAGGCCATGGTGACGAGCCCTTTCGTGGGTTCCGCCACCGACGGCGACCGCCCGTTGCGCATCGCACTCCTCACCTATAAGGGGAACCCGTTCTGCGGCGGCCAGGGCGTCTACGTCCGGCACCTCTCGCGGGAGCTCGTGAGGCTGGGGCACTCCGTCGAGGTCATCGGCGCGCAGCCGTACCCGGTCCTCGACACCGGCGCCACGCTCACCGAACTGCCGAGCCTGGACCTGTACCGGCACCCCGACCCCTTCCGCACGCCGAAGCGCGACGAGTACCGGGACTGGATCGACGCGGTAGAGGTCGCCACCATGTGGACCGGCGGATTCCCCGAGCCGCTGACCTTCTCGCTCCGGGCCCGGCGCCATCTCGCCGCCCGCGCCGGCGAGTTCGACGTCATCCACGACAACCAGACGCTCGGCTACGGACTGCTCGCCGACCTCGGCGCCCCGCTGGTCACCACCATCCACCACCCCATCACCGTCGACCGCAAGCTGGACCTGGCCGCCGCCAAGGACCGCCGCAAGCGGGCCTCCGTGCGGCGCTGGTACGGCTTCACGCGCATGCAGGGGCGCGTCGCCCGCCGGCTGCCCTCCGTGCTGACCGTCTCCGGCTCCTCCAAGCAGGAGATCGCCGAGCACCTGGGCGTGCGCGACGAGCGCATCCACGTCGTCCACATCGGCGCCGACACCGACCTGTGGTCGCCCGACGCCTCCGTCGCCGAGGTGCCCGGGCGGATCGTCACCACCTCCAGCGCCGACGTCCCGCTCAAGGGCCTCGTACACCTCGTCGAGGCGCTCGCGAAGCTGCGCACCGAGCAGCCCGAGGCGCACCTCGTCGTCGTCGGCAAGCGCGCCGAGCGGGGCCCGGTCGCCCGCGCGATCGAGACGTACGGGCTCCAGGACGCGGTCCGCTTCGTCAAGGGCATCACCGACGCCGAGCTCGTCGACCTGGTGCGTAGCGCGCAGGTCTCCTGCGTGCCCTCGCTGTACGAGGGCTTCTCGCTGCCCGCCGCCGAGGCCATGGCCACCGGCACCCCGCTGGTGGCCACCACCGGCGGTGCGATTCCCGAGGTCGCGGGCCCGGACGGCGAGACCTGCCTCGCGGTGCCGCCCGGCGACGCGGGCGAGCTGGCCGCCGCGCTGGGCCGGCTGCTGGGCGACGCACAGCTGCGGGCCCGCCTCGGCGCCGCAGGGCGCGAGCGGGTGCTGTCCCGGTTCACGTGGGCCAGAGCCGCCGAGGGCACCGCCGCGCACTACCGCGCCGCCGTCGAGCAGGCCGCCCGCAGCCGCCGCGCGCGGTGACCTTCCGCCTTTTCCACACCACCCCCGAACACCCCCGCGACCGCGAAGGCAGGACCCCGTGCTGACCGTCGATTTCTCCCGGTTCCCGCTCGCCGCAGGCGACCGTGTGCTCGATCTGGGCTGCGGCGCCGGCCGGCACGCCTTCGAGTGCTACCGGCGCGGCGCCCAGGTGGTCGCAGTCGACCGCAACGGCGAGGAGATCCGCGAGGTCGCCAAGTGGTTCGCCGCCATGAAGGAGGCTGGCGAGGCTCCGGCCGGCGCCACCGCCACCGCCATGGAGGGCGACGCGCTGGCCCTGCCCTTCCCCGACGAGTCCTTCGACGTCGTCATCATCTCCGAGGTGATGGAGCACATTCCCGACGACAAGGGCGTGCTCGCCGAGATGGTCCGGGTCCTCAAGCCCGGCGGCCGCATCGCCATCACCGTCCCGCGCTACGGCCCGGAGAAGATCTGCTGGGCGCTCAGCGACGCGTACCACGAGGTCGAGGGCGGCCACATCCGCATCTACAAGGCGGACGAGCTGCTGGGGAAGATGGAGGCCGCCGGCCTCAAGCCGTACGGCACCCACCACGCCCACGGGCTGCACTCGCCGTACTGGTGGCTCAAGTGCGCGTTCGGCGTCGACAACGACCAGGCGCTGCCGGTGAAGGCGTACCACAAGCTCCTGGTCTGGGACATCATGAAGAAGCCGCTGGCCACGCGGCTCGCGGAGCAGGCGCTCAACCCGGTCATCGGCAAGAGCTTCGTGGCGTACGCGACGAAGCCGCACCTTCCCGTCGGCGCGGCGAAGTGAGCTCGCCCGGGCGCACCGAACGCCTGGTCCTGGACGGTGTGCTGACCGCCGAGGAGGCCGCCGGGACAGTGGCCGGCATCCTCGCCGCGCAGCGCTCCGACGGGGCCATCCCGTGGTTCCGCGGCCACCACCTGGACCCGTGGGACCACACCGAGGCCGCGATGGCCCTGGACGCGGCGGGCGAGCACGAGGCAGCGGAGCGGGCGTACGACTGGCTGGCCCGGCACCAGAACGCCGACGGCTCCTGGTACGCGGCGTACGCGGACCGGCCGGACGGGGTGGACACCGCCGAGCCGCAGGACGCGAGCCGGGAGAGCAACTTCGTCGCGTACATAGCCGTCGGGGTCTGGCACCACTACCTGGCCACCGGCGACGACCGGTTCCTGGACCGCATGTGGCCCGTCGTCTTCGCGGCGACCGAGTTCGTCCTCGGACTCCAGCAGCCGGGCGGTGAGATCGGCTGGAAGCGGGAGGCCGACGGCAGTGCGGTGACGGACGCGCTGCTCACCGGCTCCTCCTCGATCCACCAGGCGCTGCGGTGCGCGCTGGCGATCGCCGAGCACCGAGAGGAGCCGCAGCCGGACTGGGAGCTGGCGGCGGGGGCCCTCGGGCACGCGATCCGGCGCCACCCGGAGCGGTTCCTGGACAAGTCCCGGTACTCGATGGACTGGTACTACCCGGTGTTGGGCGGCGCGCTGGGCGGCGCGGAGGCGAAGGCGCGTATCGAGGAGCGCTGGGACGAGTTCGTGGTCCCCGGGCTCGGTGTGCGCTGTGTCCTGCCGAACCCGTGGGTGACGGGCGGGGAGTCCTGCGAGCTGGCCCTGGCCCTGTGGGCGATGGGCGAGTCGGACCGGGCGCTGGAGATCCTGCGCTCCATCACGCACCTGCGCGCGGACAACGGCATGTACTGGACGGGCTACGTCTTCGAGGACAAGGCGGTGTGGCCGGTCGAGCAGACGACCTGGACGGCCGGGTCGCTGCTGCTCGCCGTGGCCGCGCTGGGCGGGGACGAGGCCACCGGGGCGGTGTTCGGGGGGCTGGAGCTGCCGTCCGGACTGGAGCCCGACTGCTGCCCCTAGTCCGCCCGGAGACGGACGGGGATACGGGCAGGGCAGGCCGCCTCGGAGGCGGCCTGCCCGTACGTGGCCCGCGGTCAGCGGCGGTAGAGCCGGCCCGCGACGAGGTGGCCCAGGACGAGGTACGCGACGGCCGCCACGCCGTAGCCCACCACCACCTGGACCCATTCGCGGTCGAAGGTGAACAGGTCGTAGGACCAGCCGGCCAGCCAGGTGGCGGCGTCGTGGATGAACTCCACCAGGCCGTTGCCCCGGTTGGCGTCGAGGAAATAGAGCAGGACCCACAAGCCGATCGTGAAGGCCGGCACGTCCGCCACCGCGGCGACGACCCGGCCGGCCTGAACGCCTCCTCGGGCGTGTACTCCGGTGTGTGTGCGCATGCACCGCGTCTTGCCCCGTCGGTGTGAAGCAAACCCGAATGGGTCATCCAAGTGGCGCAACGCCGGGGCCCGGGTGACGCTGCGGGAGACACCTCACTCCCCGGAGGCCACCGTGTCGAAACCCAGCGTGTCCATACCCGGTACCACCCGATTCCGCCGTGCCTTCACCGCCCTGCTCCTGTCCGGTGCGCTGCTCGCCGGCGCCACCGCCTGCGGCAGCGAAGCCGGCAGCAGGGGCGGCAGGGGCGAGGACGTGGCCCTGTCGGTGCCGGCGGCGCCGGCCGCCGAGGTGGGGGCGCCCGAAGCGTGGCGAGCGGCGGAAGCGGCGGAGGTCGCGGCCCTCGCCGAGCCCACGCCCAGTACCACTGCGGAGAAGCAGAAGTTCGCGAAGGCGCGCTTCGTCGCCAACGCGGGGCTCGCGGCCGGGGCGACGTACCAGTGGATCATCAAGCCGTACCGCGCGGGCAAGTTCAAGAAGGGCGCCAAGGGCCGTACGTTCGCTCTCGTCAAGGCGGGCCTCGCGGGCGCCTTCGCGTACAACCGGCTGAAGGCCGCGGCGGACAACGCCAAGGCCGACCCGCTGCTGTCGAAGGCGGTGGCCCCGCTGACGGCGGGCATCGAGTCCCTCAAGGGCCTGGGAACCAAGCTGCGCAAGGGCGGTGCGAGCGACGCCGACCTGAACTCGCTCCAGGACGTCATCACCGGAGTCAAGGGCGCGGGCCAGGGCGCCGGCGCCACGGTGACCGACAAGGTCCCGAGCCTGTCCCAGCTGAGCGGCGGATAGGCCTTCGTACACCGCGGGCCGGTCGGGCAGTGTCGCCCGGCCGGCCCGCGGGCTGTTTGAATGGGCGGATGATCGATTTCCTGCGGCGCAAGCGGCGCGAGCGGCGTGAGCGGATCGCCGCCGGGACCCCGGACGGGATTCCGTGCATGGCCCGGCATCCGGCCGGCGCGGGGCGCTGGCGGATGGGCCGGGTGTTCACCGGCCCCGGCGGGGCGCGCTGGGTGCCCCGCCGGGGTGAGCCCGTACCGCTGCCCGGCGGCCAGGCCACCGGCGTGCGGGCGCCGTCCGTGAGGGAGGGGATCTCCATCAACCCCGGATCGCGGATCGTGGCCTGCACGTACGGGCCCGCTGGGACCGGCGAGGCCGGCGAGACCGGCGGGGCCGGCGCGGACGCCGGGACCATCGAGATCGCCGTCATGCCGCTGGACCTGCGGGAACTGCTGGCGGCGGTGCCCCCGCCGGATGCGGCGGACAGCCCGGCGGACACCCCCGCCCCCTGATGCGCCGGGAGCCCCGGCCGCCGCGGTGTGCGCGGTGGCCGGGGCTCCTGACGTGCTCGGTGTGTGATCAGCCCTCGGTGAAGTAGCCGAGGAGGTCGGTGATCACGTGGGTGCTGCCGCCGAAGCTGTTCCCGATGACGACGCGGCCGTCCGCCGCGGGGGTGGTGACGTGGTTGGGGACGGTTTCACCGGGGCGGGTGTTGAGGCTGCTGACGCCCGGGCGGATGCTTCCGTACCCGAACACGGTCAGGAAGCCGGGGCCGGTGGAGTCCGTCGCGGTGACGTTCAGCGCCGCGGCGATCGCGCCCGTCGGGATCCCGGTGACGGTGGTCGTCGCGCCAGGGGTGAGCTTGCCGGTGCTACGGGTGTCGCCGAGGCGCTGTGGGACTGCGGGGGTGAAGAGGCCCTTGCCGTCCTTCGCGTAGTAGCCGACGGCGTCGAGGACGAGGTGGGTGGACCCGGTGTTGGTGTAGAGGGTGATGGTGCCGTCGGGGCCGACGGGAACGATGGCCTGGTTCGACTTGTCCTTGCCGGGTTCGAGGTTGAGATTCGAGGTGGCCGGGCGCCTGGTCGGGTCCGGGTAGGCGATGACGTGGGCGTTCTCGGTGGAGCCGGTGCCGGTCAGGTTGAAGGTGACGGCGGTGGCGTCGGCGGGGATCCCGTTCACTCCGGCGACCTTCACCGAGCGCGTCTGTCCGCCGGCCAGGGCGCCGTCCGTGATGCGGGTGTCGACGACTCGGGTCGGAGCGAGCGGGGTGAACCGCTGCCCGGTGTTCGGCTGGTAGTGGCCGACGTAGTCCACGATGAGCGCGGCCTTGCCGGAGTTGAGCTGCGCGGAGATCTTGCCGTCGGCGCCGATGGGCACGGTGACGGTGTTGGAGGAGGTGCCGCCCGCCTTGACGTTGACGTTCGAGGTGACCGGGCGGGGCTGGCCCGAGGGCCAGACGCTGAGGTGGGTGTCCTCGGTGGCGCCGGTGACGGTCACGTTCAGGACCACGGCGGACGCGCCGGCCGTGTGGTGGGGGCCGGAGCTGTAGTAGTGGACGGGAACGTCGATCGGGGTGGCGGTGCCGCCCTGGACGGGGGAGCCGGTCGTACGGGTGTCCAGGACGCGGGACGGGAGGACGGCGACGTAGCCGGCCGGGGTGTAGGCGACCTGCACCGTCCGCTCGGCGGTGGAGGTGGCGCCCTTGATGTCCGTGAGGGTCACGGTCACCTTGTACGTGCCGGGCTGCTTGTAGGCGTGCTGGACCGGGTCCGGCGTGATGCCGGTGTCCTTCGCGCCGTCGCCGTAGTCCACGTCCATCCGCGCGATCGGCCACGGGGCGGCGGCGCTCTGCGGGTCGACCTGGACGGACAGCGGCGTCACGAGCTGGTTCGGGTCGCTCGCGCTCGGCAGGTACGGCTGCGCGGTGAAGGCCGTGGCCAGCGGCGAGGCCGGGGTCACCTTGATCGACTGCTGGCGGAAGGCCTCCTTCCCCGCGGCGGTGATCGCCTTCACCTGGACCGTGCACGCGCAGGGCGACTGGTAGACGTGCTCGACGGTGGCCGACGTGGTGACGAGCGGAGCCGTCCCGTCACCGAAGTCGTAGCGGTAGGTGAGCGTTCCGGGCCAGTTGTTGTCCGCCACGGCCTTCACCTGGACGGCGGTGCCGACCGGGGCCCAGTTCTGGGCGATCTCCAGCTGGACGCCGCGTACTTCGTCCTGGGACTCGTGGGCGCCGCGGTCGATGAACCCGCCGTCCTTGCCCGTGTTGGGCACCCGCGGGTCGTCCGTCGTGGGGTACCCGCTGTAGTCGGTGGGCAGGACGCCCGGCGCCGTCGGGTCGCCGGAGTCGACGGTGGGGGAGCGCTCCCACGGGCCGACGTCCGAGGGCGTCGGGGTCAGGATGTCGTGCGCGCCCTGGCCGGTCGCGGCCTGGAGCGCCGCCGAGGTGGTGTGGACGACCTCGGCCCACTTGTAGGGGACCACCCCGTCCGCCGGGAAGCCGGCCAGCAGGTTGTAGTCGCCGCGGGTGCCGGTCGCGGAGTCCTGTCCCACGAGGATGCCGCTGCGGGGACCGGGGTTGACGCACGACTTGGGGGTGCTGGTGAAGATCAGGTTGTTGAACGCCCCGGAACCGGTGGAAGCGCTGCGGAAGGAGACGGCCGCATCACAGCTGAGGTAGAGGGTGTTGTTGGTGACGATGGTGCCCGGGCCCCAGACCGCGTCGACCGCCGCCGTGATGCCGCCGCGGATCTGGTTGCGGCTCAGCACGGTGCCCCGGGAGCCGCCCTCGATCCGGACGGGGGAGAGCAGGTAGCTCCTGCTCACGCGCACGTCGGCACTGTCCCATCCGATGACGACGGAGGCGGGGTCGGTCGTCGAGGAGCTGGTGATCCGGTCCAGCTCGACGTCGGTGGAACGGCTGACCTGGATCCCACCGGAGGAACTCAGCCCGCGCACCACCACGTGGGAGGCACCCTGGACCTTGAGGCTCTTGACCCGGGCGAGGCTGCCGGCGTTCGGCCCGGCGACGATGGAGATGGGCTTGCCCGGCCCCCCGGAGCGCTCGATGGTGACCGCTTCGTCGTACGGCTTGGACGCGATGACCCGCACGGTCTGGCCGGGCTGCACGACCTTGGTGGCCGCCGAGATCGTGCAGAACGGAGTGTCTTCGGAACCGGGTCCGGCGTCGGAGCAGTTGGGGAGGTAGGAGTTGTTCACGTAGAGCGTGGACGGGGTGTCGGCCGCGGCGGCGGCCGGAACCCCGAGAAGGGTGACCAGACCCGCGGCCAGCAGGACGGTCGTACGAGTGGGACGCAACAGGGGGTTCCTTCAAGCAGAGAACGAGCGGCGGCGATCATCATCTACTTTCGGTCAGTCCCTGTCACATCTGATTTCCGCATCGGAATCATTGGCTGTTGAGTTCGGCCAGGACGCGGAGGGTATGGGGGTCCGGGGCGGTCAGCAGGAGGTCGGTAACCGGGCCCTTGCGCCACAGGTCGAGGCGTTCGGCGATCCGCTCGCGCGGTCCGATCAGCGAGATCTCGTCGGCGAACGCGTCCGGGACCGCGAGGACCGCCTCCTGCCTGCGCCCGGCGAGGAACAGCTCCTGGATGCGGCGGGCCTCCTCCTCGTAGCCCATCCGCGCCATCAGGTCCGCGTGGAAGTTGCGGGCCGCGTGGCCCATCCCGCCGATGTAGAAGCCGAGCATCGCCTTGACCGGCAGCAGCCCCTCGGCGACGTCGTCGCAGACCTTCGCCCGGGCCATCGGGGCGATCATGAAGCCCTCGGGGAGGTCGGCCAGCGAGGCCCGGTAGACGTCGGTGCGGGTCGGCGACCAGTAGAGGGGGAGCCAGCCGTCCGCGATGCGGGTGGTCTGGGCGATGTTCTTCGGGCCCTCGGCGCCCAGCAGGAGCGGCAGGTCCGCGCGCAGCGGGTGGGTGATGGGCCTCAGCGGTTTGCCGATGCCGGTGCCGTCCTCCCCGCGGTACGGGTGCTGGTGGAAGCGGCCGTCGAGCGCGACGGGCCCCTCGCGGCGCAGCACCTGGCGGACGACGTCCACGTACTCGCGGGTGGCGGTGAGCGGGCTCGCGGGGAAGGGGCGCCCGTACCAGCCCTCGACCACCTGGGGGCCGGACAGTCCCAGGCCGAGCATCATCCGGCCGCCGGAGAGGTGGTCCAGGGTGAGGGCGTGCATGGCGGTGGCGGTGGGGGTGCGGGCGGCCATCTGGGCGATGGCGGTGCCGAGGCGGATCCGCGAGGTGTGCGCCGCGATCCAGGTGAGCGGGGTGAAGGCGTCCGAGCCCCAGGCTTCGGCGGTCCACACCGAGTCGTAGCCGAGGTCCTCGGCCTCGGCGGCGAGGGCGAGGTGGGTCCGGTCGGGGCCGCGGCCCCAGTAGCCGAGTGCGAGTCCGAGGCGCATGTACGTCCCCTCCAGCCATATCTGACGATGCGTCAGGTGACTGTAGGGCAACGGCCCCCCGCCCGGAAGGGCGGGGGGCCGTCGGCCGAGCGGGGGCGGGTCAGCCGCGCTGGATGCCCGAGGTGTCGTTCAGGACGCCGCGGCGGCCGTCCTGGGTCTGGGCGATCAGCGTGGCCGGGCCGCGCTGGTCCACGGCCAGGTACCAGGTGCCCGGCGCGAGCTCGGCGATCGGGGTGGGGGAGCCGTCCTCGGGGAAGAGGGGGCGGGCCACCGGGACCGCGAACCAGAACGGGGTGAAGTCCGCCGCCGGGGCGGGCGCCGAGTCCTGCGGACCAGGACCGGGACCCGGGGCCGGAGCCGGGGCCGGAGCCGGGGTACCGCCGTACGGCGGGACCGGCTGCGGGGCGGACCCGTACGGCTGGCCCTGCTGCTGGGCGCCCGGGTAGCCGTACCCGGTGCCGGGCTGGGGCTGGGCCCCGTACGGCGCGGGGGCGACGGGCTTGGGCTCGGGCACCAGCCCGCCGGCGAGCGCGGGGATCTTCGCGCCCGCGACGGCGACGCCGGCCAGTGCGAGGGTGGCGAGGAAGGCGATGATGGAGCCGGGGCCGACGTTCAACCTGCTCGGGCTGACGATCAGGGACCAGAGGGAGGACCACGCGGCCGCGACCGCGAGCACCGTCCCCCACGCGGCCAGCGGCAGGCCCGCGAGCTTGAAGGTCTCCGGCTGGAAGCGGCCCGCGATGAGCAGACCGGCCGCGATGAAGCCGAGCAGGAAGATCGCGGGAAGCGCCAGACCGTACGCGTCGGTGTCCCACGCGCTCGGCATGTCGACGCCGGTCGCGGAGTAGAAATCGAGGAACGAGGCGATGAACAGCAGCGCCGCTGCTCCGATCACCACGCCGTCGCCTCGAGTGAGGGAGCGGATGTTCACGTCTTAGGTGTCCTTCTCGGTCTCGGTCGTCTCGTGGTGCCGCGGTCGCGCACGTGCAGGAGCGGGGCGGGCGGGACCATGGTACGGAGGTTCCCGGCAACCGAGAGGATCGGGGCGGCAGGCTGTCCCCGGGGGACTACCCGCCCAAGAAGCCGACGATGCCGTCCGCGATGCCCTGGGCGGCCTTCTGCCGCCACTCCGGACTCGTCAGCAGCGCCGCGTCCTTGGCGTCACGCATGTTGCCGCATTCGATGAACACCTTGGGCTGTGTCGAGAGATTGAGTCCGCCGAGATCGTCGCGGACGACCAAGCCGGTGCCGCTGCCGAGGTAGTTGGCGGGGGCGGAGCCGGTGGTCCGGGCGAAGTTCGAGCCGATGCGTTCGCCGAGGTCCCGAGAGGGGCCGACGATCTTGGCAGTGTCGGCGGCGCCGCCCTTGACCTTGGCAGGGAGGATGACGTGGTAGCCGCGGCTGCCCTCGGAGACCCCGTCCGCGTGGACCGAGACCACGGCGGCGGCGGCGGCCTCGTTGCCGATGCGGGCGCGTTCGTTGATGCACGGGCCCCAGGCGCGGTCCGCCTCGTGGGTGAGGGCCACCTTGAGGCCCTTGGCCTCCAGGACGGTGCGCAGCCGGCGGGACACGTCGAGGGTGAACTCGGCTTCCTTGTAACCGGCGTTGGTGGTGGTGCCGGTGGTGTCGCACTCCTTGCGGGCGGTGCCGATGTCGACCTTCTTGTCGATCTCGGAGGTGTGTTCGAAGTTGCCGGTGTTGTGGCCGGGGTCGATGACCACGGTCTTGCCGGCGAGCGGGCCCTTGGCCTGCGGGGCGGTCGCGCTCGCGCTCGCGCTCGCGCTCGGGGTCGGGGTGACGGTGGGGGAGGCGGCCGGCATCACGATCCGGGGCGGGCGGGCGTCGTCCGCCCCCGCCCCGGTGGTCAGCTGGACGAGGACCCACCCCGCCAGGAGGGTCGGGGCGAGTACGGCGGCCCCGACGGCGAGGCCGGAGCGGCGCGCGAACCACCGCCGCTCCGGGCTGACCGAGGAGGCGGACTCGGGGGATGGGGGACTGTCGTCGTAGCGCACGCCGCGATGCTAGACCGGCCGCCCGCCGTCGGCGCGGACCGTGGGCCATATGGGGGCGTGGTGCGCTTATCTGCTTATACGTGCGTCCGCCGGGTGTGACCGCCGGGTGGGAGCCCTCAGACGCCCGGGGCGGTGCGGCGCAGGATGCGCAGGGAGTCGGTGACCGAGACCTCCTCGAAGGCGCCGGAGGCCAGGGCGCGGAGGTAGATCCGGTACGGGGCCTGGCCGCCGTCGGCCGGGTCGGGGAACACGTCGTGGATGGCGAGGATCCCGCCCTCGGCGACGTGCGGGGCCCAGCCCTCGTAGTCGCCGGCGGCGTGCTCGTCGGTGTGGCCGCCGTCGATGAAGACGAAGCCCAGCTTGCCGCCCCAGGCCGCCGCGACCTGCGGGGAGCGGCCCACGATCGCGATGACGTGGTCTTCGAGACCCGCCTTGTGGAGGGTGCGGCGGAAGGTCGGGAGGGTGTCCATCAGCCCGACCTCCGGGTCCACGACGGTCGGGTCGTGGTACTCCCAGCCAGGCTGCTGCTCCTCGCTGCCCCGGTGGTGGTCGACCGTGATCGCGGCCACCCCGGCCTCGCGGGCGGCGTCGGCCAGCAGGATCGTGGAACGCCCGCAGTACGTGCCGACCTCCAGCAGCGGCAGCCCGAGCGCCGCCGCCGCGGCGGCGGCCTCGTACAGGGCGAGGCCCTCGCGTACGGGCATGAACCCCTTGGCGGCCTCGAAGGCGGCGAGGGTCTCCGGCTTGGGGGTGGCGGGGGCCATGGGGTTCCTCCGGCGGGTACGCGGGTGTGGCGGTCCATCGTGCCGTACGCCGCCTGCGGTGTTACCGGTGGGTCGGGTGCCGGGCGTCACGCCGGCCGGGGCGGACGCCTCCCCGCGGCCCGTCCGACTGGCGGGCGCGGCTCCCCCCTCAGGGGGACCGCCTCCGGCGCGTCCTTTTCCGCCCCGCAGTCCGCTTATCCGATGTGCGTACTTTGGCCGCCATGTTCAGACTCGGAGTCTTCGCCGCCACCACGGCCGCCCTCGCCACCGTGGTCGCCCTGCCCGCCGCCGAGGCCCGCGCGCAGCAGTTCGTACCGTGCACCGCCGCCGCGCTCGCGAGCGCCATCACCACGGCCAACACCGTCGCGGGGCCCGCGCACCTCTTCCTCGCGCCCGGCTGCACGTACACCCTCGCGGCCCCCGACAACCCCGGCAACGGGCTGCCGCAGGTGACCGGCGACATCACCATCGTGGGCAACGGCAGCACCATCCGCCGCCGGTCGGCGACCGGGTTCCGGATCTTCGAGGTCACCGCCCCGAACGGCAGGCTCACCCTGAACAACCTGACGATCCGCGGCGGCCGGTCGGAGAGCGGCGGAGCGGGCGGCGGGGGGATCGCCAACCAGGGCGTGCTCACCCTCAATTCGGTCACGGTGACCGCGAACGTCTCGGCGCTCTCAGGAGCCGGCGGCGGCATCATCAGCTCCGGCACGCTCAACCTCCGCAACAGCACCGTGAGCCACAACATCTCCACGAACAACGGCGGTGGCGTCTACAGCTCCGGCACCGCGAACATCTCGAACACCACCATCACCGGCAACACCGCGAAGGACGCCGGCGGCGGGCTGGAGGCGCGCGGCAATCTGACCCTCACCGGCAGCCGGGTGACCGACAACGCCGCCAGGCTCGACGGCGGCGGCATCAGCGCCTTCATGCTGACGGGGACCGTCACGGACACCCTCGTCCAGGGCAACGACACGGCCGAGGACAACGACGGGGGCGGCGGCATCCTCAACCGCCAGTCGACACTGACCCTGGAGCGGACCACGGTCTTCGCCAACCGGGCCGTCGAGACCGGGGCGTCGGGCGGCGGTATCTCCAACATCTCCGGCGCCTCCCTCGTCCTGCGGAACAGCTCGGTGACCAACAACTACGCCGGCGGGGCGCCGGGCGGCATCTTCAACGACGCGAGCACCGTCTCGCTGACCGCCACCACCGTGGCGGACAACTACCCGACCAACTGCGCCCCCGGCGTGTTCGCCGGCTGCGCCGACTGACGGGGCCTACACGGCGGCCGGGACGAGGCGTGCCCGCAGGAGCATCCGCGCCGCGTGGTCCACGAGGTGCCGCATGACCGGCAGGTGGCTCTCGTCACCGCCGAGCGCGGTGAGCAGGCGGTGGGCCTCGGCTCGGAAGGCGTCGAGGTCCGCGGCGTACCGGTCGAGCACGTCCGGGGCGAGGAGGATGCGGCCGAGCTCCGCGCGCGCCCGCCCGCAGCTGCGCGCCGCCGCGCTCCGGCCCAGGATGTCCTCCCGGGCCCGCGGTGTGGGCGCGTCGTCGAGGGCGCACGTGAGCAGATAGGTGACCGTCCCGTTGCGGAGGTCTTCATTGCGGCCGGTCAGGATGTCCTCCTGATCGTTGAACAACTGCCACAGGATGCCGAATATGTATCCGAACTCCCGCCACAGTTCGACTCTTTCGTCACTCGCGCCCGACAATATCGCCGCCATCGCCGTGACCATCGAGTAGGGCCCGCCGGATTTCCCGCGGTAGGTCTCGATCACCGAGTTCCGGGTGGCGAGGTCGGCGGCGGCGTCGATATCGGTCAGCTGGCCCTCGGCGCCCACAGCCCAGCCCGTCGCGACCTCGGCCGTCAGGGCGACCTGGACCGCGGGCGGCACCGGGAGCGACCGGATGATCCGGATCGGCAGCACCGTGCCGCTGAGTACCGAGGCCAGGAGTGCTTCGTCCTGGCTCATGCTGTCGGACGCGGTCGTGCCGTGCCCGTCGGCGAGGTCGTCGAGGTAGCAGGCCGAGGTCCACCAGAGCACGTGCACGGCGGCCAGCGGGGCGGCAGGTCGGGGATTTCCCGTCTCGATGGCGTGCACCATCATCGGGAGCACCGAGAGGGGATGCCGCATTTTCTGATGCCTGAGGAGTTTGCCCACGGCGTTCCTGGCGGCGCCGCTGCCCGAGGCGGGGGTGAGGCTCGAGACGGCCGCCTCCAATTCCGCCTGGATGTCCGGGGCGACGCTCCGGTGCAGGTCCACATACGTGATGCAATTCACGGTCATTTCCTTCCTGAAATGAATTGGGGTCGGCGTCAACGCCCCAGATTCGGTCATTTGGCGCGGAGGGATCTAGAGCGATTTCCGGACATGGCCGGTTCTGCGGCGCCTTCCGTCCGCCGCGCACCTGACCTTCCGTCAGAATGGAACGTGTTCTACTCTGACCCGCGATCAGGGGGACCGCCCGGCGCCGGCCGGGGCGTCGGAGAGGCGGCAGGGATCCGTATGGGCATCGGAATCACGCAGGAACAGCGGGAGTTGGCCGAGGCCGTACGCGGCTGGGCGGCGCGCGCGGTGCCACCCGAGGAAGTGCGCAAACTGCTGGAGACCCCGCCGCGGACCGGCGTACGGCCCGCGTACTGGGACGGGCTCGCCGCCGCCGGGCTCCTCGCACCACACCTGGAGGGCGGCACCCTCCTCGACCTCGCCGTCGCCGTCGAGGAGGCCGCCCGGGCGGCGCTGCCCGGGCCCTACCTGCCCAGCGCGCTGGCCTCCGTACTGCTGGACCGCGCGGGCGCGGACGCGCTCACCGCGGCCCTGGCCGACGGCACCCGCGTCGCAGCCGTCGCCCTCGGCCCCGGAAGCCTGACCGCCGTCGCCGTCGAGGGCGGCGGGCACCTGCTCGACGGGCTCGCGCCCCCGGTGCTCGGCGCCGGTGAGGCCGACCTCGTCCTGCTCGCCGCCGAAGCCGCGCACGGCACGTGCTGGTTCGCCGTGGACGCCGCCGCGCTGTACATCCGTACGCACGACAGCGCCGACCCGACCCGGCCCACCGCCGAGGTGCGCGCCCGCGGGGTCACCGTGGCACCCGGCCGCCTCCTCGACCTCGACGCGGCCCTCGTCCGGGACCTGGCCTGCGCCCTGTTCGCCGCCGACGCATGCGGCACCGCCGCCTGGGCACTGCACACCGCCGCCGAGTACGCCAAGGTCCGCGAGCAGTTCGGCCGCCCCATCGGGCAGTTCCAGGGGATCAAGCACCTGTGCGCCGACATGCTGGTACGCCTCGAACAGGCCAGGGCCCTGGCCTGGGACGCCGCCCAGGCGGCGGACGAGCATCCGGAGGTGCGCTCGCTCGTGGCCGCGCTCGCCGCCGGGAGCGCCCTCGACGCCGCCTACTCCTGCGCCAAGGACTGCATCCAGATCCTCGGCGGGATCGGCTTCACCTGGGAGCACGACGCCCACATCCACCTGCGCCGGGCGATCGTCGCCCGGCAGCTGCTCGGCGCCGGGGACGGGCACCGCGTACGGGCGGTGCGGCTCGCGGCTGGCGGCGCGCGGCGGGAGCTGCGCCTGGAGCTGCCGGCCGAGGCGGAGACCCATCGCGCGAAGGCCCGTACCGCCATCGAGGACGCACGCGGCCTCGACCCGGCCGCCGCCCGCCGGATCCTGGCGCCCACCGGGTACGCGGCGCCCTACCTGCCGCCCCCGTACGGGCTCGGCGCCGGCCCCGTCGAACAGCTCGTCGTCCAGCAGGAACTGGCGGCGGCCGGGGTGAAGGTCGCCGACCTCGGGATCGCCACCTGGGTCGTGCCCTCGCTGCTCGCGTACGGGACCGAGGCGCAGCGGGAGACGTACGTACGGGCGACCCTGCGCGGGGACGTCACCTGGTGCCAGCTCTTCTCCGAGCCGGGGGCGGGCTCGGACCTGGCCTCGCTGCGGACCGGGGCGGAGCGCGCGGCGGACGGCTCCTGGAAGGTCAACGGACAGAAGGTCTGGACGAGTTCCGCGCACAGCGCCGACTTCGGGATCCTGCTGGCCCGGACCGACCCGGCCGCCCCCAAGCACAAGGGGCTCGGCTACTTCGTGGTCGACATGCGGGGCACCCCGGGCATCGACGTGCGCCCGCTCAAGGAGATCACCGGCGAGGCCCTGTTCAACGAGGTGTGGTTCGACGACGTCCTGCTCCCCGCGGACGCCCTCGTCGGCGCGCCCGACGACGGCTGGAAGGTCGCCCGCAACACGCTCGGCAACGAGCGGGTCCACATGGCCGACCAGATGACCTTCGACACCGGTTTGGAGGCGCTGATCGCCCGCTCGGCCGAACTCGACGGCGCGTACCGGGCGCGGATCGGGGCGCTCACCGCCGAGGCGCACGCCCTGGCCTGCATCGGGCTGCGCACCACACTCCAGCAGGTGTCGGGGCTGGAGCCGGGCGCCGGTGCTTCCGTACGCAAGCTCGTCCAGACCCCGCACCAGCAGCGGACCGCCGAGCTCGCGCTCGAACTGCTGGGCCCGGCGGGCGCGGTGCGGGAGGGGGCGGGGGAGCGGGCGGTGCACGGGATGCTCATGTCCCGTTGCCTGACCATCGCCGGGGGCACCACGCAGGTCCAGCTCAACGTCGTCGCCGAGCGGATTCTCGGCCTTCCCAGGGACTGAAGGGCATCAGTGATGAAGTCGTACATCGTGGGCGTCGGCATGACGAAGTTCGAGAAGCCGCAGTCGCGGGACTGGCAGTACTGGGACATGGCGAAGGAGGCGGGGACGGCGGCGCTGGCGGACGCGGGGATCGCGTACGACCAGGTGGAGCAGGTGCCGGTGGGCTACTGCTTCCAGGCCTCCACGGCCGGCCAGCGGGCCGCGTACGAACTGGGGCTGACCGGGGTCCCGGTCTACAACGTGAACAACAACTGCGCGACGGGGTCGACGGCGCTGATGATGGCGCGGCAGTTCGTGGAGGGCGGGATCAGCGACTGCGTGCTGGCGCTGGGCTTCGAGAAGATGAAGAAGGGTGCGCTGGGCGGCGGCGCCGACGCGGGCTCCGACTTCAAGACCTCGCCGGTCGCCCGGCACTACGGGATCATGGCCGCCGGGCACGGCTTCGAGATGTCCCCGCCGACCGCGCAGATCTTCGGGAACGCGGCCCGCGAGCACATGGAGCGGTACGGGACCACGCCCGCGCAGCTGGCGGCGGTCGGGGCGAAGAACCACCGGCACTCGGCGAACAACCCGAACGCGCAGTTCCAGGATGTGTACACGGTGGACGAGATCCTCGGGGCCAAGCCGATCCACGCGCCGCTGACGAAGCTCCAGTGCTCGCCGACCTCGGACGGGGCGGCGGCCGCGGTGGTGGTGTCGGAGCGGTTCGTCGTGCGGCACGGGCTGCACGACAAGGCGGTGGAGATCGTCGCGCAGGCGATGACGACGGACACGGAGTCCTCGTTCGCCTCCGGCTCGTGCATCGACGTGGTCGGCAAGCCGATGACGGAGGCGGCGGGGCGGCAGGTGTTCTCGGCGTCCGGGCTCGGGATCGAGGACGTGGACGTGATCGAGCTGCACGACTGCTTCTCGATCAACGAGCTGCTGACCTACGAGGCGCTGGGCATGTGCGGGGAGGGCGCCGCCGGGAAGCTGGTGGAATCGGGTGCGACCACGTACGGCGGGCGGTGGGTGGTGAACCCCTCCGGGGGCCTGATCTCGAAGGGCCACCCGCTGGGAGCGACGGGTCTGGCGCAGGCGGCGGAACTGGTCTGGCAGCTACGGGGTCAGGCCGGCCCCCGCCAGGTCCCGCGGGCCCGGGTCGGCCTGGCCCACAACATAGGCCTGGGCGGAGCGGCGGTGGTGACCCTGCTGCGGAAATAGCGGCCGGGCGGGGCCACGGGGTGGGGGCCGGGGCCACGCGGGTGACGGCCGGGGCCACGGGGTGGCGGCCGGGCCTGGCTACGGGTCCGACAGGGACGGGTCGATCACCGTTTCGCCGCGGGAGGCGCGGCGGATGGATTCCGCCAGGTCCTCCAGGGGGCCGTCGCGCAGGACCAGGCCCGCCGCGCCCGCCGCCAGCGCCGCGTCCCGCAGTCCCGGATGCGCCGAACCGGTCAGCACCAGTACCCGGCACTCCGGGTCCTCCGCCAGCAGCGCCGTCACCGACGCGAGCTCCTCCACCAGGGCCACGGCCGGCCGCGCCAGCGCCGAGGCCACCACCTCGATGTCCGGCTGCAGCCCCAGCCGCAGCGCCAGCGCCGGATCCGGCGGGAACAGCAGCACCCGCAGGGACCTGGCGGGGCGGTGGTTCACCGGCATCTCGTCCACGCGGCCAGACTAGGGCGGCCGCCCCCGTACGGACCCGGCAACACGCCTCGGCCAAGCTCATCCTGACGTGGAGTCAGGAGTCTTCCCAACTGCTGGGGCGTGCGTTATACATTCCTCACCGCTCGATCCTAGAACGCGTTCTAGAACCGAACCGGTCCCGCAAACGACCTCGGTGCGGCCGACGGTGCGGACGGCCGCACCGAGGTCTTCCACGCAATGGGAACCGAAGAACCGAACAAGGAGCAGCATCCTCAATGCCGATCGATGCCGCCAGGGCCCTCGCCGCGGACCCCCGCCAGGGGAACATCGCCTGGGACCACAAGGACATCCAGCTCTACCACCTCGGCCTCGGCGCCGGCCGCCCCGCCACCGACCCCGACGAACTGCGCTACACCCTGGAGTCCAAGCTCCACGTACTCCCCAGCTTCGCGACCGTCGCCGGGGCTGGCATGGCCATGCTGGGCGGCCTCGCCGCCCCCGGGATCGAGGTCAACCTCGCCAACGTCCTGCACGGCGGCCAGTCCATCGAGCTGCACCGGCCCATCCCGGTCAAGGGCAGCGCCACCTCCTCCGCCAAGGTCGCCGCCCTCTACGACAAAGGCAAGGCCGCCGTGATCGTGCTGCGCACCGAGGTCGCGGACGCCGACGGGCCGCTCTGGACCAGCGACGCGCAGATCTTCGTACGCGGTGAGGGCGGCTTCGGCGGAGAGCGCGGCCCCTCCGTCACGTCCGAGCTGCCCGAGCGGGCGCCCGACCGGGTCGAGGAGCGGCACATCCGCGAGGAGCAGGCGCTCCTGTACCGGCTGTCCGGCGACTGGAACCCCCTGCACGCGGACCCCGAGTTCGCCAAGATGGCCGGCTTCGACCGGCCGATCCTCCACGGCCTGTGCTCGTACGGGATGACGCTCAAGGCCGTCGTCGACACGGCGCTGGGCGGGGACGTCTCGCGGGTACGCGCCTACCGCACGCGTTTCGCCGGGATCGTCTTCCCGGGCGAGACCCTGCGGATCCGGATGTGGGAGGAGCCCGGGCAGGTCCGGGTCTCGGTGACCGCCGTCGAACGGGACGACGCGCCGGTCCTCGCCGACACCGTCGTCGAACACGCGTAACGCCCGACCACACAAGGAGCCGCACCGTGCGCGCAGCACTGCAGAGCGAGATAGGCCAGGACAAGCTCGAGGTCGTCGACGACATGGAGACCGCGGGCTTCGGCCCCGGCAAGGTCCGGATCCGCATCAAGGCCACCGGCCTGTGTCACTCGGACCTCTCCGCGATGAGCGGCGTGCTGCCGCAGCCCGCCCCCTTCATACCCGGCCACGAGGGATCGGGCGAGATCGTCGACGTCGGCGACGGGGTCACGACCCACGCCATCGGCGACCGGGTCCTCGTCTGCTGGCTGCCGCCGTGCGGACACTGCCCCGCCTGCAAGCGCGGCCAGGGCCACCTGTGCCTGGAGTCCTTCGCGAACGTGGCCACGCCCAACTTCCGCCGCGCGGGCGGCGGGGACATCTTCGGCTTCGCCGGCACCGGCACCTTCGCCGAGGAGATGGTCGTGCCCGCCGCGTGCGCCGTGCCGATCCCCGACGACCTGCCGTACGACATCGCCGCGCTGATCGGCTGCGGGGTGACCACGGGCCTCGGCGCCGCCATCAACACCGCCAAGGTGGAGGCCGGGTCCTCGGTCGCCGTCATCGGCTGCGGCGGCGTCGGCATCTCCGTCATCCAGGGCGCCAAGGTGCAGGGCGCGGCGCAGATCATCGCCGTGGACCCGGTGGCCTCCCGGCGCGAGGCGGCGCTCCGCTTCGGCGCCACCGAGGCCGTCGCACCGGAGGCCTTCGGCGACGCCAAGAACCGGATCACGGCCGGCGAGGGATTCGACTACGTCTTCGAGGTCGTCGGCAAGTCCGCCACCACGCACACCGCGTACGAGATGACCCGGCGCGGCGGCTCCGTCGTCGTGGTCGGCGCGGGCGCGCTCGACGACAACTACTCGGTCAACATGTTCTCGCTGTTCTTCGACGAGAAGAAGATCCTGCCGTCGATGTACGGGGGCGGGGACGTGCTCCGCTCGTACGAACGCACCATCGCGCTGTGGCGGGCGGGCCGGGTGGACCTGGCGGGCCTGATCACGCACCGGGTGCACCTCGGTGAGATCAACGACGCCCTCGACCAGATGCGTACGGGCGTGGCGCTGCGCACCTGCATCGAACTCTGAGCGTTCCGGCAGCATCCCGACAGATCCAAGAGCTCCGAGAGGAATCCGGTAGATGTCACTCCCACTTGAGGGACTGTCCGCCATCGTCACGGGCGCCGGCCGAGGGCTCGGCCGGGCCGAGGCGATCGAGCTCGCGCGGCTCGGCGCGAGCGTGGTCGTCAACGACTTCGGCCAGAGCGGACGGGACGGCTCCGGAGAGGCCTCGGCCGCCCCGGCGGAGGAGGTGGCCGAGGAGATCCGCGCCGCGGGCGGGCAGGCGGTGGCGCACCTCGGCGACGTGGCCGACTTCGAGCAGGCGCGCGAGCTGGTCGAGCTGGCCGTCACCAGCTTCGGGAAGCTCGACGTCCTGGTCAACAACGCGGGCATCCTGCGGGACCGGATGGTCTTCTCCATGTCGGAGGAGGAGTGGGACTCGGTGATCCGGGTCCACCTCAAGGGCCACTTCAACACCACCCACTTCGCCTCCGTGCACTGGCGCGAGCGGTCGAAGGCGGCGGGCGGACCGGTCTACGGCCGGATCGTCAACACCTCCTCCGAGGCCTTCCTCGGCGGCTCGGCCGGCCAGCCGAACTACGCGGCGGCCAAGGGCGGCATCGTGGGCCTGACCACCTCGACCGCCCTGGCCCTCGCCAAGTACGGGGTGACGGCCAACGCCATCTGCCCGCGCGCCCGGACCCGCATGACGGAGGACGTCTTCGCCGGCTTCCAGCTCCCGGAGGACGGAAAGCTCGACCCGCTGGCCCCCGAGCACGTCGCCCCGCTGGTCGGCTACCTGGCCTCACCGGCCTCGGCGAAGGCCAACGGGCAGCTGTTCGTCGTGCACGGCGGGATCGTCGTCGTGATGGAACGACCGAAGGTGGCCGCGAAGTTCGACACCGCGAAGGAGGCCTTCTCCTACGAGGAACTGGACGGACTGCTCACTGCGCACTACGACTCCCGCCCGGCCGGCGAGACCTTCGCCGCGGCGGAGGTCCTGGGCCTCAAGCACGACTAGGGGGGAACGCCACCACCCCTCGACGGCCCGGCAGATGTAGGCCGCCCCGTGGCCCCGGCTGGGCGAGAATGGGCGGATGACCAGCAGCGACGAGGGCGCCGAGCAGCCCTGGAACCCCCAGCGGCAGCGCAGCGCCAACGAGCGGCTGCTGTGGGAGCGGCTGCGCTCCGGCGGGGCCGCCTCGCGGGCGCAGCTCGCGCGGGAGACGGGGCTGTCCAAGCCCACCGTCTCCAGCGCGCTCGCCGCCCTCGAACAGGCCGGCCTGGTCCGGGAGGCCGGTACGCACGCCCCCGAGCGGGGCCGCACCGCCGTGCTCTACGCCCCCGATCCGACGGCCGGCTACGCCCTCGGGATCGACATCGGCCGCAGCTGGCTGCGGGTGGCGCTGGCCGACCTCGACGGCACCGTCGTGGCCCGCTGCGACGTCCGCAACCAGGCCCGCACCGCGAACACGATGGCCGACCTGGCGGTGTCCACCGCCCGCGGGCTCGTCGCCGACTCGGCCCTGGACCCGCGCAAGGTCACCCACGCCGTCGTCGGCACGCCCGGCGTCTACGACGAGGACAAGCGCCGGGTCCGGTACGCCCAGCAACTGCCCGGCTGGGGCCGCCCGGGGCTCTTCGACCGGATCCGCGACGGGCTCGGCCTGCCCGTCGCCGTCCAGAACGACGCCAATCTCGCCGCGCTCGGGGAGTACACGTACGGCGTCGGCGCGGACAGCCGGCTCTTCGTCTACGTCATGATCGGGACCGGTCTCGGCATGGGCATCGTCAACGAGGGCCGGCTGTTCACCGGGGCGCACGGCGGGGCCGGCGAGATCGGCTTCCTGCCCTGGGCGGCCCGCGGCGAACCGGATTCCGAAGCCCGCACCGCCGACACTGCCCACACCGCCGACAGCATGGAGGACGCGGTCTCGGCGGAGGCCGTGGTCCAGGCGGCCCGCGCCCACGGGATGACCGGGCCGCTCACCGCCAAGGACGTCTTCGACGCCGCCCGGGCGGGAGACCCGGCCGCCGCCCGGGCCGTCGAGCAGGAGGGCGAACGCCTCGCCCACACCGTCGCGGTCGTCTCCGCCGTACTCGACCCGGACCTCGTCGTGCTCGGCGGCGGAGTCGGCCACAACGCCGACCTGTTGCTGCGCACGGTCCGCCAGACGCTGCGCACCCTCACGCCGCTGCGGCCGAAGGTGGCGCCGAGCGGCCTGGGGGAGGACGCCGTGCTGCTGGGCGCGGTGGCCACGGCGCTCGACGCGGCCCGCGACCTGGCCTTCGAAGGCCGCTGACCCGGCGGCGGGCTCTGCCACGGCAGCAGCCGCTGCTACAGCGGCGCCTGCTGCAGCGGTACGGGCCGGGGCGCGGCCGCCGGCGGCGGGTCCAGCCGGACCGGCGGCGGCGGGGACACCGGCAGGGTGAGCCCCGTGATCCCGCAGGGGGTCTCGGGGGTCGCGTACGGGAGGTGCAGGCGGCCCTGCGGGCTCCACAGCCCGGTGCCGAGCCAGCCTTCGGGCGCGGCGAGCCGGAACACGTGCCGGTCGGCGGGCCGCCACAGGCCGATCCCACCGCCCTCCAGCCGCAGCGCGACCCCGCAGCTCTCCGGCATCAGGGCCTGGCCCGGCTGCACGGCGAACGGGGTCCCCGCCTCCCCGCGCAGGCACTCGGGGAAGCGCACCGGGAGCGAGCTGCCCAGCACCCCCCAGCCCAGGCGCGGTTCGCCCGGGGCGTCCGAGCGGATCAGCAGCAGCCCGCTGTCGGGGTCGGCCAGCAGCAGCCGGTCGTCGCTGCCCTCCGCGATCTGGAGCAGCGGGGAGACCTCGCCGCCCCGGCCCAGGTCCACCGCGACGGCCTTGGTGGTGCCGTCCAGCTCGCGGTCCAGCGCCAGCAACCGGCCCGCCCGGTCCAGCCAGACGCCGCCGGAGCAGCGGCCCGGGATCCGGGCGACCGGCCCGAAGGGGCCCCCGGCCACCTGCCAGACCGTGGTCCCGGCGGCCGACGCGGCCAGGGCGAAGGCGCCGCATCCGTCCGGGGACGGGGGCAGCAGGGACACCCGTACCCCTTCGTGCCCGGGCTCCACCGAGCCCAGCGGGAGCTCCCCGGTCCGCGGGCCGGCCGCGGCGCCGCCCGTCGGGTACAGCAGCGCGAAGGCGTGCCGCTGCGCGACCCGCCGGTGGATCAGCACCCGGCCGTCGGCCAGCGCCAGCACCTCGCTGTCGGCCTCCTCGGGCTGCGCGAGCGGCAGCGGCACCGCGTACGGTTCGGGCCCGGCCAGGGTCCAGCGCTCCGGGTACCGGGCGTCCCCGTTCCCGGCCAGCCGGGCCGCGTACGACCCGTCCGCGGCGATGGTGAACGGGGCCGTCGTCGTGATCTCGATGGCACAGACAGTCATCCGTGCGTCACCTCCGGGGAGGAAGCTAGTTTTCGCACTTCGGGCCGAACAACACGACCATCCGCGCTTCACACGTACGGGTGGCCGCCGGGCGGTTCTCCGCTGCCGGCGCGGGCGATTGTGCTGTGCGAAGGCGGCGCGTCCGGGGTGAGCGGGGTTCGACCCCGTAACGCCGCCCGGACGTCTACGACCGTCACCCCGTACGACCGCCACCCCGTCGGGACGGACCAGCTCCCGTACGGACGGTAGCCTTGGCCTGTGCCCCGTCTCTCCGAAGTCATCACCGCGCTGGACGCCCTCTGGCCCCCCTCGCGGGCCGAGCAGTGGGACGCCGTCGGAACCGTATGCGGCGATCCCGACGCCGAGGTCTCCCGCGTCCTGTTCGCCGTCGACCCCGTGCAGGAGATCGTCGACGAGGCAGTGAAGCTGGGCGCCGACCTGGTCGTCACCCACCACCCCCTCTACCTGCGCGGCACCACCACCGTCGAGGCCGGCACCTTCAAGGGCCGCGTCGTGCACACGCTGATCAAGAACGACATCGCGCTGCACGTCGCCCACACCAACGCGGACAGCGCCGACCCCGGGGTCTCCGACGCCCTCGCCGGCGCCCTCGACCTGCGGATCACCGGCCCGCTGGTCCCCGATCCCACCGACCCCGAGGGCCGCCGCGGCCTCGGCCGGATCTGCGAGCTGGACCACCCCGAGACCCTGCGCGCGTTCGCCGCCCGCGCCGCCGCCCGGCTGCCGCAGACCGCCCAGGGCATCCGCGTCGCCGGCGACCCCGACCTGCTCGTCCGTACCGTCGCCGTCAGCGGCGGCTCGGGCGACAGCCTCTTCGAACAGGTCCGGGCCGCCGGCGTGGACGTGTTCCTCACCGCCGACCTGCGCCACCACCCCGTGTCCGAGGCCCGCGAGCAGAGCCGGCTCGCCCTCGTCGACGCCGCGCACTGGGCCACCGAGTGGCCCTGGTGCGAGCAGGCCGCCGCGCAGCTCGACGCGATCTCCGAGCGCCACGGCTGGGGTCTGCGCACCCACGTCTCGCGCACGGTCACCGACCCGTGGACGGTGCACGCGCCGTCCGTCACACCCCCTTCTATCTCTGGAGCCCCCAACTGAACGCCGAGCCCGCCGACCAGATCCGACTTCTCGACGTCCAGGCCCTGGACGTCCGGCTGTCTCAGCTCGCCCACAAGCGCAAGTCGCTGCCGGAGCACACCGAGGTCGAGTCCCTGACCAAGGACCTGACGCAGCAGCGCGACCTGCTCGTGGCGGCCCAGACGCAGGCGAGCGACGCCGCCCGCGAGCAGACCAAGGCGGAGCAGGACGTCGACCAGGTGCGCCAGCGCGCGGCCCGCGACCAGCAGCGGCTCGACTCCGGCGCGGGCATCTCCGCCCGCGACCTGGCGAACCTGCAGAGCGAGGTCGTCTCCCTCGCCAAGCGCCAGGCCGACCTGGAGGACGTGGTCCTGGAGGTCATGGAGCGCCTGGAGGGCGCGCAGGAGCGGGTCACCGAGCTGACCGATCGGGTCGCCGCCCTCGAAGCGAAGCTGACGGACGCCACCGCCCGCCGCGACGCGGCCACCGGCGAGCTCGACGCCGAGGCCGCGAAGGCCACCAAGGACCGCCAGGTCATCGTCGCCTCGATGCCGGCCGACCTGATGGCTCTGTACGAGAAGATCCGCGTCAAGCAGGGCGGCGTCGGCGCCGCCCGCCTGTACCAGCGCCGCTGCGAGGGCTGCCGCCTGGAGCTCGACATGGCCGAGGTCAACGAGATCAAGGCCGCGGCCCGCGACCAGGTCGTGCGTCACGAGAACTGCGGCCGCATCCTGGTCCGTACGGCCGACTCGGGCATCTGATGCGGAGGCTTGCCCGGTTCGTCGTGGAGGCGGACGGCGGCTCCCGGGGCAACCCGGGGCCCGCCGGCTACGGCGCGGTCGTCCTCGACCCGGCGACGGGCGAGACGCTGGCCGAGCGCGCGGAGTACATCGGCGTCGCGACGAACAACGTGGCCGAGTACAAGGGCCTGATCGCCGGCCTCAAGGCGGCCCGCGAGCTGTCCCCGGACGCCGTGGTGCAGGTCCGCATGGACTCCAAGCTGGTCGTCGAGCAGATGTCGGGCCGCTGGAAGATCAAGCACCCCGACATGAAGCCCCTCGCGGCGGAGGCGGCGAAGATCCTGCCGCGCGCGCAGGTGACGTACGAGTGGATCCCGCGCGAGCGGAACAAGCACGCGGACCGGCTCGCCAACGAGGCGATGGACGCGGGCAAGCGCGGCGGGCAGTGGGAGCCTTCGGCCTCTTCGGCGGCCCTGGACGCCTCGGCGGCCCGCGCCCTGGCGACCCCGCCGGCCGGCCCTCCGGGGGATGCCGCGAAGGGGGCCGCGGCCGTACGGGCAGCCCTCGCCACGGCTTCCGGTACGTCGGCCACCGCACCGGCACGCGAGGAGGCGGGGGCCGACACCCTGTTCGCGGAGCAAAGCCCCACCGCATCGGGACACGTCCCCGCCCCGGCGCCGGGCCCGGCCCGGGCCCCGTCCGCCACGCCGGGCTGGGGCCCCGACATGGGGACCCCGGCGACCTTCGTCCTGCTGCGTCACGGGGAGACGGCCCTCACCCCGCAGAAGCGCTTCTCCGGCAGCGGCGGCACCGACCCGGAGCTGTCCCCGGCCGGCCGCCGCCAGGCATCGGCGGTGGCCGAGGCCCTGGCCGCGCGCGGCACCGTCCAGACGATCGTCAGCTCCCCGCTGCGCCGCTGCCGGGAGACCGCGCAGGCCGTCGCGGACCGGCTCGGCCTCACGGTCACCGTCGAGGAGGGCCTGCGCGAGGTGGACTTCGGCGCCTGGGAGGGCCTGACCTTCGCCGAGGTGCGCGAGCGCTTCCCGGACGACCTCCAGGCCTGGCTGGACTCCCCGAAGGCGGCCCCGACGGGCGGCGGCGAGAGCTTCACGGCCGCCACCCGCCGCATCTCGGCGACCCGGGACCGGCTGCTGGCCGCGCACGCGGGCCGCACGGTGCTGCTGGTCACGCACGTGACCCCGGTCAAGATCCTGGTCCGGCTCGCGCTGGGGGCCCCGCCGGAGGCGCTGTTCAAGATGGAGCTCTCCGCGGCCTCCCTCTCGGCGGTGGCCTACTACGCCGACGGCAACGCCTCGGTGCGCCTGCTGAACGACACCTCGCACCTGCGCTAGCGGGCCGGTTCGAGGACGTACGGCGAGGACGTACGGCGAGGACGGCGAAGGGCCCGCCCCCTGACGGGGACGGGCCCTTCGGCTTCGTCGGGTGCAGAACAACCGGAGCTGTACGCCGGGTTCTGTCGCCCGGTGGTCCGCCGCCTGCAGTTTCTTTGTCAGGGGTCGCTGTGGAGGCCATGACCTGCTGATATTGAGTCTCATTGAATTGGATTGAGTGAGACTGACTGAGGCATCTGGGTCTCCCCGAGCACCCCCCACTCCCCACGCTCCCCCCAGCGACTCCCCAGGGGTGGGCGCTCAGTCTGCGGTTTCGCACTCACCCGAGGCGCTCCTCGCCCGCCGGCGATCTGCCTCCAGCTCTAGAACGCACTCGCGGCATGCCCGCACCACTACGTCAGGTGCGCCACGCGGGTGCAGCACTTCGATCTGCGCTGTCTGGACCTCTCCTAGCAGGGGGTGACGAAAGCAGACGCCAGGCGCCCAGCTGTACGGCCCCAAGAAGTCCGCCTCGGTCATTCCACTCTCCCCGCCTCATTTCGCCGCGCCAAGTAAGGGCGGCGCCTATCGGTCGACTGGCGACCAAGATCACAAAAAGCCCCAGCCCTGGGGCTGACTTATGATCATGAAACCCGCAGCGTTTGTGGGTGCACGACGATCAGCAGGAGGCGCTCAGATGGCTCGGCCTTAGAATCCAGGACGCCCGGCGCGCGGCTCGACTGACGCAAGAACAGGTGTACCTGCAGGCCGACATTCCAAGGAATACGTACCAACGCATTGAGTACGGCCAGACAGACCCACGGTTCAGCCACCTCGTCCGCATCGCTCGTATCGTGCGCGTCCCAGTGCGGGACCTGATGCCCTGATGCCACGCTCATTGCATAGGTGACCTTTCGGCCACTCCCTGCGATTGCCCCAGTCTGCCTGCCCCATGCACTGGTCGCCAGAGGGTTCACAGATATATGCACATGCATCACGGTGCCGACCTGCGAATTCGCCACTAACGGTCAGGCTCTACCCAACACTTGACTAATGTCTGATCGAACAAGCGTCTGAAACTTTGTTGAAGCGAACACAATCCTACCGGCCGGTACATGGCTGGCACCCGCCCCTCCCGTAGCCGCCGCAGCAGGAGGGGCGGGAGCTTATGGGCGACGCCGGGCGTACCGGGCCGTCATAGCCGGGACGCTCCGCCGCGGGACGCAGTCCGGGTCGCCGACCTTGTGCGAGTAGTCGTTCGGCCGGGCGCCGCTCGCACTGTGCCGCGTGATCGTGTTCGCCTCGCCGGTGATCGGCTGGTCACAGACGCAGCAGATCCGGCCGGCGGTCACGACGCCTCCCCGTGCTGGGGGCAGGCGCGGGGGAACCAGCGGACCGGGGCGCCTGCACGGTTGACGTGCCGCTCGCCGAGATCTACCGCGGTCGCGTTGTCCAG
Organism: Streptomyces sp. NPDC090741; assembly: GCF_044769045.1. Taxonomy (NCBI): domain Bacteria; kingdom Bacillati; phylum Actinomycetota; class Actinomycetes; order Kitasatosporales; family Streptomycetaceae; genus Streptomyces; species Streptomyces sp. NPDC090741. The sequence continues at coordinate 186,413 of NZ_JBIVXF010000005.1, read as the reverse complement.
GTGGATCCCGCAGTACACGCAGGCGGCCCCGCGGACCTGCTGCTCCGACAGGTCGGCGACCGGAGGGAGTGGGGGGAAGAGGGGTGGCGGCTTGCTCATGCCTGCACTCTGCCCGGCCACTTGGGACGTTTCTACCGTCCCCGACGGGACACCTGGGACGCTCTGGCGGTAGCGTCCCAGGGACACCCAGACGGCCCAGGGGGGATCGTGAATCAGGCGCTCAGAGACGCGCTGGCGGAGGCTGGCATGACCGCCACTTCGCTGGCCCGTAGAGTCGATGTGGCCGTGAAGACGGTCGAGCGGTGGCTGGCCGATGCCGGTCGGGCGCCGCATCCCGATACTCGGATGAGGGTGGCTGAGGTGCTGGGCGTGAGTGCGGAATCGCTGTGGCCGCAGGCGGTGAAGTCGGCGATCAAGCTGGGGCATGATCGGGAGATTGTCGCCACGTACCCGTTCCGCAACCTGTGCCCGACCAGTGTGTGGGCGGGCCTGCTCGACGGGGCGCGCAAGCGGATCACGATGGCCGGCTACACCAGCTACTTCCTGTGGCAGGACCACCCGCGGATCGCCGACCGGCTGAAAGCGAAGGCCGCGGCCGGCTGCGAGATCCGCTTCCTCCTCGGGGATCCCGACGCAGAGATGACCCGGCAGCGGGAAGAGCTGGAGGGTGTCCCGCTGACGGTGTCCACCCGGATCCAGATCACGCTGGACCAACTCGCGAAGATGGGTCCGACTCCCGGCGTTGAGGCCCGTTTCAGCGATTCACCCGCGCACCTGTCCCAGTCGGTGTTCGTCTTCGACGATCAGCTGCTGTACACGCCGCACATCGGCGACGGTCTCGGGCATGAGTCGCCTCTGTTCCATCTGCGCCGGCTCGAGGACGACGGCCTGTACGACCGGTTCGCCCAGCACGTGGACGTGCTTTGGGGCCGCGGCCGGCCGGTACCGATTGTGGGCGGCGGCTCGTAAGATCGGACACATGTCCCCCACTCCTGCCGGCCCTGGCCCGGTGCGTCCGCTCGCGGAGATCAACGCGGAGATTCGGGCGTTGGTTGCCGCGGGCGGGGCGGACACGGCGCGGTATGCCGAGCTGCTCGAGGAGTGGGCTGCGGCGATGCGGGCCGCTGTCACACCTGCTGCCTAGGCGGCCTGGGCGTACAGGCGGCGGGACATTTCGGCGAAGAACCGCTCGCCTTCGCCGACGTTGCTGATCCCCGCGTCGATCATGTCGCCGATGAGGCTGACGAACTGGTGCGGGGTCATGGCGTTGATGTGGGAGATGAGGGCCGCGTCGGCGCGGTAGCCGTCGATGTGCTTCTCCCAGGAGCAGAGGGCGGAGAACGCGGTGCGGAAGATGGCCTCGCGCTCGGCATTCAGGGAGCCGCAGTAGTTGTTGGCGTCGGCGATGGCCTGCATGACGTCGCGGTGGCCGTCAGCGGTCCAGCGCTTGGCAAAGCGGCGGGTGCGGGCGCCGATGTGGAGGTAGGCGCGCATCTCGCGGGCGAAGATCTGGCCCTTGGTGGAGCGGGCGGTCAGCTTGGCGACGCGCTCGGCCTTGGCCTCCGCGGAAGCAAGTGCGTCGGCTGCTTCCTGGGCGGTGGTGCCCGTGGCGTTCTTCTCGCCACGGGTGGCGGTCCAGCGGAGGTCGGGGCGGACGCGGAGGGTCAGGTCGCCAGCGGTCCAGCTGAACAGGCCGGAGGAGATGGCCGTCTCGGTGGTGCCGTTGTAGGTGACCGTGGTGAGTTCCATTGCCGTCTCCCCGTTTCCGCAGATCCTAGGTGGTTAACCACCTCGATGGCCTAACTATGGCACGCCCTGGACAGGTGGTCAACCACCCTGAGAGAATCGACCCATGGCCAACCAACACAAAGAAAAGCTGCGCGGACTGCGTGGCGTAGACGACGAGCTATGGCAGGACTTCGCGGCAGCAGCCGGCCGAGCCGACTCGGACCGCTCGGCAGAACTGCGGCGGTTCATCGAGTGGTACGTCGGCCGTCCAGGTGTCGAGCAGCCCACCAAGCCGCCCGCCGCCTAGGATCCGGGCGTGGTAGACGAACAGGTAGACGAAGCGGCGGCGCGGCAGCGACTAGTCGAGCTGAAGCTGGCCAGCGAGAAAGCGCGTATCGAAGCGCAGCAGGGCCCGTACTCAGCGGAGCGGTGGCGGCCATGGCTGGAGGCGGCGAATGCTTTCCATAACGCGGTCACGGAGCATGCGGCGAAGTACGGCCTGGAGAACCGGCTCAAGCTCGAGAAAGACGTCGTGACGAAGGCCCTGCATCCGGCACCGCCCGAGGCCTGACGTGCCGCCGCCCCGCCGGGCGCTGTCCCCCTGTGGGGGTCCGGTGGGGCGGGATCGTGCAGCTGCAGCCCGCAGCATCCCCGCAAGTCAGGAGCAATGCTCGCGGTTGATGTGTCCACGGTAGACCCGGCCACTGACAACGGCGATGTGCGCGCTCAGCCAGTCAACCGGGTCAGGTCGAGCAGCGTGTAGCCCTGCCTCTGCAGGCGGCGCTGGAGATGCTCCAAGTCTGCCGGGTGGTCAACATCCGCCGTGCTTTCTACCGTGGTCGTCCGCACTTCGCCGCGCGGGGTGCGGACGCGCGCCTCGTAGACGTAGACGACCTCCTCGCCCTCGTCTTCGTCGCCCTCGGCTGCCTTGTAGTCCTGGCAGCAGGGGCCGACGCATGTGGGGATGCAGTAGCCCCCGCTGCACTCGGGCTCGAATCCGGGGGAAGCCAAGTCCTCGTCGGTGTAGCACATCAGCCTTCGGTCCCCTTCGTTACGGTCTCCACGGTGGAGAGTCAGGTCAGAGCTCGATCTCGTTGACGGTTTCCTGGAGGTCGCCGAGGATGCCGCGGATGTCGCTGTCGGAGGGGCTGTCGCCGATCATGTCGGTGATTTCGTCGCGGGTGGCGATGCGCCAGTGGCCTGCTACGTAGGCGCCAGCCCAAACGTCGATCTGAGCGGGGCCATCCTCGACGTTCACGTACAGGACGGGCTGTTCGCTGCCGGAGCTGAGGAGTCGGCGGATGTCGGAGACGGTGATTCGCAGGCGCACGGCGGTTTCCTCTCGTTGGATGGCGTCGGCGACGGCCTGGCGAATCCAGGCGGCGCGGGTGATGCCTGCCTCGCGGGCCAGGTCGTCGACCTGGGCGAGCTGGTCGGCAGGGAAGTTGATTGGGACTTTCGGTCCGATGGCGGGCCTGCCGCCCTTGTCGGGGTCGTCCACTGGAACTCCTTCCGGGTTTTGGATACCCAGAACATACTCCTGACAGGGGGTTATGGATACCCAAAACTCGGAAGTCATAGAATCGAACTTGTGTCCGATCCGCAGCCTTCCCGCCTCGACCTCCTCCGCTTCCTGGAGCGGGTGCAGGTCGGCGACCTGGAGCGGACCCGCAGCTGGATCGCCGCCGAGGAGCAGCGCCTGGCCGCCGAAGCCGCCCGCCGGCCGCCCGCCCCGCCGCCGGACTGGCTGATCGAGCACGGCATCGGTGTCGGCGCCCACCCTGTCCGCGTCCACGTCGGGCACTGCTGGGACACCCGATCCCGCTGCCACCCCGCCACCCGGGACACCGCCCGGCGCGCGCTCGCCGACGGGGTTGAGGCGTGCACGCACTGCCGGCCCGACACGGCGCTCGGCGTGCTGGACTGACCGGCCCGTCGCACGCTGGACGTATGGAGCATGCGCCGATCCTCGTACATCGGATCAGCCCGTCGGGTGGCCGGCGGGTCGTGATTCGAGTGCACGGCGTCGACACCGTCCTCGGCATCGCCTACAGCGACCGGGACCTGATCGAGTTCCTGCGGCGGATCGAAGTACCCGACCCGGAGGAGCTGGTCCTCGCCGACTCCGAGGTCATCGCCTGGCAGGGCGGGAAGCCGCACATGTACGAGGAGGGCGGGCAGTAGAACGCCCGCCGCTGGTCCGCCCCGGCGCCGGTACGGCAGGATGACGCCTATGACTGAGGGGTGGGGGATGGCCGCCGCGGCGGCCGTCGCGTTGATCGGCGCGTTCAGCGGCCTGTTCATAGGTCGTTCGCAGCTGCGGGATCAAGCGCAAGTCGAGCATGGCCAGTGGCTTCGAGGGCAGCGGCAGGAGGCGTTCGTCGCGCTGATCGCCGCATGGGACGAAGTGATCTCCCGACTGGAGGAGCGCGTGCTCAGCGACGAGAGCCTTAGGGCAATCAACGACACGGACTCTTGGGACGAAGCGTTCAACGCCTGCGTCGAGCGCGTGACCGAGCACCGTCGCCCGTTTCGCAAAGCTGCCGAACGGGTGCAAATGCTGGGGCCCGAGTCGGTTGATCAGGCCGTCAGCTCGATGCTCGCCACCGTCGAAAAGCTGGCGGCCGGCCTCGGTGCCCAGTACGTCGGGCCTCCAGAGGATGACCCACGTCATATGTACATCAGCGCACGGAGTGAGGTAGACGCCTCTCGGGCAGCGTTCCTTGACGCGGCCAGAAGCGCACTCCATCAGACCCCGGACACGAAGCGGCCCTGAACGCAAAGAGCCCCCACCCGAAGGCGGGGGCTGAGGCGTCGCCCGGCTTAAGCCGACATGCCGGGTGCCACGGTTTCCCGGTGGCAGACGAGCATCCGCGGTCCTGGCGGGCTGTGAGCTTCCACTCCTCGCTTACGCCACTTACCTAGTGGGAGACCAGGACCAAGTCCAGTGTGGCACGGGGCGCCGACAGCGCGCAGGGGATCAGGCGCTAGCGGGGACTCCGAGCCAGCTGGAAGCTGATGAGAAATACCCAGGCGTAGACGGCCGGTGCCCATTGCAAAGGCGTGCTGTCCCGCGCGACGCCGATAGCCCAGAGAGCGACTGACGCGATGCCGCCCACCACCAGCAGCGGAACCGTCGCGCGACGGATCAGCAGCCAGACCCTCTCGTTGAACCGCCAGTAGGCGCGGGCAGCGCGAACAATCGAAGACGCCACGTCTCCTCCTTCGGGTGGCTCCAGTGTGACAGGGCGGTCAGGCTCCGAACACGGCTTCCAGGGTGCGGGCCATCGCCACGTCGTAGCCCTCCGGCACCCCCGCGGGCCGGACCGGATCGACCCACTTGCCGATCCCGAAGTACGCCTCAATGTGACTGACGGGCGCCCCGTCATACAGTGCCGCCGCGATCGCCGCCTGGCGCAGCGAATGCACCCCAGCATCGACACCCGCACGCACAGCGGCCCACCGGACCAGGTCATGCAGCGTGCTTGTCTCCTGCAGGCCGAGGAACAGCGGCTCGTCCGGATCTGCATCCTGCGTGGTCAGGTAGGCGTCGATGGCGCGGGCGGCCGAGGGCGCGATACAGACCTGACGCAGGCCGCCCCATCGCCGGCCGAGCCAGATCCGGGCGGCCCCGCCAGACTCGTAGTCGCTGACCACGGCCTCACCTACTTCGCGCGGCCGGGCCCCACCGAGCAGCATCAACGACGTGGCCGCGTACAGCAGCAGGTCCCGACAGGTTTCCGCCCGCAATACGCGAGCCTCATCGACGGACAGGGCGGGGCGGTCGAGCAGCGGCATGGGTTCTCCTCCAGCGGCGGGGCACCAGTGTGGCAGGGCGGTCAGGCGGGGACGTGGTCTCGGCGCCTAGTCGGACACCACCACAGGTGCTTACCCGCCTGCTTGCAGTGTGCGCATTTCTCGTCGGCTTCCATCTCGCCTCCCTTCGTCATCTCACGGACCAGCGCATAACGACTGCCTATTCGCTAGGCAGGAAGACGTCGACCACCCAGTTCGGCTCACGCCCGTCTAGCTCGCCCCAGCCGGCGCCTTGACGTTCGAGGACGTCCACCGCCTTCTGCGCGATGATCCTGGCCTCGTTCCACTGGTCGTACTTGTCCTGGCTGGTGAACTTGGCGACGCCAGTGATGCGGACCGAGTCCTCCTCCGGGCCGGGCTCAATGGTGAAGCCACTTGCCTTGAACCCCCGCGCCTCGTCAGCAGCCAGCGGGGTCAGGCCGACATTGCGAAGGATTGAGACGGCGCGGTCTACGGCAGTGCTGGTCACTGGTCCTCCTGGGGATTGAGCCGGTCGGTGATGGCGGCGTCGTGGGCGCTCAACGCTTGCGAGATGGCTCCGACACTGGGGTTTCTGCCTTTGTTCTTTCCTTCGGTGATGCGGAGGTGAGGCTGGATCTGTCGGATCGTGAATCCCTTGTCCCGCAGGGCGACGGCCTGGATCACGAGAGGCTCCGTCATCACGGGTCGCCGTCCGCCGACTCGACCTCGGGCCTTGGCTGCGGCAAGCCCGTCCTTCGTCTTCCTCACGATGTCGCGGCGGCGGTCCTCGGCGAGGGCGAGCGCTAGATCGAGGATCAGGGACCTCTCCCTGTGCTCGCCGGCCGCGATGCCCTCGAGCACCTTGACGGCGATACCACGCTCGAAGAGATCGTTCAGGACGATGAGCCCTTCGAGGAGGTTGCGGCCGAGCCGGTCGACTTCCTGCACGCAGAGCATGTCGCCATCACGGATGTACTCAAGGGCGGCCACAAGTGCAGGCCGCTCCTCGGTCATGAGCTTGCCGCTGACCTTCTCCTCGAAGACCTTGAGGCAGATCGGATCCAGAGCGTCGTGCTGGCGTTCGGTGTTCTGCTTGTCGAGGCTGACCCGGACGAGTCCGATCAGGGCCATCCACCCCTCCTTTGATCATCAAACGGTGCCGATTAGTTCTTGAACAGTAGCACTTTGATGAACTGATTGATGAACAAACGGCGGTATCCATCGCTGAGTTCGGGGCTCATCCGGTTCAGATTCACGTGGCGACCGATTGATGAACGCCCCGAACGCAAAGAGGCCCCCACCGCGCAGGCGGCAGGGGCGAACATCCGTATGGCATCTTATCGAGGTCACGCCTCCCCAAGTCCGCCTCGGTCTGAGGCGGTTATCGCGAGTGCTGGTCTGCGGGCATGACGAAAGCCCCCTCCCGAAGGAGGGGGCGGGACGGACTCCTAGAGGTAGCGGACGGCGGCGACGTTGATGACGAGGTGGATCGTGTTGTCCGCGATGATCAGCAGCCAGACCGCCAGCCACGGCGGTACGTCCTCGGGATAGCCGGTCGCCGAGCACTCCGATCATGGACGCCAGTGACTGCGTGGGGCCATGAAGTTCTTGGCCCACACCACATGCCGGGCGAGTCGATAGTGGTCGATGACCGCGTGCGTGCCGACGATGACCGTCAATGCGGCCGGCGACTGGGTGACGAGCAGGAACGGTAGGCCGTAGGTGAGCGCGTGCGCCCACGCTGGCCACCATCGCTTCGTCTTCTCGTTCGCCATCCAGTGGGACTGGAGTAGGTAGTCGCCCGCGAGATGGGCGAGCAGGATGCCGATCACGATCGCACTCCAGTTCTCACACGTCGCTGCGCTCGAGGACGCGAGCCGCGCGGGCGGACATCGGCCGTGACGCCGGCGGCTCACCGCCGGACTTGCGGATGTAGGCGACGAGATCCCGGATGCGGACCAGGGCCCAAGCGATGGCTTCATCGTTCTCGGCGAGCCGCTCCTGCTGGACTGCAGCCTTCGTCTCGCCCTGCTCGACGCGCCGCTCGAGACGCTCGATGGCCCTGCCCTGCTGCTCGACGACGACGGCCTGCTGCTCACTGACGGCGGTGAAATCGTCCCTGCGCTCCTGCTTGGGGGTGCGGCGTGCTGACCGTACAGCCCACACACCGCTCACGCCGGTCACCGCCGACACGCCTATCGAGGCCCACGTCTCAGCATTCATACGGAGGCTCCGCTCGCTTCCGCCGGGGCGGCTCTGCCCACCCCAGCACCACCATGATTGGGACGGTGATTGCCGCCCAAACTGCTGCTGCCGCCCAGCCCCGGGGGTAGACCCCGAGCAGCCAGGAGGCCAGATAGGTCGTCATCCACGGCACTACGACGAGTACCAGGGCGACGAAGCCAGCAGCGTCACGGCCCGGCGGAGCCCACGCGCTTACCAATGCGATCAGTCCAGCGACGATCCAGCACCATGCCCACGCGGTGAGAGGCATCAGGGCCAGCACTACCTTCAGTCCGCGCTGGTCGGGTTGCGGCTGGACGATCTGCCCCCAGCCGACGAGCAGCCACACGATGCCGTAGCAGCTGAGGATGGTGCCGCGGCGGCCCAGCTGACGCCTGAGCCGCCGGACCGCACGGCACTTCACCTACACGCTCCGGGGCGCGGAGCTGGCCGTGATCAGGGAGTCCTGGGCCTTGCCGCTGACGCCGGCGGGCTTCCATAGGCCGAAGTGGGCGAGGACGCCGGTCGCGAAGGCCACGAGCGAGAGGATCGCGGCGGTGCCGAGGTCGAAGCCGGGGCCCGGGTTGGCGACCTCGACGAGGAGGCCGTTCGCCGTGGACAGCGCGAGCAGCAGCACGGCCTTGGTGCCGGCGGAGGTGACGCGGGTGGTGACCAGGCCGACGAGGACCGGGAGCACCACGGATACGAGGAGGCCGAGCCAGTAGGCGCGGTCGAGGGCGAGGTTCATGTGAGGGCCTTTCAGGCGGAGGGAGTCGGGGTGCCGGTGACGTTGACATCGACGTGAACAACCGCGTCGGCGATGGCCTGCTCGACCGCGGCGATGAGCGCGGCAGTGTCGACGTTGGCGTGCTGGCCGAGCTGGGTGGCGAGCGCGGTGATCGCGGCGTTGGTGGCGGCGTTCTGGCGCGTGAGGATTTCGACCTGCGTGTTGTGGATCTTGTCCTGCCAGGCCATGACGTCCTCAACAGCGACGGGCCGTCCGGTCGCCGCGTTCGTCACCTGGTACTTCCAGACCGCGGCGGCGAGTTCCTGGGCTGTGGGCATGTCGTCCTCCTCAAGCAGAGCCCAGGCGCGAAGCTCCTCGCGGCTGGACAGGGGGCAGTAGTCCTTGTCGACGGGGTTGTCCCCGTACTGGTGAAACATCCAGCTCGACTTGATCCCGGGGTCACCGGCCTTGCGGCCGGCGGTGGCGATCCACAGGAAGTCGCCGCAGTAGCCGGTGTTGTCGACGTTCTTCCAGTAGTCGACGTTGGCGTACATGCCGACGCGGTGGCCCGGCATCTTGCCCTTGACGTACCGGAGCCACTCCTCCTTGTATGCGAGCTGGCGGGCCTTGCTGACGCCCTCGTTGGCAGGGTCGTAGCCCTCCCAGTCCAGGACGATCAGGTCGCCCGGCTGCCAGGCGACCTGATCGAGGAAGTAGTCAGCTTCCTCGCGCGGCGAGTTGGCCATGTGGGGGTAGTGGTAGGCGCCCCAGACCAAGCCGGTCTTTTTGGCGTGGTCGCGCTGGCGGACCCACTTCGGACTCGTGTACCCGAGCCCCTCCGTGATCTTCGTGAAGACGAAGTCCAGACCCGCCACGCTCGGCTCTGTCCCCTGATACGAGGCCCAGTCCTGTCCGTAGATGCCCATGGCTACCAGCCCTTCGGTAGGCGTCGTTTCGGTTTGCTGGGGTCCTCGGGGAAGTCCACAGGCGCCGGCTCCGGGGTGCACGGACAGGAGCCGTTCTTGTCCGGGCCGGCGCATGTCGCCTGATGTACGAGGGCGGCCAGCGCCGGGGCGAGTGCGTGATCGGCACAGGCGTACACAGGGATCGTGGTGTCGGCGGCCGACGGTAGGGGCGCTTGAATGCGCTCGTCAGGCGCGCTTCGAGCGCGGCGGACAGACTCGGCGGTACGGGCCGAAGTGAGCTCTCCGTCGGTGGGGCGGCGCCTCCACTGGACGACCGCGGGCTCCCCGCACTTGCAGGTGATCATGCGTGCTCCCAGAAGACGTACATGACGCTGGCGCCCTCGTTGACGTAGGCCGTGGACAGGGAGCCGCCGGAGTTCTGGCCGCCCGCGAGCTCGACATAGTCGCCGACGCTCAGGTAGAGGATGTGCTCGACCTCAGGAATGCCCATGAGGGTGCCTGCCCCGTACAGGGCGGCCCCTCCTTGGATGTAGTTCGCGTTGATGTGGATGCGTGCGCCGCGGCTGCCGGTGCCGTTGGCGGCGAAAGCGACGCGACCCCCGACGCGGTACCAGCCGGCGACCTGGCACGTGTATCTCGACGTGTTGGAGACAGTGGAATGCCCGCCGTAGGGGTCGGCCGTCTCTGTGTCGAGGGTGATCGGCTGCCAGGTCGCGTTGGCGATGGACTGGACGACGGTCTGCACGCCGATAAAGAACGGGCGGGAGGCCAGGAAGTTGATCCCGTTGTAGACGCTGGCATTCCACAGGGCGCCGGTGATGTAGTCGCCGGCGCTCACCGATGCCGGGGTGGGAACCGGGAGTGGCATGGCGGGCCCCCTCCTTCTAGTAGGCGAATGCGGTCTGGTCGAATCGGGTGGTGACGTCCCAGGTGGTGGGGTCGGTGACGCCGGCGGGCAGCGGTTCGCAGATGAGGTCGCCGGCAGTGTGGGCTTTGGTGGTGGCCGCGGTGAGGGCGATCGTGGCGCTTGTCCACCCGGCCGTAGTCGCCGACACGGACAGCACCGTGACGGTCTCCTGGTTGGTCGTGTTCTGGCCGAGGACGATCTGCTGGTTGAACCCCAGCTGGGCGGCGAGTGGGTTGGTGGTGTCGGCGCTCGCGGTGACGACGATGCTGCTCACTCCGGAGGACACCGATGACTGAAGCGTCGTGTGCCAGCTCGCGAAGATGCCGTAGGGGGTGGTGTCGACCGGCGAGCATTGCAGGGTGACGAACGCCTCGCCGCGATCGTCCATGTCCCACTTGATCGACTCGACGAAGCAGTCGCACTGGATCGCCGGGACGTTGGGGGGACGGCGCATGACCCGGATCCTGGTGCCCAGCTCCAGCCCCAGGACGGCAGGCCACAGGGCCGGCATGGCCGACGGGTGGAGCTTCAGGCTGGTCACGCGGGTGGCCGGCTGCCTGTACCTGGACAGCAGGTAGGAAGCAGCGTCCTGGCATTCGGTGGCCGAGGAGCTGTTGATCGTCCGGGTCAGGGTCCGCGGGAAGTACGCGTTGATGCTCGCCGCGTCCTGCGCCGCAAACACCTGGCCTGTGCCGGCCTGCGTGACGGTGACCTCGTTGGCGAGCCGGGTGGGGTCGTAGTCGAGCTTGCACTCCTCATAGGAGTACTCGCCTAGATCGGCCCGTTCTCCGAACGTCAGCGCAGCCGTGGTGGCGTTGTACCGGGCGGCGCGGGATCGGAAGACCAGGGTCCCGTCACCTGCGGCGTAGTGGGCGCCTCCCTCCGTGTCGACGACCGACTGCAGGGCAGACAGGGCGTCCTGACCCCCGAAATTCGCCGACCCCATGGAGGTAGTGAGGCCGGTCTGCAGGTCGGTCTTCCCTCGCCAGCCGCCGTAGCTCAGGATGCGCTGGTACCGAGCGGTGGTGGACTCGCCCGTGAACGAGTTCTTCCAGGCGTTGTACAGGCCGGTGATCTGGGCGGCGCTGCTGACCCATCCTTGGAGTTCCCCGGCGAACGCAAGTTCGCCCTTGAAGTTTTGGTAGGTGCCACCGCCGAGGCCGCTGTCGACGTATCCGCCGACATTGTCGCTGATCAGGCCGGTCGGCGTGTAGGTGGCGGGTGTTGACGGGTAGTAGGCGGAGGTTCCTCCGTCCACGCTGAACAGAGCCTGCGCCGTTGTCGCGTTGTACCCGAAGATCACCCAGTGCCAGTTGCCGTCAGCGCAATTCGGGCTGCCAGCCGGTGCGTAGAGGGCACCTGCCGCTGTAGGGCCGGCCAGCCAGAACCGGGGCACCCCCGTGTTGTCGAGACTGAGCCAGATCCTGGAGCCGGACGGGAAGCCGCCGGAGCGCTGGCCGTCCATGGACGTCCACATGTAGGCGGCGGCCGTGGGTGTAGGGCCGGTGTACCTGAACGCCAGCATCCTGACCCAAAGGGTCGGGTCGGCTGGGCCATTGATGCCGGCCTGCCCCAGCTTGAGGTACGTTGCCGCGCTGGGGATGGAGGTGCCCGGGTTGGGGTTGTCGATGGTGACGACAGTTCCGGAGCTGCCGGTGAAGCCCCCGCCTGGGCTGTTGGAGGTGATCTGGGAGCCGAAGACGAGGGAGCCGGGCCCATATTTGGAGACGGCGATTTCTGCCTGCCCGAAATTGCCGGTGGCATCGCTCGCCCCATCGGAGCCTTGCGGGTCGTCCAGCTTGTACAGGAAGCGCGGGTCGTGCGAGTTGATCTCTTGGGTCAGAGGATCCGACAGCTTGACCTGTGACAGAAGGGCGAAGGCATCGACGCACGTCGGGTCGATCGTGCCGTAGACGCCCTCACGCCAGCCTGAAGGCCAGCGCTCAACCCAGCCGTTGTACATGGAGTACCAGGCGCCCGGCGCTGCCCAGGGGGTTGCTGCCGCTCCCTTTTCCAGCTGCCAGCCGTCAACCTGAATGGCGCAGGTAGCGCCGGCCGTCGCGGCGACCATGACCCCGACATCGATGCCCGCCGCGTTCGCGGGGGCCGTCGCCGTGACCGTGATGTACGTCCAGGCCGCGGTCGAGGAGCCCGTCAGGGTGCTGCTGGAGCTGTACGTGAAGCCGGTGGCAGTGCCGCCCGTCGTCGCGTTGTACCAGCCAATACCGGCCTTGACCTGAAGTGATGTGGACGCCGTGACGTTCCGGACCCGCATCTGCAGGGTGTACGTGGCGCCGGGCAGCACGGACGGCTGAGTCGTGTGCCCGATGCGCGCCGAAGCCGTGGCGCCTGACGTGACGCCGGCCTGGAGGACTGTGAGGCCCATCCAGGCTGATGCGCTGAGCGTGATGGCGCAGGATCCGGATGCGTCCGTGTCGCTGAAAATGGAGTCGGCCGTCAGCGTGGAGCCGATCGCGTATCCGCCCTGGTCGCCGCCGGTCGCTGCTGTCTGCGAGCAGAGATTGGGGGTGGGCGGCCACTGCGCGCGCTTACGGAAGGGCTGGTACGGGAGGATTCGCCCGGCAAACGGCGAGGTTGCGTTCGTCGGATCGAGCATGCCGTCCGTGTTGGCGAAGCTCGCGTTGAGCTCGCCGGAGCGGACTTGGTCCAGCTCGTACTGGCGTCCGCGGCTGATTCCCGCACCGCCCCGCGTGCGATCGTTGAGCTCGACGTAGCGGTCGTTCAGGACGCCGCTGCTGGCATTCCAGTAAGGCCCCCACCCGTCGTCGATCAGGGGCCAGTTCGGATTGATTCCGCCCCCGAGGGGGGTGTCGATGTGGCTAATGGTCGCTGTCATGCCCGACGCCTCAGTGGCGCCGGCGGAGGTCTGGAAGGCGAAGGTCATCGCGACGGCGGACGCGGCCCAGCTGTATGAGGAGGACGTCCGCTGGGTCCACGTGCAGCCGTCAGCCGAGGTGTCCGCGTACCAGGTGCCTGCGGATTCGCGGATCCGCCACCAGCGGTGCGTGTGCGGGTCGTAGATGCCGAGCCCGGTCGTGACGGTACTGCCGGCTGTCTGCAGCGTGAATTTGAGGGCACCGGATTCCACGCGGATCGCGACGGAGTTGTTCGCGTCGACGCGCAGGACGATCGCGGTCTTGGTGTTTCCGTTGCCGTTGGGGGCGGCCGTGACCTGCGCGTACACGCTGCTGCTGGTCGCGTCGTACAGGCTCGTCGACCCGAAGGTGTTGGTGGTGCCGCTGACCGTCGGGTGCGCGAGGGTCACGACGTCGGCGGTGGTGTCGAGGGTGGCCGTGCCGGTGATCGAGTTCCACAGACTGGTGTTCAGCGTGGCCGCAGTGAAGGCGTCGATGAGGGTGGAGATCTTGGGATTCGGCATCACGCCTCCTGACTGGCGGGCGCCAGGAGGCGCGACGACGGGGGGATCACCGCTGGTAGGGGCTGTAGGTGGTCGAGTTGCGCATGCCGAGACGCAGCATCTGCTCCTCGACCGTGTCGCGCAGGTCGCGCTCCGAGAGGACGCTGCCGTGCACGATGACCGTGACGTTCGCAGTGGGTCCGGCGGAGCCGCCACCGCCGCCGGCAAGCGCGAAGCCCCCGGCGGAGGCGATCGCCGGCACCGCGATCCGCTGCTTGGCAAGTTGCCCAGAAAGGCCCCGCACGGACGACACCGGCCGGTGGGCGTGGTCGTCAATGCCCTGGGCCACGCCCTCCGAGATGTTGCGGCCGACCTGATCTGCGAAGACGCGAGACGGGGACTGGATACCGAGGAAACTCTTGGCCGCGGACAGGGCGTTTGCTGCGAGGTTCTTCAGGCTGCTGTACAGCCAGCCGGCGCCGGCGCGGATCCCGTTGACGATGCCCTGAACGATCGCGACGCCGATGTCCCAGAATGAGGCCGCGAAATTCTTGGTGTCGCTCCAGGCTTTGCGCAGGTTGTCGCGGATGGTGGCGCCGATGCGGTCCACTGTGGCGTGGATCATGTTGTTGGCCTGTACGAGAGGACTGATGATCACATCGCGGATTCCGCCCCAGACGCTGCTCGCGCCGGACTTGATGCCGCCCCAGTTGCTGTGCAGCCAGCCGGATACGGCATTCCAGGCAGAGACGAGCCAGCCCCAAACCGTCATGATCGGCGTGATGATCGCGCCCTGAATTCCGCCCCAAACGAGGCCCGCGCCAGCCTTTATGGCATTCCAGGCCTGTATCAGGTATGCAACCGTGATATTCCAGGCGTTGACCGCTGTGCCAACGATCGTCGAATGGAAGTGATTCCAGATCGACATGACAAGCGCAACCGCCGGAGCGAAAATTACCAGCAGGAGCGGCCACCAGTGACGGAAGAATGCAGTGATCCCGTCCCAGGCGGCGACCGTGACCCGAGAGGCCCAGTTCCAGGCCGTGACGAGCGGATCCACCACGAAATGCCAGGCTGCGACAAAGAACGAGGCTATGCCATGCCAGGCGCCTGAAATGACGGCGACGATTCCATTCCAGATCGCCACATTCTTCGAGGCGATGTTGTCCCAGATTCGGAGGATGTTGTCCGCGGCAGCTTTCGCGACGGACTTGATCCACGCCCAGACCGTGTCCCAGTGCGTGGCCAGCAGGACGATCGCCGCGATCAGGGCGATGACACCCAGAATGATCCAGGTGACCGGGTTGACCGCCGCCGCAGCCGCCATCGCATATAGGGATGCCGTGAAGGCCGCCATGGCGGCCACGAGAATCGTGCCAATCACGACGGCCAGGGCGATCGCTGCGGGCTTGTTCCGCTCGAAGTAGGTGATCACGGCGAGGATGACCGGGATCAGCTTCAGCCCGATCGTGATCGCCGCGGTGGTCACCGCCTCCTTCAGGCGACCCATCTGCACGTTGAAGGACTGCTGGGTGAGCGCCCAGCCCTCAACGTCCTTGCTGGCGTTGTTGAAGCTGTGGCCGACTTTCTCGACGCGCTCCTTGAAGCCTTCGGTGTTCTCGCCGGTGAGCTGCAAAGTGGTGTTGAGGCCGATGGCGCCGCCGGTCATCTTTTTGATGGCCTCGGTGTACGTCTGAGCGGCTGGCCCGCCCTTTTTCAATTCGGCGCTAAAGCCATTCGCTTTGTTCTGCAGGGTGGCGTACTGGCTGAGGAGGTTCGCCTGTTCCGGCGGCAGCGCCTTCAGTTCCTTGCGCCAGTCGGCCAGCGAGATCGACCCTGAGCTGTAGGAACGGGCGAGTTCCTGAATGCTCGCCGGCATCGACTTGATCATCGTCTGGGCGTTCTCTGCAGCCTGCTTCGTTTGATTGAAGCTACTCAGGAGCAGGGTGCCGGACGGGCCCATTTTGCTCAGGACCGTCTGCGACAGCAGGTCTAGCGTTCCGGTCAGACCACGCTCGCCGAGCTTCGTCGCCACGTCCGTGGAGGAAAGGCCCAGCCTCTGCATTTCCTGCACTGCGACGTTATTCGGGGCAGCGAGGTTGCGGATGGTGGAGGCAAGTTCCTGGGTGGCCTCGCGCGCAGAGGTGCCGTGCTGGGTCAGCGTGGCGATGGCGCCGCCGACCTCGGCGAAAGAGACCTTGTTGGCGGAGGCGATCGGGATGACCGTGGCCAGCGACGCAGAGAACTCCTGCATGGTCATCTTGCCCTCGCCGGCCGCCGTCTTCAGCGCGTTCATAACGCGGACCGAGTCAGACGCCTCAAGGTGATACGAGGCCATCACGGACGTCATCGCGTTCGTGACGTCCTTGAGGTCGGCGCCTTCCTCACGCGCGCCCTGCGCCGCCGCCTTCAGGACCTGCAGGCCGTCGCCAGCCCGGTAGCCGGCCTTCTCTACCTGGTACATGCCCTCGGCGAGCTGACCGGTGGATGTACCCGTATTGCGGGCCAGGGACATGACCCCGTCGGAGACCATCTTGAGCTTCGACTGGGACTCGCCGCAGGCCGTGACCAGCAGGTTCATCTGCTGCTGGAAGTCACCGGCCGCCTTGACTCCGTAGGCGACGAAGGCCAGGCCGACGACGGTGGTGGCGGCACCGACTTTGGTCAGGAGGCCCTGCACGCCACCCATGCGGGTCATGAAGCTCTCGCCACCGCGGCTTGCGGCGGCCATGCCTGCGGTGAACTGGCTCGTTTCGGCCCGGAGTCGAACGAAGAGGTCGGCAACTTCAGGCACGGCCACCGCCTCTCGTCGTCAGCGGCGGTGGGGGCTCAGATACGGGGCCAGCCCGCGCGGTAGATGCTCACGTACAGCTGGGGAGCGACGACCGTTACCCCGAACCGGAAAGCTGGTTTCAGAAACGGGTAGGTGGAGCCGTTGCGTAGGCCGGTCTCCAGGGCCAAGCCGTACTTACTGGCCGGCGTCCGGCCGTAGGGCGGGGAGATTCCCGCGCCCGTGCCCACCTTCGTCTCCCAGCCCGTCCCGCTCGGCGCGACCGCGGTATGGGTGATGGAGCGGCGCAGCGTTCCCGAGATGACCGCCGGCCCCGATCCGGGACTCGCCGGGGTGGGAGTGCCTCGATGGTGCGAGCCCGATGAGGCGTTGACCTTCGCTTGCCGCTCGATCGCGTTGGCCAGCTGAGTCAGGAGGGACTTTGACTTGAGCTGCCCATCTGCCGCTATCTCCGTGAAGAGCGTGGTGAACAAACCGGGACGGAGTTCGATCATGTCACCCCCCGCGCGCCCGATCGGCCTTGGCGTGCTCCCGTTCGGCTTGCTGCCGCTCATGCTCGGAGACCATGCCGAGGATGTCGAGGCAGTACCGGCGCACGTACAGCGGGGTGGCCTGCAGCTGCTCCCATGACCAGTGCATGCGCCTCATCAGGATGAAGTCGGCCCATTCAGCTGGGGCGTCGTCGGAGCCCCATGTCCCCTCAATGATCGATTCGACCGGGAGGAGGACATCCTCGTAGTACGGGGAGCCAGGGCCTACTGAGGGTCCGCGACCTGGGCAATCTCCTCCATGACGCTCTTGATGATGCGCATCGGCATCTTGGCGACATTGTCGGTGGTGATCGCACCGAGCCGGGGCTGGTCGCCGCCCTGACCAAGCGATTCGAAGAGGGCGACAGGGTCGGCGTCCTCCGTGATTTCCAGTGGCATCGCCTGGGAGCCGTCGTAGACCTTCCAGGCGACGATCACGCGGGCGAACACCTCGTACATCGCCTCGTTCGCGTCCTGCTGGTCGACGGGCTGCCCGTGCTCATCCAGGGGGACGTCCCTGGGGGTCAGGACGTTCTGAGGCAGCAGTTGCGGGTTCCGCATGAGTACGGACACGTCACTGCCGAGGTCGGGAAACTTCAGCAGGACGTAGGGGTTGGTGTAGCCAGACATAGCGCGTCTCCAGAAGTGAGGGCGTCGAGGGCGTCAGACCCTGGCCGTGCCGTGACGCCCTCACGTGCGGCACGGCCAGGGAGCTCGGTCAGTACGCGGAGGTGGTCCAGGTCTTCAGGACGGCCTGGATCGCGCCGGCGTCGGTGCTGTTGTAGATGCCGCTGATCTCGAAGTCGGCGGTGACGTAGGTGCCGCCCTTGTCGTAGCCGCCCTTCGACCAGCCGGGGGTGGTCGTGGTCAGCGTCAGCGACGATCCGCCTGCGGTCACGGGCTGGGTGAGGACGGCCGTCGTCGGCTGCGTCTGCAGGGCCTGCAAGTACAGGTTGTAATCAGCCGTGCTCTCGTAGATCGCCTTGTACTTGATGTCGGCGTCGAGGACCCCGGAGAACACTTCGCGGGGCTGCTGGGAGCCGTTGCTGGCGTGGATGGCGTCCGTGCTGCGCTTGAGCGTCAGGTCGTAGGACAGGCCGCGGGTGGAGGAGCTGCCTGCGTTGGTCATGGCCCACTGCCAGCCGAGCAGGGGCTGCAGCGCGGTGAAGGTCGGCGCGGCAAGGCCGGTCTGGATCGTGGGGATCCAGCCTGTCAGCTTGGCGTCGAGGGTGGCCATGCCCTTCGGGTCGATCTTGAGTCCGACCTCGGACAGCATGCAGCCCGGGTATCCCCACGTCTCGTTGACGTTGCTGTCGACGAAGGAGTAGGTGGGTTTCGCGACCGAGGTCGACTGCTTGAACGTGTGGGTGGTCTGGGCGACGACCGCCACCGCCGAGGAGTGCGCCAGGGTCAGGCCGGTCAACGGGGTGGCGATCGGGATCGTGTACGGACCAGAGCCCGAGGGAGTGCCGGTGATCGCGTACTCCGTGTTCGCGGCCGTGTCGATGCGGATCGTCGACCCGGCCGGGATCGTGGCGGCCGTCGAGATGGACGTGGCACCGGCCAGCGAGGACGACGACAGGGTCGTCGACACGCCCGCGGTGACGGTGTCCGGGCCGATCATCCGCAGGAAGTAGCCCAGGACGTCGGGGTACGCAGCCATCTCCAGACTCGCCGAGGTCTCCCCGACGCCCTGGTACAGCCCTTGCAGGTTGGTGTCGTTGGCCCTGACGCTGGTGTCCTTGAGCTGCGTGTACTCGACGTTGAAGTCGGACTTGGTGACCGGCAGATAGAACGTGGGAGCAACGAATGTGCCCTGGGTGGTCTCTTTGGCGATGCCGATCCATCCGAGCCGGGAGAGGAGCGTCACGACGGCTCACCTCCCTCTTCGTCGGCGGCCTTCTTGCCGCGGGTCTTCGTCATAGGCGGGACCTGGGTGACGGGCGTCCATCCATCAAGGAGCTGCGGATAGTCGGCGGTGTCACCCGGCTCGACGCTGTACGGCGCCTGCTCGGGCTGGTCGTCGGTGGCGGGCGTACTGGCGAAGTGCCAGACCGCCCCGGTCTCGTTGCGCTGGCGCACAGGGCTCTCCCGATGTCGGGGCGTGGGAAAGCCCCCGGCCAGACGGTCCGGGGGCTAGCAGGAACAGGGTCAGCCGTTGATCTCGGGGTCGTCCGCCGCATAGCTGACGGTGCAGAGGAGATCAGCACGGTTGGGGAGCGAGTCGGTCGGATCGGCGAAGTCGACGACGACCTCGGCGGGGTCCTCGGCCACGGACAGGAAGCGTCCGCCGTGCGTCTTGTCGAGCATCAGGCCGCCGACCCGCAGCAGCACCAGCTCGATCGCATCGTCCAAGGCCTGCTGAGGGGCCTCCGCCGCCCCTGACGGCGACGACGACGGCCATACGATTCGCAGCTGGAAGTGGTGCCGGGCCATCCTCCGCACGTGCGCAGTCCGCACCTCGTGAAGGCGCTGACGGATGACGTACAGCTGCGTCCGGCGCTGCTGCGGGGTCCGCGGTACATAGCCCTGGATCACATCGAACGGGCCGCCCTGCGAAGCGTGCAAGGCCGGCAGCCCGTCCGCGGGATCGAAGGCCGTCAGCCACGCCGCTTCCCGGGCGACCGCATCAGCGCTGCTCACCATGGCCCCCTACGTGTGCTGGTAGCGGCAGAGGATGGCCTCCGCCTGCGCCGTGAGGACGCCACGGTCGTGAGCGAACTGGGTTCCCGCCGGATCGATCTCGCCCAGGACCAGGCTGGCCGCCAAGAGCTTGGAGGCTCGACCGAGGTCTGCGGGGACCGTGGTATATCCGCCGCCGTAGACGACGCGGATCAGCGAGCCGACAGGCAGGTAGGTACCGAGCGTGAACCAGACGTGGCCGCTGTCGTTCTCCGCGCCGATCAGCGAAGCAGCCGTCATCGTCTGCGATCCACCGTAGGACCGAATGAGCGTGACCTGCAGGGAGGAGTAGGTCCACATCTCTGGGTAGCGGGGCGCGTACTCGGACAGCCAGACGTGGCGGACCTGGTCGCCGGTGCTGCCCAACGCGTTGGCGTAGGACTGCCCGACGGTCCCAGCGAGGTCCATGGGCCTGGCCCCGGACCCGGACAGCTCGTCCGGGTCGATGCCCGTCGCCCGATGCGACTCCGGAACGCCAGTGAACGGGGCCAGCCGGCGGCCTGCGATCCCTTCGCACTGCCGGGTCGACTCGATCATCAGCTGGGCGAGGGCGTCGGCGCTGTAGTCGCGGACCAGGTCGGCGAACTGCCCGGCCGCCATGTCGGACGCGCTGGCGAGCGGTACCGGGGAGTCCGCAGCCATCGGTTACTCCGGCTTGCTGGCGGTCGTCTTGCGGGCCGCCGTCTTCTTCGCGGCGGCCTTCGGCGCCTCGACGTCTTCGTCCTTGGGGTCGACTTCGGCGATCTCGTCGGCCGCGAGGTCCGCGCCGTCGTCGCTGTCGTCTTCCGCGGGGTCGGGGGCAGCGGGCGCCGGTTCGGCCTTGCCGCTCGGCGTGACCTCGCTGAAGCCGGCGTCGGGGATCGCCATGAGCGCGGCGATCTGGTCCGGGTCATCGATCTCGACGACCGCGCCGTCGCAATCCCAGACGTGACCGTGCGAGTCGCTGCCCGCTGCGGCCTTGCGGATGAGAGCCATAAGGGGACTCCTCCTTGCGGTTGGGGGCGCGCCGACTTGGTGGTCGACGCGCCAGGGGGTCAGCTGGACAGGGTCGTGGTGACGCGCCCGAGCCGGCCCAGGTAGCGCGGCGCACGCACGGCCAGCGTCGTGTCCGAGACGATGGCGTAGGGCAGCGTGTCCGGGCTCGCCGTGGTCGGGTAGACGTCGAGCGGAGTGAGCTCCCGGACGTAGGGCCGGACCACGAAGTTCGGGTCGCGGGACATCAGGTAGATGTTCTCCTGGCCCGCCGCCGACGGCTTGGCGGACGCGTTGGTGCCGACGTAGGTGGCCGGGACCGTGGCGGGGACGGTCGAGCCGTTCTTGGGGGTGAGCTTGGCGCCGTCGTCGACGATCGACACGGTCAGGACCGGCGTGACACCGTCCGCACCGACACCGACAACGGCATCGACGTAGCCGAGGAGCGTCTCGGTACCAGTCGCCGTGGACCTGTAGACCTTGTAGAGGTTCGGCTGGGAGCCGTCGAGGCCCGTGGGAGTGCTGAACGAGAGGGTCACGGTCGAGGTCGCGCCGGTGGTCGCCTGCGACACTTCGGTCGACGGCTGGATCTCGCCCTGACGTGCGATGACGGGCACCACCTGGTAGTAGTACGTGGCCGCTGCGAGGGTGCCGCCGGTGGTGGCCGTCGCCGTGGTGACAGTCCCCATCCCGTAGCCGCGCGCCGACAGGAACGAGCTCTTGATGATCGGCACGTTCCGGTAGCTCATGACGTTGAGACCACCCGCGACGTCAACCCTGTCCATGAACTGCTGCGCGCTCTGCAGGAGCTGAGAGACCTTCGACGCCGCCGTCGGCGACATGACGAGCATCCAGGCTGCGTCCTGGACCGCCATGGCGGCCTGCTGCTCCACCATGTCGATCAGCTTGTCGAGGGCGCCCAGCGACATGCCGGCGTTGAAGTCGATCGCGTTCTGGCCATTGCCGGAGTACGTCGACACGAGCGTGTCGAGCCCGTCGAACTGGGGGTACGCGCCGTACTGGGTCGAGTTGGAGTTACCCCACAGGATGGCGTTCTCGATGTCCCAGTACAGGCCCTGGATGGACCCCTCGATTTCCTGCTGCTTCAGGTCCTGGACCAGGCCACGGGTGACAGCCTGGGAGTAGCCGGTGACCGCACCGACGGCCTGCATGTTGCGGATCGTGAACGCGTTCTGCTGGTACGTGCTGTTCGAGACCGGGCGGGCACCGCCGTCGGTCACGAACCCGCCGCCGGCTCGCTGGCTCCGCTGGTTGAAGTAGTACACCGTGGAGTCCCACTTGCGGGCCTGGATGGCCCGGGTGAGGGGCGAGTACCGGCGCTGGTACTCCAGCAGCATCGGGTCGACGATCGTGGGTACGAGCGGAGCAGCACCGGCAGCGGTGAGCGCCTCGCGGAGTTCGTTCTGGCTGGACATGGTGGATGCCTTTCGGGCGATGTGGGGGTACGACGAAGCCCCGCGGCGGGGGCGGGGCTGGTGACCATCACTGCCGAAAGGCACCAGCTGGGGGCTGGCGGTCAGGATGAGCGCGGGTGGGGCGTATCAGCTCGCGGCTGGGGCCCGGTTGCCGAGGATCGCGCCGACTACGGCGGCGCCAGCTGTCGCCTTCCACTCCTCGTCGGTGTACTCGTGGAAGGGCTTGGCCGGCCAGTCATCCGGAAGGCCGTTCCCGCCGGTGGCGCCGGCCGACTCGGCGACCGGGGCAACGAAGCCCTTGCGGGACGGGCCGCCAGTGGTTTCGACGTGCTCCTGGACGGCCTGCGGCAGGGCCTTGGCGATGCCTGCGGCGACGAGGCGGTCGATGCGCTGCTCTTCGGTCTCCGCGACCTCGGTCACGGACGGAGTGGCCTCGGTGACCGGCTCGGCCGCTGCTGATTCGACGGCGACAGGTGCCGGCTGCGGGGCGACCCGCGCGAGGAGCTGGTTGAACTGCTCGTCAGTCAGGTGAACCCCACCAGTGGCGGGGACGGCAGCCGTTTCGGCGGCCGGGGTGTTGGACTCCGCCATGGCGGTCTCCTCTTCCAGGGTGGTGGTGTCGGCGGCCGGGGTCTCCGGTGCCGGGGTCTCGGGGGCGGTCTCGGTCGCGGATTCGTCGGCCATGCCGCTGGCGGGGGCGTCGATGTCGGCGTCCATGTCCGGGTCGATGCCAGCGATGGCCGTGCATGCACCCGCCATGGCAGCCCGGCCGACGCGTTCGAGGTCGTGGGGGTCAACACACCACGAGGTGACGGTGACCGTGGTCGGCCCGTTGGTGAGGCTGATCGACATGGAGCCGCCGTGCCCGGGGTCGTCCGAGAAGCCGAGGCATTCGGCGACCTCTTCGGAAACCCGGCCGATCGGATCGATCAGCCATCCCTCCTGGGTGGCGACCTCGACGCCGTGCCCGCGGAGGGCCTTGGCGACCCGCTGCCGGATCCGCTTGAGCTGGGCGGCGGTGTAGCCGCGGGCGACCTCCGACTCGTGCACCCGAGCCCAGGCGGTCTTGGCCCGCGCCTTGGTGTCGAGCGGGTATCGCTTGGCCTTGTCCGTCTGGTAGCCGGGGTCGGCGAACGGCCCCTGCTCGCCAGAGGTGTCCGCTTCCATGGGCTGCAGTCCGATCTGAGCGCGGTACTCGTTGGGGGTCAAAGCACCGGAGGCGTCCGCCTCGACGGCGGCTTCGGTGACGGTATGCACCAGCGCCTCCTGTACTGACTCGGTGATGAACACCCGACCATCGGGCGCGGACTCCGCCGGACTGGGACCCGCGGGGGTGTAGGTGTCGACGCGGGCGCCGGGAACGCCGGGCTTCCTCGTGAAATCAAGTCCATCGAGATCCAGGGCGTCCCCGACCTCAACGGTCGCCCCGTTAGGGCCGAGTTCCCGTCGCACCCTGCCGACCCAGGCGCCGCGAATGGAGACACCCCGCAGGAACGGTGGCCCGTCGGAGTCGTCCACGAGCGCCGCGATCGTGCGACCAGGCGCGGTGTCAGCGAGCACCGCGGTGTAGCGGGCCGCGCCCGTCTCGTCCTGCTCAATCGCGGTAAGGCGGCCCACAATCTGCGTGCTGTCATCCCCAGCGTTGTGGTGCGACAGCATCGTGAGCGGCTGCTCGCCAGCCTTGATGCGGTCCTGTGCTCGAGCTACAGCCCCGCCGATCGACTCCGCCGTGTAGAGGCGGCCGTTGCGACTGACGCCGGGGACGATGGCGATTCCGGAGATCGTTCCGAGGATTCCCATGATTACCTCCCGACCAGCGAGATTGATGCTTGCGGGAAGACGGGGTTCGTGCCGCCGAGCGTCCAGGTGACCCGGCAGATCTGCGGCAGGACCATCGAGCCGAGGCCGCCGATGTGCAGGCCGCAGGCCACATTGGTGAAGTTCGGCGCCGAGGTCAGCTGGGTCACCTTTGCCACCTGCGGGTACCAGTTGCCGTCCGGATCCTGAAGGTCGAGTTGCACGTCCAGCGTCGGGTTCGTACCTGCGGAGGTGCCTGCGACGTAGACGGGCAGCCACAAGTCACAGACGCTGATGATGTTGATTGGCCCGCTGTTCCCAGAGACGGTCAGACGGCTAGACGCGGACCCGGTGAGAGTCCACAGGGTGCGGGCGGCGGGAGCGTAAGTGCCGCTCATCGGGGACTCCTTCGGGTCACATGATCCAGTTGGCGAAGTGGGCGAGGCTGACGTCGGCGGCCAGGCAGCACCTGCAGTTCGGATGCAGTGGGAGCCGGGGTTGATCACCGATGTGCCATGGGCTGCCAGCCTCGGCATCGATACAAGCGCCGCAGACCCTGCCATCCCCAGCAGAAATGATGTCCAGTTGGAGGACGCCTTCAGACTGGTACAGGGCGAGGGCACCTTCGTCTGCTGCGGTCGTCATGGCCCAGTCGACGACGAAGGCAACCGCTTCGGAGTCCCCGGTCAGGAGGTCGGCTGCGGCGTCGATGAGGGCGTCGCGGTCGAGGCCGCCTTCGAGTCCGTCGGCGAGCGTGCGGCCGAGGTCTCCGGCGACGCCGTCGATCATGCGGCCGAGCCAGCCGCCCGCGTCGGCCCATAGGTCGTCGAGGCGTTCCATCGACCGGTAGGCGTCCTTGAAGGCGATGTTCCAGTCGAGGCCGACTCTTCCGGCCCGTTCGGCTGCGATGGCAACAGCGTTGACCATGCCCTCGGCGCGGCCGGCGGCGATCGCGTTGCGGAGGGCGATCCGCAGTGCGGAGAACCCGGACAGGTCTGCAAGTGCCCTGAGCATGGCCTTGGCTGCTGCCAGGGCTTCTGCGCGAAGGCGTCCGGGGTCGAGGGCTTCGGTGACGCCAAGTTGGTGGCGCAGCCGGTCGACCATGGCGGTGATCTCGTCGCGGCTGATGAGCTCCCGCCACTGGCGACGAACCTCGACCATATGGAGGGCCTGCTGCTCTTCGCGGCGCTGGAAGAGGAGCGCCCACATGCCCTCGAGGCGGCCGAGGTCGATGGTGGCCCGGAGGATGTCCGGGTCGTCGGCTGCTTCGGTGGCGATGCTGACTGCGGTCTCGCAGGCGGTGCGGACGCGCTCGGTCATAGGCCCGCCGGACAGGGCCCAGCCGACGGCAAAAGCCTCCCGTGCCGGCGCTTCCATGGGGTGAGCCAGGGCCTCGTCGGTGCGGTCGGTTCCGTGGACTGCGGACAGGGCGGTGAAGTCGACGGGTTGGGCCTCGAGCCGGTCGAGGGGCGCCGCCTCGTCGGTGTCCAGGTATGAGAGGGAGAGGTGGGCGGTGTAGCCGTGCTCTCGCGGCACCTGGATGCCCCGCTCGTACAGGGCGTCGAGGGTGTCGCGACGCAGATCCTCGAGGTCAGGTGAGTCCACCAGGGCGACGAGGACGTCTTTGGCGCCGCCGGTGAAGCGGGCCAGGCCGGCGAGTTGGGCGGTGAACGGCCGCCGCCCAGCCAGTTCGGCGACGACTTCGCGCAGGGCGTCGCCGTCCACGTCGGCCGCTGCGCCGAGGTAAGCGACGGTCACATGCAGCTCCTCGGCCGGGAGTCCGCCATCGACGGCGAGCTGCTCGGCGAGGTCCGGCGGCGGGTAGAGGGCGATCATGCAGCCGTCGGAGTAGTCCGGGGATGCCACGCTCACCCCCTTACGTTCAGCCGATCCGCTTCTTGATCAGGGCCGTGACGTCCTTGGCCCTGAGCGGGTGCCCTGGCGGGTCGGGCGGTTGGATGACGGGCCCGGGGTCAGGCGGCGCGCTCATCGACGCCCCCAGGTAGCTCGGCGAGTGCCTCACGTAGGCGGCGCCGGTATCGCTGATTGAGCGTCTCGGCTGGCGGCGGAGGCTCGGGTGGCGCTGGCGCCGGGACGTCGGAGAGCTCGACCGGCTTGTCCGGCGCCGCCACGGCCATGGCCAGTGACGTCCCCTTGAGCCGGTCTGCGACGCCGGCCTGTGACATGGCGTCCATGTCGTCCCACTGGACGAAGTTCGTCCTGTCGACCAACAGGGCGCGGTCACCGCCCTCAACCGGGGGTTCGCCGATGTCGGCCCGGTATCGGTTGAGGGTCCATGCGCCGCTTCGCAGGCGCATGTCGCGGATCTCCTCGACGACCTTCGAGTCCCGCATGTCGATGTCGGCGAACTTGAGTCGCCATCCCTCCACTCCGAAGCCCAGCTTGGCGAGGTGGAAGTTGAGTGCTTCGAGGACGAGTTCGGCGATCGGCTGCACCGTGTTGACCATGAACGTGCGGTCTTGGCTTTCGCCGGTCCCGCCGCCCAAGTTGCCGCTCTCGATGATTCCGACCTTGGCGGGGGGTACCCCGTAGGCGGCGATGATCTCGTCGCGGCGCTGGTCGAGGAACTTGAGGTAGTCGACGGTCCGGGATTGGGCGAGCTCCTGGATCTGCGCGCCGCCCTTGGTGGAGATCGGTGTGCCGATGTTCCGTGGGCCCACGTTCCGCTGCTGGTACTGCGCGTTCCAGCGGTTGATCTCCGTCGGGGAGGCGCTGGCCGGGAAGTCGACGTGGATCTGCGGCGGGGCGCCCTTACGGAAGATCTCTTTCGACGTGGCTGAGGCGAACAGCCACGACGTGATCGGCAGCATCGCCGCCTGCGTCGGAGACACCCCGAAAAGCCCGGAACGCGGGGCATCCAGGCTGATGTGGATGACCTCGCGCGGCTCGAAGGTGGCCCGCTGACCCTGCTCCGTCACCTGCACGTAGCCAGTAACGGTGCCGTGCTCGTCGGCGATCGGCAGCATCGAGGGGCAGTCCAGCGAGTACAGGGCGACCGGCTGATTCGCCAGCCAGACCACCTCTATGTAGGCATCTGCGAAGACCTCTAGGTCGGTGATGGCTCCCCGAAGAATCTGGCGGATGTTTTCGCGGGGGTTACAGAAGGCGATCATGCGCTCCAGCAGCAGCACCTCCGCCGGCTTGTCCGGCCGCTGTTCTCCCCCCGATCCGTCACCCGGGTCCCAGTCCAGGACCAGGCCGCCAGCCGTGACCGTTCGCGCGATCGCATTGACCGACGACCAGGCCCACGGGCAGGCGAGGTAGGCGTCGTACAGCTGGGTCAAGGTGCTGCGCCGGTCGGTCTGGCCGATGGCGCCGCCGGTCTGTCGGGTCTCGGTCAGGCCGCCGGGGCCGATGCCGTACTCGAACCCGGACCGCTCCGGGAGCTTCGCCGGGGCCGTCTCCAGTACCTCAGCCTGGCCGGTCAGGCCCTGCCACCAGGTCTTGAGGCTCATGGGGCTTCCACCGTCCCCCCAGGCCGCGGGCCGTCATCGTCATCGAGCCACCAAGCGGTGTCGTCGGCTGCGGATTCAGGCGGCCGGTAGCCGGCGCCGGGACCCAGCGGGGTGAGGAGCGACTCGTGATGTACGGCGGCCGGAGCGTCCAGGACGAGGAACTCGGGACCGGAGCCAAGGTTGGCTAGCAAGTAGCGAAGGCTGTCGACAGCATGATCATCTGCTGTTGTGTCAGCATCTTCCGGATCGCCTTTCGTGGCGTGCGGAAGGTCCGACAATTCCCGGTATAGCTCGGTGACCGTGGAGAACAGGTGCAGCATCGGGCAGGTCTCCCAGCCCTGCGCACGGTGGTGCGGGCAAGCTGGGGCCTCTTTCAGATACGAACGCACCCGCTGCCAGCCCGTAACACGGGAGCCGGCGCCCTTGCCTGCCGCTGTCAGGTGTACTCCGTTGTCGGCGTACACGGAGGAGATGGCCTTGGCGTCGCCGCGTGTCGCCCACATGGCATCGTCGGCGAACCGGACCGAGACCTGCTCGCCGGCAGCTTCGGCAGCGAGGATCCGTTGCGCCTGCTCGGCCTCGCCAACTCCTCGCTCGTACAGCTCTCGGTAGATCCAGACTCGGCCGTCCTCGTCGACTGCTCCCCAGAGCACGGCCCAGGGAGCGGAGAACCCCCAGTCGACGCCGTTATACCGCTTCCACGTCGCGGGGAGCGTGATCGGGTCGAGGACGTGCCGGTCGCGCTTGACCTCGGGGAACATCTGGCCTGCGAACACGTCCCAGTCCCCGTCCAGGAAGGCAGCCCGGAGCTTGCCGGTTAGGCCCATGAGGTCTTTGGCGTACTCCGGATTGACGTGCGGATTGTCCGCGAGCTTGCTCGGGATGAAGCGGACGGTCCGCTCGCGTTCGTCGGTGATGACCTTCTCGCCGTAGTTCGTCGGCTTGATGTACCGGGTCTTCACCGCGCCATGGCCGGCGCCGCCCGGGTTCGTACCGGACCGGATCCCGATGACGGGGATGTCCGCGCGGCCCGACCGCAGGCGGGATTCCAAGAACGAGCAGACATCAGGCGGGGTGAGGGTTCGCTCGTCGAAGGTGAGCTTCTGGTACTGGCCGCCCTGCCGGCGAGAGGCGTCCTTCACCGACTCGGCATACCGGAACATGATCAACGAGTCGTTGGGGAAGCGCAGCTCGTATTCAGTCCCGTTCCAGGAAGCCCCGAGTGCTCCGGCGTACCCAACTTGGGACAGTTCGGCGAGCAGCGATTCCTTCAGCTCGCCGTAGGTGCGACGGAACGCCCCGATGCGGATTCCTGGGTTGCGGACACAATCCCGCAGGTCATCCATAAGGAGGGCCTTGGTTTTGCCGCCGCCCGCGGAGCCGCCTAGAAGCACGTCGTACTCGGTGGCCTCGTGAAAGAGCTGCTGCTTCGGCGTGGGTACGTAGCCGAGCAGCCCGAACACGTCGATCCGCCGGAGCCGCTCCGACTCGCGTCGCTGCGCCTCAGCCTGAAGGGCCTTCAGTCGCCTCAGCTTCTCCAGCTTCGCCGTCAAGAGCGGCGAAGTCGTTTCGTCCGAGCTCGGCTTCGAGTCGCTGGATTTGCTGGTCGAGGGCATCGATCGTCAGCACCTCCAGCTTGATGGCGCTGTCGAGGCCGAGGAGCTTGGCCCGCCGGTCGAGGATCTTCAGGGCGGTTTCGATGGCGCGCGGGTCACCGTCCATCGCCTTGTTCCAGATGGCCTTTTGGAGGATGTCGAGGCGGGCGAGTTCGAGTTCCCGCCAGGCTTCGACGGCGAGGCCTTCCTCGATGACGTGCTTTTCGAGGGCGCGGCGGACGTCGGAGCTGGCGGAGCCGCGGGAGGAGTAGCCGAGCTGTTCGGCGATCTCGGTGTAGCTGTGGCCGTTGATCTTCATGCGGATTGCCTTGGCCCGGCGTTCCGCGGTGAAGGCCTGCTGCGCCTTGGATGCGACCATGTCGGCCTCCTTTCAGACTGCTCACGCTGGCAGTAGTTCGCTGATTGCTGCTCTGATCCTGCGGGCGAGGTAGATGTGGCCTGCGTCGGTGGGGTGGACGGCATCGGACCCGATGTAGATGTCCGCGTTGCCGCTGCCCGTGGTCGCACCGACGCGCCCCGTGCCCGTGATCCATGCCCCGTGGGTGGCGATGAGCGTCCCCGCCGAGCTGTAGATCGACCCGGTGATCGGGCTGATGAACGGGAAGCCGGCGCCTGCTGCTGCCGTTCGCAGGGTTGTGTCGGTGTTGGTGATGGACGCTGCGGGGCTCCCGGTCGCCGACCAGCAGCCGATCACGTACACCGGCGTGTTGGGCAGTCCGGCCTTGATGGTGGCGTACAAGCTGGCTGCGGCCACGCCGAGCGCGGTCTGGTCGGTGCCGTTGTCGTTGTAGCCGGCCCAGACGATGAGGCGGTCGGGGTTCCAGGCGACGACGTCGGCGGCGACTCGGTTGGCGAGGGTGGTGTAGCTGCCGGCGGTGACGTAGCCGGTGCCGCCGCGGGCCTGGTCCCAGAAGTCGTTGGCTCCGAGGTACTTGGCTGACCGCTGGAACCAGGTGCCTGCGCCTCCGCCGGTGTTGATGGCGGATCCGTCGGAGAGGCTGTCTCCGAAGATCATGAGGCGTCCGCCGTTGGGGACGGAGGACCACAGCGTCGCCCCGGGCGGTATGAAGATTCCGCCGAATGGGGCGGTGTACATGTCCAGTCGGATGATCCGGGGCGCGGCACTGCCGAGGTCGATGGTCATGAGGTGGGTGCTGCCTGCGGTAGTACCGCCGACGGCCTGCATGAGGTCGGTGACTCGTCGGCCGTCGATTGAGAGCCGGTACATGCCACCGGTCTGGTAGTTGAAGCGCCATTGGAAGGTCTGCGCGTCGCATCCGAACTCCAGCGACCACACGGACTGGCTGCTGGTGAGGGTGCCGCGGGTGTTGGGGTAGCGGCTGGTCGGCAGGACGTAGGTGTTGTCGGGCGTGCCCGACCCGATTTGGAAACCGCCGCCGCCGAGGTAGGTGAACGGACCGGTGACGTCGGAGCCCGACAAAGTGACCCCAGCGGGCGCGTATTTGATGTAGCCGGCGGTGGGGGTGGTGGTCTGGGCTGTGTTGATCGACGGCGCGGTGCCGGCGTAGAGGGTGTCGGCGATGACGGGGTCGGGGAGGTTGCGGCGCCGCCACTGGGCGGCGGTGGGGGCGGCCTTGACGTACCAGCCGCTGCCGGACGGTATGAGGGTGGCGTAGTCCCACTGTGACGGGAGCTGCCGGATCAGCTGCCCGTCGATGGTCTCCGAGCCTGCGGCGTCGATGGTGACCGGGTTGGAGCTGGAGTCGGTCTTCTTGACGACGACGGGTCGGGTGCGGCCGACCGCGGTCGGCAGGGTGATCACGATGGCCCCGCTGGTCGCATCGGCAGCGACTACCTCGTCGAAGGACGTGATCGTGTAGTTCCCGGTCTTCGTCGCGACCGGGTAGGTGAGCTGCGCGTTCTCGATCTGCAGCCCGGTCGGAGCGTCCAAGGTCAGGTTGGCCGCGGTGAAGAGGCCGGCGATGACGACGCGTCCGCGGGCGGCGGCGAGGCCGGTTCCGCTGCTGCGGTCGCCGAACCTGGGCGTGGACGTCTCGGTGTCGATCCGCAGGTCCATGGTCGGGCCGAGGCCGCCCGTACCGGGCCCAAAGACGTAGATCAGGTAGGTGCACTGTTCGATGGAGACGAGGCTGGCCCGGATGGAGTGCGCGGCCCCGACTGAGCTGTAGTACGAACCCACGGGGCAGAGCGCGGCCCAGCAGTAGAGGAGCCGCAGGCCGTAGATGTCGGTGTGCTCCGGGACCAGGATCGCGTAGGTGTAGCCGCCGCCACAGGTCACGTTCTCGATCATGGTCAAGTCGTTGTTGCCGTTGGCCGGTAGCAAGACGCCGATGCTGAGCCCGGTGGCGAAGACGCCGGGGCTGACGTAGCTGCCGCCCGGGACGGTGCCCGCGGTGCTGTAGGCGAAGTCCTTCAGGCGGGCGTTGGCCACGCCGCTCAAGTCGACGGCGCTGTACGTGAACCCGAACTTCGAGTGCGCGGTCAGGATGCTGACGCTGTCGATGTCCACGAAGCAGTTGGAGAAGACGCCCGGCGCTACGCCGTAGCCGCCGGGCTGCGACGGTCCGCCCAGGACGCACGGGTTCCCCGCGGCGTTGATCGAGTTGGTCTGGGCCGTGCCGTTGGCGAAGAGCCCATAGCTGAGCAGCGTCGACCCCGTCGTATTGGGCAGGGTCTGCTGCCAGTGTTGGACGCCGGCACCGGAAGACGTGCCCTGAAACGTCAGGGTGATCTTGCGGCCGGTCGCCGGGTAGACGGGCAGCGCCAGCTGGGCGTTGCCGAGAGTGCTGCCACCCGTCTTGAGCGCGCCGGCGATCCCGTAGTAGCGGCCGGGCGCCGGCGGGATCAGCACGGTGGCCGCACCGCTGTGGGCTGCCGCATAGGTTCCGGCTGCGGTGATGGCGGCCTGGATGGCGGCGGTGTCGTCCGAGCTCCACATTGCGCAGGCGCCGGAGACGGTGGTGCCCGCCGTGGTGTTGAGGGTGACGTGGCTGCTGTCCGTGTACCCGGCGATCGCGCCGACCAGGGTTTCGCCGGACGCGCCTGCGCCGAGAACCATGACGCTTTTGCCGATGTCACCGACCGCGAAGGGGGCACTGGTGGCGCAGGTCAGGACCGCGCTGGCGGAAGTCATGGATGCGTCGGCGACGGTCATCCCATCGCCGATCGCCCCGTAGTCGGTGACGTCGAAGACATAGGCGGGCCGGTTCTTCGTGGCCGCGGTGCCCAGACCCAGGTTCGAGCGGGCTGCGGCCGGGGAAGCGACGCTGGCCAGGTTGTCGGCCTTGGTCAGCGCCGTGTTCTCGACCGTGGTGACGCGGTTTTCGAGGGCTGCGCCTGCCCCGGTCGTGTACGCGCCGATCGCGGCCGGGGTGAGCGGGTCGCTACCGGCAGAGGCGTGGGTGGACGCGTGCGAGGTGGGGGTGCGGGCGTTGGACAGGCGGCTGTCGTCGCCCCCAGCGACGGTGCCCGCGGTCGTGCCCACGTTCTGCGTAGCGGATCCGCCGAGCCCCAGGTTCGTGCGCGCCGCCGGGACCGAGTTCAGGTCGGAGAGGTTGTTCGTCCGCAGCAGTGCGCCGCCGGCGCCG
This sequence comes from Streptomyces sp. NPDC090741, assembly GCF_044769045.1. Lineage (NCBI taxonomy): Bacteria > Bacillati > Actinomycetota > Actinomycetes > Kitasatosporales > Streptomycetaceae > Streptomyces > Streptomyces sp. NPDC090741. Next base: position 153,877 of record NZ_JBIVXF010000005.1, on the reverse strand, counting down.
AGAGACTGCCCGGCTCCCCACGCTCCGGCTGCCTTCGGGCCGTAGATGACGAGCGCAGACGGGGTGGCGTTGTCGATGTACCAGTCGCCGTCGATCCCCGTGCCCGACGAGGGGGCGCCGGATCCGTTGAGGACGCTGTTGCCGCGGGGCCCGGACGTTCCGGCGGAGGCCACGATGACGCTGGTCACGACGATGCACCCCCTACGCTGCGGAGACGAGACGGGAGTAGAACGGGCCCTCGACGAGACACGTCTGGTCGGGCTGGCCGGGGTCCATCCAGAGGGCGAACGGGCGGCAGCCGGTGGCGAGGAGTGTCGTCGCGGCGGGGGTGAGGACGACCTGGATCGTGGCTGTCACCGTGTCGATAGTCAGGTAGCCCTGGGCGGTCGCCGTCGCAGTGACCACGACGAGCGGCGGCACGGTGGCGTCCGCTGAGTTCGGGCGGATCACGAACTCGAACGTCTTGCCGCTGATGTCCATGCGGGTGCCGTCGTCGTCCAGCAGCGTGAACGCCGCCGACCACTGGGCGCCGGCGACGACGGCGGTACGCCAGCGCAGGGGCAGGTCAGGCATCGCCCACCCCCTGCCGGTCAGTGTCGGGGTCAGGCGGCTTTGAGTGCTTCGTCGAGCATGTCCGGTCGCCCTCTACGTTCGGCCCGCTGCAAGTCTTCGATTAGGTTGAGCAGCGCCTTGTTGGGACGGAACCACTCCCCGCGAACCCGCTGGCGCTGGAAGCGACGGTGGTACGCGGACTCGGTCTCGCGGTCGCCCAGGGTCGTGGCCAACAGCGTGACTGGGCCGCGACTCACGCCGTCGGGCATGAGGCATGACCCGTCGGCCAAGTTGGGAAGGCGCTGCTTCAAGCTCGTTGTGGTACCGATCTTGACGTAGCCCTCGCGTTCCACGAAGTAGACCACCGAGGCGTGGCGAAGTCGGCGCGCCTGTTCGAACGTCTCGCGCGTGACCTGGCGCTCGTTCGCCACGAGGTCAGCATCGCGGATGGCTCGGATGAAAACCTCTCGGTACAGCTCAGGCAAAGTGACGCTGCGCCAGGACTCCCGAAGCGTTCTGTACCGACGCTCCCAGAGCGCGCTTTCGTCGCGATGCTTCTCGCATCGTCCGTCCGGCTCCGACGGGAGCTTGCATCGCTGGCGAGCCTTGGTCAGGGCCACGCATCTTGTTGGGCGATCGATTCTGTCTACGACGTCGGCTTCGAGTTCGAAGTCGTCGAACAGAATGTCCTCCCAGTTACATTCAAGGCACCCAACGATGACGGGCCGCCCATCGCGAATCTCTACGATGGCGCGATGCTGCCGACCGAACGGGGTGTAGTTCGGACAGTGCCATCCCATGACGACCTCCTGGGAACGCGGAAGCCCCGAGCCAGGAGACTCGGGGCTTCCTTCCTCCGGTAGCTGGCCGGAGGCGCTGTTGGGGGCGGGCGGCTTACGGGGTGTACGAGCGGTGGGCGCGTTCCCGGGTGGCTTTCTCGGCGCGGATGACATCTATGGCCCGGAAGAGCGGGTGGTCGCGATCGTCGCGGCCTGCGATCTCGAAGTGCCCTCGGTAGCGCCAATTGTGGACAGTGTTCGGGGTGACCCCGGCATAGCGCCCAGACTCGGTTGCCGTCCAGAGGGTCACCGAGAGGTCGATCCCGTCAGGAAGGGGTTCGGGTAGCGGCTGGCTGCCATTTCGGCGCCCGCGGCTCCTTGTCTTCGCTTCGGCCTCACGTACATCGTTGGCCCAGTACAGCGGGCGCCGCTGGCCGTTGACGAGGGTTCTACCCGAAGCGTCTGCTGCCGGAGCGAGCACCCCGCGTCGGACCCAGTTGTTCACTGCGTTCGACGTGATGCCAACGGCCGCCGCAGCCTGAGCGACGGTCCATAGAGCGATGCCCTTGGACTCGGAAAGGATCACCGGTGCGCCTCGGCAAGCATTCCGAAGTGTTGTTCCCTGACACAGGCCGCATGGGACGCCAGGTCCGCGTGAGCCTTGAACCAGTCGCCGCTGATCCGGTGCGGCTGGAACTGCCGATGACGCGAGGCTTCGATGTCGTAGCCACCCGGTTCCACCGCAAGCAGTTCGTCGTGCGGGAGCGCTGCGAGTCTCCTGCGCAGATCTTTCGTCGTCCCGATTTTGATGCGATCCCCGAACCGGATGTAGTAAACGACATTCTTTCGGTCGTCGCACTCGGAGACGGGGCGCATCCCCGGGAGGGCCGTCTTTGCTTCCACCTCGGCGAGCTCGGCTCGCATGAAGAGGTAGGCCTTGATGAGGTGGTTCCGGCAGAGGTCCACCGGGGCTCCATCAGGGACACTGTCGTCACATGGCTGGGCGCCGTCGTCGACTGCTTGGCAGCCGCTATCCTGGTCCACGTCGATCTCCTACATAGATCGGCTATGCCCCGGGGGTGTTAGCGCACCCACCGGGGTCCTGTATGCCTAATTCTATTGGGAGTTACGCGGCCAAGTAGGTCCGTCGAGCCTTTTCCCGCGTCGCCTTTTCGGCGCGTATGACGTCGATGGCTCGGAACAGCGGGCGCCCAGCTCGGTCGCGTGTAGCGACATCGAGCCGGCCGCGGTAGACCCAGTTGCGTACCACGTTCGGTTGGACCCGGGCCGCCTCCGCGGCTTGTCCGACTGACCAGAGTGTCGTGTGCAGGTCCACGTCGAGATCGACCACGGCGCATCCCTCCGAACATGATCCAGAATGGCGAGAGGCCCCGCCATCGTGTGATGGGGGGCCTCCGGCGAAATCTGAGCACGCAGAACGTGCCCCCATAGTCATGCATGATGCAGCGGAAATCAAGCCGCTGCGGAAATGCCAGCGGCAAGAGCTTTGACGTAGGCGTCGTACTCGGCGCTGGTAAGGATGCGCTGGCAGCCGGGGTCACGGCATTCGATGTACGGCCGGTCGCCGACGAGACGGAGGTCGCGAGACTCGGCCAGATACGGACCCTTGCACCCAGGGCAGGGGGCGAGCTTGCGGACATCGTGCTGCGGGTGCGCCTTGATGAAGCGTTGAGCGACGGAATGCCAGCTACGGATCTGGCCGCCGGGGTTGGCGTTGCCGCGGTCGTGCGGCTCACCGGCCGCGGGGTGGTGCTGCATCATCCAGCCGAGGTGAGCCCCGAGGATGCGGGCGACGTCGGTGATGCGGCGGCCTTCGGTGACGCCGTCACGCGCCGGTTCGGCATCTGCTGCCCATATCCCGCGTCGGTGCAGGACGTCGGACTCCAGCTCCTCCATTTCGCCGAGTATCGCTTCGAGGAGGAGACGTGCGGCCTGACCGGGCCAGGCCGGGGCGTCGCTGGAGCGAGATCCGATCGTGGAAGTGCTCGGGGAGTGGGTTCCGTGCAGGGCTTCGAGCTGGACGGCAGTGAGGAGTTCAGGGAGTTCGGTGAGGTGCTGGCGGGCGCGTTCAGTGCATCCGTCGCATTGGACGGGGCGTCCCCAAGTCGGGGTGAGGTGGTGTTCGGTGCCGGCTTCTTCGCGGATGGTTTCCGCGCGGCGCCACGCGTTGTTGCAGGAACCAGGGCAGGGCGTCTGGTGCACGTTGAGCTCCTCGACAGCAGTGCGGAGGTGCAGCGATACACGAACACCGTATCGGGCGGTGCGGACAAGAATGCGGCACGCCAGACAGGCGAAAGGCCCGCCCCCGGCTGGGGAAGGCGGGCCGAATCGGTGCGCGTCTCACGCCTCCCTCTGCTGGGGAATGAGCGGCCAGTCTCCCGAGATGACCTTGTTCGGGTCGCCGCCCTGCTGCGGGGTCGCCTTCGTGCGGAACCAGTCCTGCAAACCAGCCTGCTGCTCCGCCCGCCAAGCCCTCTGGGCTGTGAACAGCTGCGCCGGCCCCATGCCGTTCAGGTGCGGGTACCGCTCGAACTGCGCCTCAGCGATAAGCAGCGCCGCAAGTGCGTCGGCTTCGGCGGTATGCCAGTCGACCAGGTCGACTCCGTACCTTTCCGCGGTCGGCTTCAGCTTCCGCATCCCTGAGCCCTTCACGTACTTGTCGACCTGCTTGTCGATGACGTGGGGGTCGATCAGCGCCGGAGCCGCCAGGTCGGGCATCCGCTCGCTCACGGCCGGCAGCCGGTGGCGCTCCAGCTCGTAGGCGAGGACAGTCCAGTCGAAGCTGAGATTGAAGGCGATGACCGGCATGCCGTACATGAGCGCGCTAGCCACATGGTCGGCAATTTCGTCGAGGACGACGGCCGGGTCGCCGCCCGTGGCGGCCTTTGTGTCGTCGATTCCGTGAACGGCCGCGGCCTCAGCTGGAATCGGCACGCCCGGGTTGATCAGCCAGCCCATCACCTTGTCCGGCAGACCCCCACCCCGGGCGACCAGTGCGGCAGTCACAATGCGGGCCTCGTGCGGATCTGGGCCCGTCGTCTCCGTGTCGAAGGCGAGACGGCGGACGTCGGCGAACCGGGCCCGCGACTGGTCTTGGGAGGCGTTCACCCCTGCTCCTTACCCTCGCTGAGGCATGAGCGCGGCGGCACGCTCTGCCCCCGGGCGAGGCCCGCGAACACCGGAATGTAAGGCCACACCGGGTGCGTCGGGCGGAAAGCGGTGCCTCGGCGTTCGATCGCCGCGGCAACACTCTCACGCACGGCCGTTCGATCTGCCTCCAGCTCGGCCACCCGCGCACGCAACTGCTCGACCTCTGCCCGTGGCGGGCTCAGCAGCCAGCAGTGCCCGGCGTGCGGTTGCTGCGAGGACTCCCAGGGGCCGCCGCAGGTACATCCGTTGTGGGACTCAGCAAAGACGATGGCCCGCTGGCACCATGAACTGTGCGGCAGGACGCAACCCTCGGCGTCGCAGCCGTAAGCGAAGGTCTCCAACTCCTCGACACGTTCCCGCAGCGCGGCCAGCTCGGCCGCCTCGGTAGGGGCCCGCATGGCCTCCCAGGCCGCGATGACGGCTCGCATGCCGATGTTGAACGCGGCCGTATCCCAGCTTCCGGCGAAGTAGTTGCCGCTGCTCGCACAGCTCTCCGGCCAGTCCGAGCAGTGGCACAGCTCCTCGTGGTAGTGGTCGTTCAGGGCCCGGTTGCCTGCGTCCGCTAGCGCGTCGATCTGCGCCTCGGTCAGCTCGGCTGGGCTGTCGTGGTCGGCCATGACGGCCTCCTCATTCTTCGCTGAAGTCATTGTCGTAGTCGCGGTTGGCATTCGGGGGCGCATGGTTAGGCCTGGGCCGTGAAGGCGACGGCCTGGTCGTGCCTAGTGCAACTCGATGTCAATCGCCGCCAACTCCGAGAGCCCGTTGGCCACGTCGAGAGCGACTGCCCGATGAATCCCGGCTGTGGCGCCTGCCCGGCCGAGCCATTCGCGCGCGACGTAGTCCAGCCAGTCGCTCCACGGCTGCTCGCCGAACTGGGCGGTGTGCCAGGGGTACACCTCCAGGTCGATAGTCAGCGGCGACCTTTCGGACTGCCGGGCGGTCTTGATCTCAAGCCGAATGGTCTGCGACTCAGTCACGACACAAATCCCTTCGTTGCAATCAGCAGGAACTACAGCTCAGGCGGCGAGGACGGTGGCGCGGATGGCGACGAACCGGGCGGCGCGGGGGTTGTACGCGGTGATCAGGGTGAGGAACTGCTGGTCGGTGTAGCGGGTGCAGGGCCGCTTGGGGGCCCGCTTGGGGAGTTTCCCGGCGGAGGTCTTGCAGACGAGGAAGCGGCGGCCGGTGACGCCCAGCGCCTTCGCCTTGCCGCGCAGGGCGCCAGCGACGCAGGAGGCGTCAGACGGGGTGGCGCCGCGGGTGAGGAGGTGGCTGGCGAGCGTGTGAGGGCGGCGGGCGTCCCGGTTGGCGCGGGTGCGCTGGCGGAGGGTCTGGCGGGCGGTGCGGGCCTTGGCGTTCATCGGGTCCCCCTGGCGATTGCCGTCTAACTTCTAGACAGAAGCCTGGCAGGCGACCCGCCCCCTTGTCTACGGATTAGACGAAACTCGTCTAGGTGATAGACGGACCGCGTGGGAGCATGGACCCATGACCGACTGGGAGAAGCAGCTGCAACGGAAGGCCGCGACCGTAAGCCGCGCCAAGACAGACCTCGACGAAACCATCGCGGCCGCACGCCTCGACGGCAAAACCTTCCGGGAGATCGGCACCTGGGCTGGCGTCAACCACGAGCGCGCCCGCACCATCGCCATCCGCATCAACGGCGACTCCCGCACCCGGGCCGAACGAGAGGCACAGGCATGACCGAGGCCCTGGTGCAGTTCCTCCGCGCCCGGCTCGACGAGAAGCTGGAGAGTGCCCAGTCGTCTGCGGCAGCGTTGACACGGAATGCTGGCACGCTCGGCGTCAATCCGGAGAAGGCCACCGCTTTCGCGCAGGAGATGGTGACTGCGGCGCAGGCCCGAATCCGCCTGTTCGAGGAGACCGTCTATCCGTACCTGTGGGTGGACGGTCGCGCAGGCCGGCTGGCGGATCTCCAGATGCGGCTGAAGGCCTTTGAGTTCACGGCTCACCCGGACTACCGGTCGGATTGGGCGCCTGATTCGGTGTAACCCGTCCGTCCTTGCACCTCGAGACCCCTGTGCGCGGCAGAATGCCGGGCATGGGGGTCTCTTTTGGTGTCGCGGGCGACACGGCGCAGGAGTGCGCGGATGGCTTGGCCCTGCTCGGGCTGCTCCGCCAGCTCGGGGTCGAGGTCACTGTCACACTCCAGCCGGCGCAGGTCGGTGGCCCCCGGTGGATCGCCCGCGCCGTACCCATGACGAAGGCCCCCGCGGTCGGCGAGGGCCTGTCGGTCGAGCGGTAGCTACTGCTTGTTGATCGTCTTGGCGAACAGGCCGCGGGTCTGCGTGCTGACAGTGTGGTGCTGCTGGCTGACAGGCCCGTGGTAGTGGTTGTGGTGCTCGGCGGGCACGATCCCCTGCGCGCTGCGGAGGAGTCGGGCGACGGCGATGACGGGCACGGCGATGACCGCGGGGGCGGCGCAGATCATCCCGATGACGGCCGGGTCGGCGTAGCCCGAGGCCATGAGCACGCCGATCGCGATCAGGCCGGGCGGGACGGTGGCGAGTCCGGCTGTGAGCATCAGTGCGCTGGCATCGGTCGCCCGCTGGCTCATGGGTGGCCGTCCGGGCTGGGCTACGGGCGGCGTGGGTCCGACGGTGGGGATCGGGGTCGGGTCGCGGTAGGCGGTGGCTGCGATGCCGTCGAGCTCGGCGAGGATGGCTTCGGCCTGCTGGCGGGCCGAGGCGCGGTCAGTGGTCATGTTGATCGTCTACTTGCTGGAGACGGAGTTGACGGTGTCGCTGGCAGTCTGCGCGCCGACGCCGAACATGTCCTGGACCTTGGCGACGCCTTCGGCACCCCACGGGGTGGCGACGAGGAGGATCCAGAAGGCTGAGACGACGAGGAACTCGCGCTTCTTGAAGCCGGGATCTTTCTTCATCCAGATTCCGAGGCCGACGGCGACGAGCAGGAACAGGCCTGTGGTGGTGAGCGTCATGGCTGTACTCCGGGTTCGTGAGGAGGGGCGGGGCGTGGCTGTTCAGGCGTCGAGGTATTCGGCGGTGTGCCAGTCGCGTTCGACTTTGCGGAGCTTGCCGAGGCGCTCCAGTCGGGTGGTGGCCCCGGCTACGTTGGCGGGCTTGAGTTCGGTGACCTCGGAGATTTGCTTGTTGCGGCGGGCGCCGGCGTCGACCGCGTGCCAGACCTTCTGTGTGCGGGTGAGCGGCACGAGCTCGTCGAGGTCCTCGTCGTCTACGTCCGCTGTCGGTGCGGGGCTCTTCGTGTCGATGACGGTGACCTTCTTGCTGCTCTTGGCCTGCTGCTCCTTGACGAGGTCGCGGAGGAAGGCCTCCTCGTCGACTGCGTCGAGGTGCCGGTATTCCTCGCGGCGGAGATAGGCCGGGCCGGCCGCTTCGGCTTCGCGGTCGGTGAGGGTCTGGAGCGGGAACTGGCGTGAGACGCGAGCCGGGTTGGTGTGAAACATGGCCCTCGACTGCGTGTACTGGGCCTTGCCGTCGGCGATGTAGAAGAGGCCGCCGGTCTCGGAACCGTCCGGGAACCGCTCTGGGAGGGGAGCGAGCCGAAAGTCCGGGCTGCGCGAGCCGAGCGACATGATGTCCACGTCGGCGCGGGCGGTGCGGAACAGGGCGATGTTCCCGGACTGGAGCATGTCGCGGATGGCGTTGGCGCTGCTGTCGGAACCTAGGGAGTCCAGATTGGGGATCTGGACCCAGATGCGTGCCGCGATGCCGGCGGCCCGGGAGAGCCGGCCGACGCTGGAGACGGACCGGAGTAGCGGCTTTACGTGGTCGGCCTGCGGGTCCTTGAGGACCATCTCGTTGAACTCGTCCCAGGTGACGACCATCGGGGCGAACGGTTCCCAAGGAACGAAGAAGCTCCGGCCGTTCTCTGTGTAGCCCTCCTCGTCGAGCCACTGCATTTTCATCTGCTCGGCGTAGCGGTACTCGCTGGCCCGGTTGGCGCCCTGGCCCATCAGCATCGCCCCGTAGGCCGACTTTACGAGCCAGTCGAGGTCGTTGTTCCAGGGTGCGTATCCGGCGCCGCCCTTGCCGTCGGCCAGCCAGGACACGAAGCCGTTCAGGCGCTGTGAGACCTGGAGGTCTTCTTCCAAGCTGGTCTTTCCGGCGCCGGTGGTTCCGGAGCCGAAGGCCATGACAGCGGAGGCGGAGGGGCGGCCGGACAGGCCGCGGCGGGCGGGGTCGAACTTGAGCAGGCGCCACTTCGCGGGCTGGCCGTAGATGTCCTTGCCGACGGAGATGTAGCCCTGGTCGTCCATGGTGAGGGCGTCCAGGTTGAGCGGCACTCCGCCGGCGAGTGGGTTGACGGACATGTCGTTGACTTCGATCCGTCGGGAGTCGAGGACTCGCAGGTGCAGCCGGGCCGTGCCGTCTTCGCCTTCCATGTCGAGGGCCTGGGCGATGCTGCGCGCCTGGACTTCGGCGACGCCGGCGCCTCGCCGGGGCAGCAGGATCTTGAACTTGCGGCCGAACGGGGTCTCTTCGACGTCGTACAGCTCGCTGCCGGCGTAGGGGCTGAACTCCTTCCACTCGGCGGGCAGGTCGCCGTCGACGAGTTCGGCGGCGGTGGCGCGCAGCCGGACGGTGAGCTTGGCCCGGGAGGCGGGCATGTCGTCGGGCCGGTAGATGTTGACGGCCCTCGGGGGCACGTCGAATGCGATCGAGACCGGGTCTTGGGTGAGGCTGGTGGCGGGCCTGGCGGTGGTGGAGACGATGACCGCGGTGAGCTGGTCGGCGTCAACGTGCACGCTGGTCAGTTTGGAGGCGGGCAGCGGGCCGCGCTCGCCGGCGATCCACTCGGTCCAGCGTGCCTGGTACCAGTCGTCCGGCGCCGCCTTCGGCTCCGGCAGGACGGACAGGGCCGGCTTGTGCAGGACCTTGGCACCCCACGCAGCGGATAGGGAGCCGACGACCAGGTGTGCCCACCAGGGCATGTCCACGAATCCAGTCACGGGGATGGCGGCCAGCGGCCCGGCGAGGAGCGTCATCTCCTTCGCTGTGTACGCACGCCACCAGCCCGTCTCCCAGTCGGGAAGGGTTTTTGCCCACGCGCGACGGAGGAGTTCGCAGCGCGCCCGGCGGGCGTCGGCGGTCACCTTGCGGATGAGTGCCGGCCGATCGGGGTGCCCGTACCAGCCGGCCGGGATGCCGTTGGCCTTGGCTTCCGTACCAGTCTGGGCGAGGCGTCGGCGCATGCGGCGCAGGGTGCGACGGTAGCCGCGCCGACTGGAGCGGCACATCCACTCCCACGGCTCTCCGTTCCCAGGAAGCCAGCGCCACGGGCCGGGCAGCACGCCCAGCACCGCCCAGCCGGCGGCGACACCGGTCGCGCCGAACGTGGTGGCGAGCAGGATGCCGTCGGGCATGACGGCGGGGGCGAGGCCGAGGGCTGCCCCGATGTACAGGCCCGGGTTGCGCTTCATCTGGGAGATCCGCGCCTGAGGGCCGGTCTCCTCATGGAGGGTCTCGTCGTGCTCTTTCTGGGGTGCGATGGTGGTTGCCATCGGGGCCTCTTTCAGGGTCCGTGTGAGGGTGCGGAGGGGCCGCGTATGCGGCGCGGCCCCGTCCGTGGCCTGGCGTTTGGGGCTAAGGGTTAGCGGGGCCGAAGGAACTGGACGTCGGCCATCGGCACGTTGTGAGTGCGGTTGGCGTCGACCATCCGGCCGTGTTGGGCTTGCGTCTCGCTGTCCAGGCCCTGCGCGGCGGCGGACAGGGCGTCGGAGGCGGAGACGATCTGACCGACGTTGCCGGCCATGGCGTTCGACAGGGTCGCGATCTCCATGTAGGCGGTCGTGGTCGGTTCGTCCACGACCAGGAGGGTCATCGCTTCGGAGAGGTAGCGGGCCGAGTCGGCCCGGTCCTCAAACCGTGACTGCAGTCGTTCGACGGCGGCCTGGGTTCGGGCCGCGCGCACGCTGTAGGCGGCTGCCCTGGCGAGTACGGCGGCGTAGGTGGCGGTCATGCTCGGGCTCCTTGCGTCTCGTAGGTGTCGGCTGCGGCGTTCGTGTCCTCGCTGTCGACCGCGTCGGAGATGTAGAACTCCCGCTCCTCGACTTCCTCCATGTCGGCTGCGATGCCGGCGTAGAGGCCCTGGCCGGCCAGCAGGAGGGCCTTGGCCTTCACGACTCCCTCGCCTTGGGCGATGGTGTTGGCGTCCAGCTCGTCGAGCTGCGCGAGGATCACGCGGTACTGCTCCGCGCACCGGGAGATCCAGGCCTGGACGCCGGGGCTCTTGAGTTGCGCGATGAGGGAGTCGGCTCGTCCGATCTCGCGTTCGCAACGTTCCCGGATCCGCCTGTACACGTTCCGGTCGTCGTCGCACATGAGGGAGAGCTCGTCGCTCTCGTCCATGACCGAGTCGTAGGTGACTTCTGTCGCCATCCGGCCGGTCCCTCCTTCGGTGGTCGCTGGTGCGTTCGGGTTGGCGGATTCGGCGGGCTCCGGCACGTGTTCCGACCTGGCCTCGGGGACGCTGGGCCCCGGCGCGGGTGCAGTGATTTCCGTACCGGCTTCGAGCGGGGCGGGGTCCTCGGCGGGCTTGCTCTCCGGGGCCTCTTCAGGCTTATCGGGGGTCACGTTCGCCGGGCCGGCGCTGCCCACTGTCGGTGGGGTGGTCGGCATCGGCGGATGGGCTGGCATGGGCGGCACTTGCGGGCCGTGGACCGGGGCCGGGTCGGGTTCGCCGGCGGCCTTGCGGCGCTTGCGGTACTCCAGCAGGGCTGAGCGGCCGGTGTCCTTCGCCCAGTGCACTCCCCGTGCCGCCCAGTCACCGGCCAGTCGTCCCGCGGGGGTTGCGACGCGGGCAACGGGGGCGTATCCCCGGTAGCCGGCCCGGAAGGCCTCGGGCAGAGTGATCGGACTCGGTTCCGACTTCGGGTCTTCAGGCGATCCCTCTGAGGAGGCCGGGATGCCGTGCTTCTCGGCGATCCTCCGCACCGCCCTCTCGTGGCGGACCTGTTCGCGGATCAGAGAGCGTTGTGCCGGGCTGATGCCCAGCTTGGCCTGTTCGCTCTGCGCCCCCGCGGCCCACGCCAGTAGGCAGGCGGCGAGCAGTATCTCCATCGCTTTCCCTTCACGGTCTGCGACGGGGAGAGGTGAACGGCCTGCTTGTGCGCGCACGTGCGCGCGTAGCAGATCGGAGAGTTCATCTCTACCCAGGTGAATGAACGAGTGAATGATTACGGTGTGTAGTGATCCGTGATGCGTTGGATCGCGTCCGCTGCTTCCCGCCAGGCCCGGTTGGCGATCACCGGATCCACGTGTTGGAGGGTGCTGCGCAGGCGATCCATCCGCCGGGTCGCGCCGGTCTTGGGGGATGCGGCATCTGCGCGCTTGATCTCTTTGGTCCAGTAGTTCGAGCTCATGACGCCATCCCTTCGGGCTCGGGGCAGGTGGGCCGGGTCTGCTTGCCGGGTCTGCGAACGTTCCGCTCACCGGGTCACTCGTCGGCTGACCTGCGGGTTTGTGGTTCCGACTGCTTCCGGCAGTCTCGGCAAGGTCCAGAGGCTGATGCCGCTGGGCCCTGCCAGCTGTGCCGGGGGCGCGGGCTAGGCGGGTACGGCTTCGGCTTCGCGAGTCTCGATGACCCCCCAGATGCGGCGGATGCGCTCCTCGCGGGCCTGGAAGCCGGCATCACGGAAGGCGTCGCATGCCTGCCGGTAGGAGCGAGGGGGCTTCATCGTGTAGCGGAGCCAGCGAAGGACGACTTCGAGCTGTCCGTCGGTGAGACGCACACCCTTCATGGGGGTCTCGATGCCAGCGGCGCGGGCGAGTTCTTCGAGGGTCATTGCGTCCTCGACGGGAACCTGCTCGACTGCCGGTTCGGTGTCCGTTTCGTCCGCGGTCACGGGCGGGGTGGTCACGGCCTCGATTTCCGGGATGACCTGTGTGACCACAGTGTGACCATCCAGCTCCGGCGGGGTGTGACCCACGGGTGTGACCACAGGGCGCGACCCGACGGTCAGAAGCTCCCGGGACATGAACGCTGCCGCCTTCTCGCCGTGCTTCCTGTCGGCCGCGGCGAGGGTCTTTTCGGCCTTGGCGCGGGCCTTGCTGATCTTCTTCTGGGCGTCGGTCAGGACCTCAGCGCGGGCGGTTTGGCGGTGCAGCTCGGCGAGGTGCCCGGCAGTCTCGTCGAGGACTTCGGTACGGGCTTCCGATCGGAGGTGACGGGCGTCGGCCGCGGCGAGGGCTCGGGCGTTGCGGTCCGCGGCCGACTGCTCGGCGATCAGGGCCGCGGTCGTAGGGTCCGCGAGCACGTTCGCAGCGAACAGGCGGAGCCCCATGAAGGCTGCTGCAGCGACCGGGGCGCCTGCAAAAACCTGAGCGTGCCCGAGGATGAAGAGCGCCGCGGTTGAGACGCTGATCGCGACGACCGACACTCCGAGCGTCACTGCCATCCCGATGACGGACCTCTGCCGGATCGCCAACTCGGACATCCGCAGGGCGCCGATCCACAGGGCGTCGTAGACGACGGCGACGGACCAGCCGACGATCGTCCCGAGATTCCCGGGCAGGCCGAGCACGGAACCCAGCTTGTCCCCGAGGGTCGCCGCTACCAAGACCAGGGCGCCCAGGGTAAGGAGCTTCTCGATGACTGCGATGATGCCGACGCCGGATGCCACGGACTGGATCTTGTCGATGTACTTCACGGGTCCTCCTTTCAGAGGCGTGAGGACTACGCGGCGCGGCTGGCGTGGTCGTCGAGCTGGTCGGCGAGCTTGGTCACGCCCGGGTTCGCCATGTCGTAGGACAGGACCTCCCAGCGGGCCGCGGCCCGTCCGGCCCTAGTCATGGCCTGGTCGTAGGCGGCGATGAGCTGCTCGCGGAAGTCGCGTTCGGCCCAGGCGGCCTCCAGGTCGGTCGGCTGCTCGATCTCGGTGGCGGTGGCGTTCATGGCGGTGGTCCTTCCGTTGGTCAGGCGGTGTAGTAGGCGAGGGCGTCGCGTGCTTCGGCGGTGCTGAGGGGGCCGTCGTCGAGGCCGGACAGCCTGCGGGCCTGGTCCTGGACGTCGGCAGGGGTGACGGCCGCGGCCTTGCAGCCGGCGGCGTAGAGCGCGAGGTGAGCGGCTTGGCGGGCGACCCGCATGCGGTTGATCGCCCGGTAGGCGGCGTGACGGTCGGCGAGGCGTTCGGTGCCGGTCACGGTTCGGCCGTGATGTGCGGCGGCTCGGTCAGCACGCCGTGCTGGTCGGTGTGGATCTCGTAGTCGTCCTCCCGGCACTCGAAGCCGTAGCCGTCGCCCTCCTCGTACCGGCGGAGCGGGTGGCTGCAGTGCTTGGGCGGGTTGGCGATGTCGATCTGGTCGCCGGTCCACAGGTCACTGTCGTGGTCGGGGGTGGGGATGAAGACCATGGGTCAGCCCTCCTGGGCGTTGTCGCGGGTGTCGGCCTCGTCGAATCTGGGCATGGCTGCCCTCTGGTGGTCAGGCGGGTGGTCAGCGCTGCTGGAGGCGGGCGTTGAGGATGTCCATCGCTTCGGCCTGCTCGTCGGGGGACGCCATGGCGAGCTGTGCCTGGACTCGCTCGTCGGCTTGCTCTCGGGTCATGAGGCCGGCGTTGGTGCGGGCGGCGATCTGCTCAAGCTGGTGGGCGAGCATCTTTCCGTGGGTGTAGAGGGCCATTGCCGACTCCTACTTCTGGTTGCTGGCGTTGCTGTGGGCGTTGGCGAGTGTGTCGGCCATGCCCGCGGGGCCGCCGGGCGTGCCGCCGTTGGTGATCTGCTGGTAGACGGCCTGGGACACCTCGGGCTGGGCGATGATCGTGGCGGGGGTGGGCTGCTCGGGCATCGGGTTGGTCCCTTCGTTGGTCGGCTGGTCGGCGGCCTCACAGGCGGCGTTGCAGTACGGGTGGCCGCCGGGGGCCCCGCAGAGCAGGCACTCGTCCATGTCAGGCCCCGGGGCGGGGCATCGCCCGGCAGGTCTCGGCGTGGGCCTGGGCCCACTTCAGGGCGTCGGGCACCATCAGGAACGGGGCCTTCCCGGTTTCGTCCGCGTCGGTCGCGAGGGGGTGCTTGGCCGGGGACGTCACCGTGTGCTGGGGGTCGACGCATCCGAATCCGGCGCACTCGGCGATGACGGAGAACCGGACGACCTGCTCTTCACCGCCGGTGGGCAGGTAGCGCCGGGTGAACGTGGCGTGGATGTCCACGCCGATCTCGGCGCCGGCGAGGGCGATGAAGCCCCCGACGGGCTGAACGGCCTTTTCGTCGGACAGGAAGTAGGCGTCACGCTTGCTGGCGATGTACGAGCGGCGGTCGCGGATGGCCTCGGCGATGGAGTGAACGGAAGCGGGCGTGGTTTCGGGCATGGCTGTCCTCCGGTTGGTCGTGCCGGGGTGGGGTGGGTGGGGTTCAGGCGTTGAGTTCGCGGCGGAGGGTGTCGGCCGTCGTCTGGTGCTCATCGGCCAGCTCGCGGTACTGACGGGCGAAGTGTTCACCCATCGGGCCGTCGCCCTCGCAGTCGTCGGCCGTCTGCTGGAGACGGGCCGCCTCCTCGTAGTGCATGCGAACCCAGTCGCGAAGCTCGAACATGACGTCCCCTCGCTAGCTGCGGTGGGTGTGCTGCTGGCCGGTGCCGAGGCAGCTACTCGCCGTCCTGCGGGTCGATGGGGTCGTGGTCGCCCTGCCCGCACCAGTCGCATGCGGTGATCGCGGCGCTCATGACGTCATCGCCGGGCGGCGGACGTAGGAGGCGGCAGCGTGCGCGGCCATGTCGGCGGCGACGAGGCGGAGCAGTCCAGCCAGGTCGCCGATGGTGATGCCGGCGAGCAGGTTGTCGATGTCGTCGATGGCGTCCTCGACCAGCTTGTCGACCTGCTGGCGGGCGACGTAGGCACGAGACCGGGCGTCGTACAGCAGACGGTCAGCAGCGTCGAGGGCGTCGTGCTTGGCCTGGCTGGGCTCCTGCCAGAGCAACGCGTCCCGCTCGCGCTCGGCCTTGGTGGTGGCCTGCTGGAGCGGGGCGAGGATCTGACTGCCGGCCCGGCCGAGGAACAGGCGGAGGATGCGGCCGTTGACGCTGGCCTCAGCCGGGAAGGTCGTCTCGTCCGCGATGGTCGCGGCCGTCTCCAGCAGGTCCCGCATGGACGGAGCGAGCTGGCCGAAGCCGTGCTTGATCTCAAGGAGCGCGAGACGCTGCGGCTGCTCGACGACGAGCGGGCCGGCACCGCGCTTGATCCCCGCGGCGATCAGGCGCCGGACCGGGGTCGGGATCCCAGGCGTGGCCTGGGTAGAGTTCTGCGTAGCCATCAGGGTTCGCTCCTGTTGGTTAGGCCCTGGCGTGGGAGTGGAGTCCCTGCCGGGGCCGTTCTGTTTTCGGTTGTGGCATGCCGGTGGAGCGGCACTGTGAAGCCTTCCGGCGGTGGAGCGCCGTCGTCTTCAATAACCTCATTGAAGACCCATCGAGGCGCCGTGTCAACGCCCCCATTGAAGATGCCCGAAATCGGCTCTACTCTGAGGCCATGACCGACACCCCAACCGAGGAAGCCGCCACGCAGCCATCCGTCGAAGACCTGGCCGAGCGCTTCCGTATCGCCCGCGCACGCCGCGCCAAGATCGCCCTGGAAGACCGCAGCCTCAAGGCCGTTGAGAAGGATGTCGTGTGGACCCTCTACGAGGGACGCACCTGGAAGCAGGTTGGCGAAATCCTCGGATTCAGCGGGTCCCGGGCGGAGGCCATTGCCCGCGGCCGGTGAGGTCGTTGTCTGCATGCCTTGAGTCAACTCGGCCAGCACGTGGCCGACGAGCGGCTGCCGCATAGCCGCCGTACAGGAGACGATCAGTGGCTGTACAGGTCGCAGGACACGCGACGCCAGGAGGCGCGATTGTGGACGTCATCACCTGGACCGGCGAGCTGGCCTGCCACCTGCAGGCCGCGCACCGGATGGGCCGCGAGGAGTTCGCCGGACGTCTCGGCGTGCACCCGCAGACCGTCGCCGGCTGGCATGCCCGGCCGGGGATCGTACCGAGGTCTGACATGCAGGCCGCCCTGGACACCCTCTACGAAAGGGCCCCTGCCCCTGTGCGTCTACGCTTCGCCCGCCTCGCCCAACCGCCCGCCGACACTGCGGCGCAGGCTCTCCGTGTCGCGATCGCCGTCGTGCTCCGCGGCGCCGAGGTGCTCCTCGTGCAGCGGCGGGACGGCGGTGACCTGCACTGGCAGTTCCCGGCCGGCGTCGTGAAACCGGGCGCCGAGGTCGCGGCCGTCGCCGTGAAGGAGACCCGCGCCGAGACGGGCGTGCACTGCACCATCCGCCAAGCTCTCGGCTCCCGCCTCCACCCGACCACCGGCGTCGAGGCGTCTTACCTGCTCTGCGATCACCTGATGGGCGAGGCATCGAACCTCGACCCTGCTGAGAACGCCGAGGCCGCGTTCGTGCCAGTCTCCGACCTGACCCGTTTCATCCCGCCGGACCGGATCTACCGGCCGGTCCTCGACGCCCTAGGAGTCGCCGCATGACCGACATGACCGAGCAGCCGCCGCGCGTCTCCATGGCGGTCATCGCAAGCGAGGGCCGTGTCCTGATGATCCGTCGACGGCAGCGGGAGGGTCGGCTGTCCTGGGCGCTGCCTGGCGGCGGCATCGAGGCGGGCGAGACTCCCGAGCAGGCCGCAGTCCGCGAGGTCGCCGAGGAGACGGCTCTGGAGGTCAAGGCTGTGCGAGTCATCGGGCAGCGCATCCACCCGGACTCCGGCGCCGACATGACCTACGTGGCCTGCGAAGCCGTGGCCGGCGAGGCCCGGGTCGAGGACGCCGAGGAGCTGGCCGAGGTCGCATGGGTCCTGCTCGACGAGATCCCCACCTACGTGCCGTGGGGGCTGTACCCACCCGTGCAGGAGTACCTCGATGGTGAGCTGACCGCCTGACCCCAGACGCATGAGTGCCCCCGACCTGTAGTTGAGGTCGGGGGCACTTGCTTTCCTAGCTGATCACTCCACGGCGCTTTAGCTCATCAGTCAGCCGACTGGAGAGGTCGCGAATCTCGGCGGCAGTCATGGAGTCAGCCACAGCAACGATTGCGCTGGTTACGGTCTCGCCGAGTTCCCCCTCAGGAATCCGAACGAAGGAAACGTCACCCTCGGACCCCTCGATCGCGAGCGGCCCTTCGGCCCCATCGAGCATAGAAGCGCAAGAGCCGGGAGCCCATCCCAGCGCAGGCTCGATCTTCATCAGCGTCGTCGACCGCATCGGCTCGGCTCGCTCGATCTTCTGGATCGTCGCACGAGAGACGCCCGCACGGTCAGCCAGCTCATGCTGCGTGAGGCGCAGCCTGCCGCGGGCGTCCTGCACCGCTTTAGCGAGCCTCCTCCGGTTCTCCTCCATGCCCACATGATGCACGGCAGGCCACAAAAAAGCCAGAGCTGCCTTCATATGCTTACTTAGGCTTGCTTTTGGGCTTGCGGAGCCCCTACGGTGAACGCAGAACGGCCGAGGCGGTGGAACGCCTCGGCCGTGTTCAACCAGCGGTTACAGCCGCTGATCAGTAGAGGTCCCATCTGCGTGAAAGGAGCGCTCTTTCATGAGCCTAGCAACGCGCACGGCTATCGCCCAGTCCGCCACAACTGTTGTGCCCAGCGTCACCGCCTCCGAGGAGCTGGCCTGCTTCGCCGATAGTCACAGCATCGTCCTGCAAGTCCGAAAGCGCCGCAGCAGCAAGTGCTCGCTGAGCTTCGGCCGGCTTGACGACCAGCGCCACGTGATCGTCATGAACCCGGACAGCGACCCCGCCGAAGTACTCGACTTCGCAAAGACCGTGGTTGAGCGGAGCGAAACGGACCGCAAGGTCTTTGCCATTGAGGAGGCGCTGGCAGCGGCCGCCGACGGGAAGCCGGGGTTCGCCGAGCTGGCTGTCCTGTTCAAGCACTCGTCGCTGTGGAAGCTGAACGGCGCCGGCCAGTTCATCCGCCTCATCGAAGACACCCTGGCCACCCTGCGCCAGGAGGCGACCGCATGAGCGCACTCGTCTCCGCCGGTGAGGTCACGCCGTTCGATAGCCTCCGGCGCCTCCGTTCGAACGGGTCAGAGTTCTGGTCTGCTCGCGAGCTGATGCCGTTCCTCGGCTACGCCAAGTGGGAGCGGTTCGCGGAGTCGGTGGAGCAGGCGCGTGGGGTGATCGCGGCCCAGGATGGGGAGTCGGCTGCCGACAGGGAAGCTTCCCTGTGCCGGGAAGCTTTCGGCAGGACGAACCAGGTGGGCGTGAACTACCACCTGTCGCGGCGAGCCGCCTACTTGACGGCAATGCGGGGCGATTCCCGCAAGCCCGAGATCCAGCAGGCGCTGGTGTACTTCGCTGTGAAGACCAGGGAAGCCGAGCTTGGCGCCCCCGCCCCCGCCCCGTTGGAGATCACCGCCGCGGCTGGCCCGGTCTCGTACCGCGATCAGGCGGAGATCCTGGCGATCCTTCGTCCGGCTCTGCCTGAGCCTTACGCGACGGCGACGGCGAAGGTGATCCTGGCTCGTGCGATGGGTGAGCGGCCGGAGTTGGACCCGGCCGAGACCCCGCTGTACGCGGCGACGTTCCTGGCGGAGAAGGGTCACAAGGCGAAGACGGTCGCGAAGTTCCAGTCCGGTTTCGGGGCGCGGGTGTCGAACGCGTTCCTGAAGCGTCACGGCCGTCGGCCGGAGAAGATCCCTGGCCCGGCCGGCTCGCGGATCGACAAGGTGGCCGTGTACTCGGATGAGGATCGGCCGCTGCTGGAGGAGGTGTACGCGGGGATGGCCGATCTGATCTCCGCGTTCGAGCATGGGGATCAGATCGCACTGAGCGCCTGATCTTGGACATGCTAGAAGCCTCGCCACCCAAGGATGGCGGGGCTTCGCCATTCCTGTGCCGCCGACGGTAGGGCTGGGCCATGCTGTATGGATGAGCGGGAAGCCTTGCCCGGCTTGCGGTGGCTCCGGGCTGACTGAGCACACCGAGCATTCTGTGGAGACGGACGAGAAGGGTCACCAGCGGCCAGTGGTCCGGCAGTGGACTGGCTCGTGCAGTAGCTGTAGTGGGACCGGGGAAGTCCATTGAGGAGGAGTGCATGCGGACGGTGTACGTCTGTCTGGGGTGTGCGGTGCAGTATCTGCCGCCGGAGTCGATGAGCTATCCGTCGTCGGGGTTGGTTGCGAGTCCGGTTCACTGCTCGCTGCCGTCGTGTCGGAGTTCGACGGAGGATGCGCTGCGGGTGATGGGTGTGGCTGAGGATGTGGCCGCCGCGATGATCCGACGTGCGGCCGGCCTGTCTGGGGCGGTTCGGAAGGGGCGGCCGGGCAGGCTGGCGCGGGGTCGGCGGTCGGAGGCGGGCCCGGTGGGTGCCAGGAGCAAGCTGCGGTAGGAACGTGCGTGCGAAGGCCCCAGCTGGATTGGCTGGGGCCTTCGTCGTGCCGGGGTTCAGTCAGGGCGCCCCCGGGGACCCCCACGGTGAGGCTTAGGGGAGCTTGGCGGCGGCCTTCTCGTAGTCCGCGGCCTGTGCGGGGGTGAGGAGTCGGCTGACGCGGATGAGGGTCGTGCCGTGGACGTAGTCGTATTCGGCGAGTGCGGGCATGGCTTTTGATGTTGTCTGGATGTAGTCGGCGCGGGCTTTGGCTTCGGGGGCGGTGGGGAAGGTTTCGATGCTGCCGCCGAGTTCGAGGTCGTCGGGTTCGTGGCCTTCGGTTTGTTCGGCGGGGATTCGCGCGTCGGTGAAGGTGATCTTTGAGGTGTAGCCGTGGGGCCGGCCGAGCATGTGGTTCGGTTCGTTTTCGGCGGTGACGGTGGTGCCGAGTTTGGCGGTGGGTACGGCGGCGGCGATGGCGGTGAACGCGCCCGAGGCGTCGGCCGCGGGCTTGGTTGGGGCTGGTGCGGGCTGGCCGGCTTGCCCGCTTGGGGCGGCCTTGGGTGTGGCGCTGCTGCAGCCGGCCAGCAGGACGGCGGTGGCGGCGGCTGCAGCGGCGATGATGGCTCGGTTCATGGGGTCCCCTGGGGTGCGTGAGGGCCCTATCTGACCGGCTGCTGGGGGCGGCTGGGGCGGGTGTTGCCGTTTCGTGACGGCGAAGTCTGGGATGCGGGCATTCAGGCGGCGGGCGGAAGTGGTCTGGCGGACGGCCCCGCTGGTCCTTCGGGGGTCGGCCCCGGCTTGGTTGTCCGCTTGTTGAAGATGGTCTGGCAGGGGCTGTCGGCGTGGTAGCTGACGCTGACGGTGCTTCCTTCGACGGGTCCCGGGGTGGTGTGCGTGGCGCTGGGGCTGTCGCGGAGGGGCTTGCGGCAGACGTTGCAGCGCACCTTCCACAGGTTCCGGTTGCCTGCGACAGCCTCAAGGTATTGGAAGTGGCGTTCGCGCCGGCCCAGGCGCCATGCCGTGAGGAGCAAGATGCCGTGCGCGAGGTTGGTCAGGAAGGTGGTCAGTTCGTGCGTCACGGCCCGATCTCCTTCGCGCCTTCGAGGGCGGCGAGCAGCGCGTTGGCCGCCTCGTCCATGTTGATCACGGCGCCGGGCTGCGCGCCGGTCTGCTGCCATTTGGCGGCGAGGGCACGGACACGGGTGAGGGCGGCCTCGTCCTTCTCGCCGCTGGCGGCAATCTCGGCTATCCCGAAGATGTCGAAGTTCTCCATGAACCACTGCGCGCGGGGGCTGAGATCATCGAAGGGGCTGCTCACGGGGTCTCCTTCGCCTGGTCGCCGCGGAGGACGGCGAACAGTTGGTCGGTCTGTTCGGCGGTCAGGTTGTGGCGGGCCCATGCGCGGGCGGCGTCGATGCGTTCGACGAGGGCGACCGCCCGCCGCTGGCTGGCCTCCAGCTCGGCGTCTGGGTTCGCGAGGATGTGCGCTTCGGCGATGCGGAGTCCGGTCGCGATGGCGTTGTGCTCGTTGCTGGTGCGGTGGTTGCCGGCGTCGTGGGCGTCGTCGGCTTTCCGCTCGCGGGCCGTGATGCTGGCGCGGATGAGGCCGAGGCCCGACTGGCCGGGGGTCTTGGCCGTCGGTGTGCAGCAGGTGCAGCTGGGCGGGCACGGGCACTCGCGGGCGTCGGACCGGGCGAGCCGCTGCCGCAGCTGCTCGTACTCGTCGGCGGTGGGTCCCGCGTCGCCGCGTCCGCACTGCGGGCAGTAGCCGCAGAGGGCCTTGTCGCGGCTGGCCTGCGTTTCGGCGGGGATCGGAGACGCGGCCTCACTCGCAACCCAGGCAGCGGTAGCGAAGAGGCCGGCCTGGCAGGGCGGTTCGTAGGTGTGCTGTTCCGCGCAGGCCGGGCTGCAGCGGTTGGCGCGGAGCTTGGCGTTGATCTCCGGCATGGTGAGGGCGCGGCCCTCGGGCTGGTCGTTCACAGGTACTCCTTCGATGGCTTGATCGTCTGGATGCGCCGTAGCCGCAGATACGTCCCTCGTCCTGCGGGCCTCCCGTGGTCGCCGGGGATGGGCCGCAACCGTCGGGCATGCAGGTCGACGTGGGCCTGCTCGTCGGGGTCAGGTAGGGCGGTGTCGCAGGGCTCGATGTCCCAGCCGGGCGACCACAGTTCGAGCTGGCCGGTCACGGCGCGGACTCGGCGGGGAGCCGGTCGCGGTTGCTGTACGGAGGTTCGGCACTCTGCTGCCACCAGCGGCCCGCCGCCTGGTCCCAGTGCTTCCATTCGGGGTGGGGGCCGGCGAGGAGGGTGCACGTCCAACCGGACAGCTGATCGGCGCAGGCGAGGAGGTTGAGCTCGGGGTAGTCGGTCACTGTCCGGCCTCCAGTACGTAGCCGTTGCGGCGGGGCTTGCCGTCGCGGGTAGTCGCGGTGGCGTGGAGCTGGCTGGCCTCGATGGAGCGGCGGCGGACTTCGCGGCTGGTCTCGGTGAGGGTGACGACGTCGACCTTGCCGTAGCCCCACACGCCGGGGATGGTGATCGGCGTGCCGACGACCTTGATGCGGCGGTGTCGGTCGTCCGGGTCGCTCGGGCTGGGCGGGACGGAGCGGTAGATCTGGCCGGGCTGAATGGCGGTCATGAGGGCGGGTCCTTCCGGTGGTGTGGGTGGTCCGGGCCGGCCGCCCCGACAGGACGACCGGCAGGGCGGGGGTCAGCGGCGGCCGGCGGTCCAGCAGTCGGGACACAGGTCCCGGCCGCCGGGGCGTTGCCGCCAGCCGCCGGGGCGACGGATGCGACGAACGTCGGTCACGGTGCGGGCGGTCGGATGGTGGGTGGCGTTGGAGCAGTCGGGCCCGTCGCAGTTGACGGCCGGGAAGTTGTCGGCGGACACGGTTCTCCTTGTGCGCGCGGGTCGGGTCAGGCGGACGGTTGGGGTGACGGACGGCTGTACGGGGCAGGCCATGGAGCGGGGTTGCCGTTTGCGGCCCGCTGGGAACGTCTCTGGCGGCCTATCTCCCGCCGGATGGGCTGGGAGGCCGGGAAGCGTCTGCGTGAGCCTCAGGGGCCTTCTGGAGCGTCCTGGCCCGCTGGAGTGCCGCCTCAAGCGCCCCAACCTGTCGCCGGCTGGCATCGAGCGCCCGGATCCGGTCGCGCAACATGTCCGCCTCAACCGCATCCAACGGCCGCTGCTCGGCAACTGCGACAAGCGCGAGGAGCTGGTTCAGGTAGCGGCTCATGCTGCGGACTCCTTCGGCACGGGATGGGCGAGACCAGCGGCGACGGCCAGGGCGACGGCGTGGGTCCGGTCGACGGCGTGCAGGCGGGGCTTGATGTACCTCCGCCAGTCGTCCCGGACGGTGTGGATGCTGATGCCGAGCCGGTGGGCGATCTGCTGATCGGTCGCTCCGTCGGCGGCGAGGCAGACGATCTGCAGCTCACGCGGCGACAGGTGCGGCACCGGCCGGGCGGGCGCGGTCACGACTCGCCGCGCTGGATCTCGGTGCCCACCTCGCGCAGCACGTCGTCCGGGTCGCCGTCCGAGTTCGCGAGGGCCAGCAGCACCGCCCCGTGGCAGACGTCCGGCTGGCCGGGCTGAGGCAGCGGGCAGGTGCAGGCGAGGTCCTGGCCGCGAAGGTCGGCGAGCCCGGCGAGCATGACGCGCCGGTCGAGGGTCTGGCGGCCGAGGCGGTAGGCCTCTTGGTACCAGCCGCCAGCGGTGCCCACCCGCAGCCACTCGGCGAAGTTCACGACGACGACGCGGCGGGGGTTCGAGAACTCGGCGTCGATGGCGTCCTGGATGGTGAACGGGTTCCCGTACCGGCTGGGGCGGCTGACGATCACGGCGTTGTCGGGCTTGCGCCAGCCCTTGGTGCGGCGGCGCTGGATACGAACGGCCATCGGGTTCTCCTCGGGGTGGTGGGATGCTTCGGTCTGGCTGGCCCCCTCGGTTGCGTCGAGGGGGCCAGCCGTCTGCGTCACGGAGTGGGGATCAGCGGGGCTGCGGCAAGCCGTCGGGCCGCGGCCTCGATGTACCGCTCGTCGGCTTCGACGCCTATGGCGCGACGGCCGAGCATCCGGGCGGCGTCGAGGGTGCTGCCAGAGCCGGCGAACGGGTCGACGACCAGGCCGCCGATGGGGCTGCCGTACTCGATCAGTGGGGCCAGGAGCTCGACAGGCTTCTCCGTGGGGTGCCGCCGCTGATACCGGACGGCCCCTGCCTTGATCACCGACCGTGCGAGGCGGGTCCCGTTGTCGACGTAGGTGTGCGGGCCGATGACCCCGGTGTGCGGGGTGCGGGAGCCCCGGCCGCGGGCGGACTTGTCGGGCCCGCTGTACGCGGTCCGCGGGGTGTCGTGGTGAATGTCCCGCCAGTCGCCCCGGTACCAGTGCGTGGCGATCTCGTGGACGCGGCGGAACCGGTCCCGGGCAAACCCGCTGCCGTTGGACTTCTCCCAGACGACGTCCTGGGAGAGCTTCCAGCCGTCGAAGTCGCTTCGCCGCTCGAGGAGCATTCGCATGCTGCCGAAGCACCACATGCTGCTTGTCACAGCGGCGGCGATGGACGGCCAACCTTCTGGCCAGTTGTCCCAGGCGAGCGTCGTGCACTGGTACGGCGGGTCCGTGACGACCAGGTCGGCCTGCAGGTTGAGCGCGGGCAGGACCTCCCGCATGTCGCCGAGGTAGAGCTCGACTTGATCGTCGCGGTAGTAGGGCTCGGTCATCGGGTCTCCCTGGTCGCTGCGGGCGGTTGTCGTCTCGGGGCTGTCGCGGAGGGCGGGCTAGCCGCGCGGGTCAGGCGGCGGACTCGTCGTCGGGTGCGTCGTGGTCGTCGTCGCCGACGAGCGGGTAGCCGGCGGTCCGAAGCTGGTCGGCGAGGTCGTTGCAGTCGAGGCCACCGATGTCGTTGGACGCGATGACGTAGTCGGTGACGATCTGCATGACTGGCGCCACGGCCTCGTAGGCGTGGTTGTTGAGCAGGTTGTTCGCCTCGTAGCGGTTCAGGTCGGCCTTGGTGAGGGCGTTGAAGGCGGCAATGCGGGCGGGCTGCTCGGTCATGGGGTTGCCTTTCGGGGTCGGCGTGATGCCTGGCGGCGGGTCACGCGCTCTGCGGGGCGGAGGCGAGGCGGGCGGGGTGACTGGCCACGACGCGGCCGTCTTCGCGGCAGGGGTCGCCGGACGGGGCCTGGCAGGTGGGGCAGACGTCGGCCATGTCGGAGGCGCTGATGGTCATCAGGACGATCGGCCCGTCGCCGACTCCGGCCGGCTCGCAGCACAGGCACCACTCGCAGTTGCAGGAGTGCTCGACGAAGTCCATGGCTTCGGTGTTGAAGTCGGCGTCGGCGTCCTCGAGCGGGCCGTCCCACCGGTTGTCCGCGCGCTCGGTCTCGACGGCCTTCCGGACTGTGGCGAGGGCTTCCTCGAGGAGCTCAAGCCGGTGGGCGACGAGGTCGGGGTGCCAGACCAGGTGGCCGCGGACCTGGAGGTCAGACCAGTCCGCGATGAGCTGGTGGGCGGCGACGGTCAGATCGTGCATGTGGAGGCTGGTGTCGTTCATCAGGCGGCCTTTCGGGCTGGTCACGTGTGGGCCATGTCAACGAAGCGGCTGTAGTGCAGTTGGTTGGCGACGGTGATGACGGCGGGCGCCCCGTTGCGGTGCTTGCCGAGGATCAGGTCGACCTCGCCGGCGCGGGCGGACTCTCGGTCGTAGGCGTCTTCGCGGTGGACGAGGATCACAAGGTCGGCGTCCTGCTCGAGTGACCCGGACTCGCGGAGGTCTGAAACGACCGGCTTCTTGTCCTGTCGCTGCTCGGGGCCGCGGTTGAGCTGGCAGAGGACAACGACCGGCACCTCGAGCTCCATCGCCATGAGCTTCACGTTGCGGCTCATGTCGGAGACTTCCTGCTGCCGGTTATCTCCTCGCCGCGACATGCCTGACTCGAGGAGCTGCAGGTAGTCGATGACGACAAGGTCGAGGCCGCCCTGCTGCTTGAGCTTTCGGCTCCGGGCTTTGATCTGCATGACGGTCTGGCCGGGGGTGGCGTCGATCGTCAGCGGAGCGGCGGTGAACCTGGGGAGGGCTTCGGCGTAGCGAGTCCAGTCGGAGTCGGTCATGGTGCCGCCACGGATGTGGTGCAGGCCGATGCGGGCTTCGGCGGACATGATCCGGTGCTGTACGTCGCGGCGGCTCATCTCGAGGCTGAACATGACGGCCGGCCTGTTGTGGCGGATGGCGCAGGCTCGGAGCATGTCGACGCCGAGCGTGGACTTTCCCATCGCGGGCCGTCCGGCAACGATGACCATCTGGCCGGGGTGGAGTCCGTGGGTGAGGCTGTCGAGGTCGGTGAAGCCGGTCGGTACGCCTTGGGCTCGCCCGTTGCGCTGGAGTTCCTCAAGCTCGCTGACCATGTCCTCGGCGTCGGCTCCGAGGAGGGCCGAGTCGGCGTCTTCGCGAACTTGTACGGCCGTGTTGAGTTCGGCCATGGCGGCGTCGGCGGTTTCGTTGGCGTCGCCACCTGCGTAGCCGAGCTGAACGATGGAAGTTCCGGCTTTGACGATGCTGCGGAGGATGGCCTTTTCGCGGACGATCTCGGCGTAGTAGCTGGCGTTGGCTGCGGTGGGGGTGGCCTGGACGAGTTCGAAAGCGATGTTGATGCCGCCGGCTCGCTCGATGAGGCCGGTCTCGCGAAGCCTGTTGGTGACGGTGATGGGGTCGACGGGCTCGCCCTTGCCGTACAGGGCGGTGATGGCGGCGAACACGATCTCGTGTGAGGGCCGGTAGAACTCGCGGCCCTTGAGGATGTCGAGCACTTCGGCGATGGCATCCGAGCTCAACATCATGCCGCCGAGGACGGACTGCTCGGCTTCGCTGTCCTGCGGCAGGGCCCGGTCGAACGCGAGAGGTGCCGCGGCGGGTACCTCGTTCCACAAATCGGTGTCGGTGGTCACGCGGCTTCACCCCGGCGGCGGTCGTGGCCGGTGATGGGAACGCGCTGGCACATCTCGACGAGGCGGGAGGTGACGCGGTCACCGAGCCGGGCGGAGAGGTCCTTCGGGAGGACGTTCGATGTGATGAGGGTGGGGAGCTGGTTCTCGTACCGGTGGTTGATCAGCCGGAAGTTGATGCCCTCGGTGAACTCGGAAATCTTGCCGCCGGCGCCGAGGTCGTCAACGAGGAGGATGCTGGCCTTGGAGTACCGCTGAAACTCGGCTTCGGAGTCGATGCCGTGGCGGGGCTGGAGCTGGGCGTAGAGATCGGCGGCGGTGACGACGGTCCAGCGGGCGACGATCCCGGTGATGGCCAGTTCGCGGACCGCGCCGTAGGCCTCGTGGGTCTTGCCGACGCCGGTGGGCCCGAGGAGCAGCAGCGAGGGGCCGCGGTTGATGCTGGCAACGGGAGCCTTGCGGCGCTGCTGCTCGGCGATGGCTTCGGTCGCGAGGTTGTCGATCCACGTGTGGATCTCGGGGCGCTGGGCGGTGGCGCTGCGGAAGCGGAAGGGCACGATCTTGGCGGCCTGGTGGACGCTCCAGCGGGCGACGTTCGGCAGGCCGTAGGGGTCGCCGTCGTCGGTGTTGAGCCAGTCGGCGGTGCGGTTCTGGCGGGCGAGCAGCGGCAGGAGGTCGTACTGCCGGGGGTCGAGCGGCGGTGTCCACTGCATGATCTACAGCTCCTCGAAGTAGGCGGACTGGTCGTCGGGGTTGCGCCAGGGCTGGTAGTCGCCGACGGCGTGAAGCCGCGGGCGGGCCGGCTGCGCGGGCTCGTCGTCGTAGCAGCCCTTGTTCAGCCAGGTGGCCGGGTGCTTCGTGTACTGGGGGTCCTGATCGCGGCGCTCTCGGGCGTAGCCCTGGGCGCCGGCCACCATCACTGCGGGGTCGGCTCCGCGCTCGATGGCGGCGATCCACGCCTTCTTGGCGTCTTCGTAGGCCTTCTTGAGCGGGTAGTTGTGCCAGAAGGCACCGAAGGCCTCGAGGTGGTGATTCTTCTGCTGGCCGGTCTTGGCGCTCGCCCGTGTGGTCGGGTGGCTGACGGCGGCGGGAGAAGAGTCTTTATCTGTTGAGGGGGTTGAGGGGTATGAGGGGAAGGGGTCCTGGGTTTCCGGACCCTGTTCACGTGGTTTCCGGACCCTAACTACGTGGTTCCCGGACCCTTTCTCGGAGTTAGGGTCCGGGTTCTCCGGACCCTTTCCTTCGGTTTGGGTCCAGGGTTCCCGGACGCTGTGTCCGGAGATTCCGGACCCTGTCTCGTCGTTAGGGTCCTGGGTTTCCGGACCCAAAGCAGCGCCCATCTCTGCGACCTTGTAGACCGCGCGGTGTCCGCGGCGGCCGGCTGAGACGGTCTCGAGGGCCTTCTTCTTGCGGAGTGCGCTCAGCACGTCGTACCGGCTGGAGCGTCCGGGCAGGCGCATGCGGTGTGCGATCTCCGGGTCGTCTTCGATGCCGGGCCAGCACTGCCTGGTGCTGTCGTTGGCGTTCTCTGCCAGGACGAGCAGGGCGTATCGCTCACGCCATGTCAGGTCGGCGGGCGCGTAGTCCAGCACCTCAACGATCAGCCGGATTCCCACGAGCTCTCTTCTCTCGGGTGGTGTTGCGGGGTGGGCGGGCGCGTGGAACCAGGGGGTCTAGGGCGGGTCCGACACGCCGACACCTACGTAGCTATCATAGCTAAGAAAGCGAGTTTGCGCTGTTGTAGTACGCAGCGAATCCGCTACTGTGGTTGCATGACCGCGACCCGAACCGAGCACCGCGACAAGATCGCCGACGCTCGCAACGTCCTTGGCGAAGTGATCGCCCGTGCCCGGTTCGCCGGCGAGACGACCGTCCTCATGAACCGAGGCAAGGAGGCGGCCGTGATCGTCCCCTTCGACTTCTACGAGCGCGCCCTCGAGGCGCTCGGCGAGACGGCGGTACCCGCCGCCACGAAGTCCTGACTCCATAGCTCCTCCTCTCCTCGAGCCCCGCGTTCACCGCGGGGCTTTGTCGTGTGCGGGTGGGGAAGCGGCTAGGCCGCGGCGGTGCGGGTTCGGATGCGGTGGACGGTCCGTGGCGTGCACTTGACGTGCTCGGCGATCAGCCATGCCGGGAGTCCGCGGCGCGTCAGGGTGAGCACGGCGATCTCGCGCTCCCTGGGGGTCAGCCGGCCGGGCGGGTCGCCGACGACAGCTCGTTTGACGGCGGCCACGTCTGGCGCAGCCGGCACGTACTTATTCCGCTCGCACGCCCGGCAGTAGGCCCAGCCGTTGGGCAGTCGGCGCAGGTTGTCGGGGAAGGGGTGGTCGTGCTTGCAGGTGGGGCGGGCGGCCCGCCAGGAGGTGCCCATTAGGCGGCCTTTCGCATGTCGTTGCGGGCGAGGGCCTCGTCGACCTCGCCGAAGGTGAGGCCCAGTCGGGTGGCTGCTTCAGTCCGGGGGACGCCGGCGACGGTGACCATCCAGACGGCCTCCTCGGCGAGGCGCTCGGGCTTCGTCATGCCGTACTCGGGCGTGAAGTGCGGGTCGTCGATGCCGTCGGGGAACTTCGCCCAGTACTTCGGGGTGGGCCAGCGAAGGTTGGCGGCGCGACGGCGGGCCCTCTGAACGCTGACCTTGCTGACGCCGTACCGCTCCGGGTTCCTGGCTGCCAGCTGCTCGTATGCCCGGCGAACCGAGTGGGCGGTCTGGCCGCTGGTGACGTCCTTCTTGATGAGGTCGTCAACCCAGGTGGGGTGAACGCCGATGATGGGGCCGAGCTGCCGGAGCGGCCAGCCGATGGCTGCGAGAGCCTGGATTCGCCGACGGGTGCCGGTGGAGTCGACCGTGCCCGGGAGGAGGTCGTCGGCGGTCACGGCCAGGATTCGGGCTGCGTGCTCGGGGGTGGTGCGGCGCCTGCGGGGGCGGCCAGCGCCGGTTGACCTGACGAAGGAAGTGACGTTCGAGGGGTGGCAGCCCAAGTGCTTGGCGATCTTTGTGGTGCTGATGCCCGCGGCTTGGAGTTGCAGGAGGTGCTGTCGGACGGGCTCGGCATCGACGAGCCCGCTGTAGGTGTCGCCTCGCTTGGCGGCGTTGTGCTGGCGCTGCCACGCGTTGAACCCGTCGTAGCAGGTACGGCACTTGCATCCGTGGTACTTGTGGCGCGAGAGGCTGCCGTGGGGCGGGAGCGGCTTGGTGGTCACTGGTCTTCCTCCGTCCGGCGGGTCTGGTGGGGGATGTCGTGCTGGGTGGCGTCCCAGATGGCGAGGCAGTCGGCGAGGTCGTCGGCGGCCTGCTTGAGGCGGTCCTTCTTGGCTGCGGCTACGTCGTTGGCGACGGTGGCTTCGGTGCGGGCGGCCTGGCGGGCGGTCCGCTGGAAGCGGCGGGTGGTGCGGGGCTTGTGCCACCGGTCGAAGGCCCAGCTGGCGGCGAGGGCGGCGAGGGCGAGGAGTCCCGCGGCGCCGATGCATGCGATGGCCGTCTCGCCGGCGGTCACGCCGCCTGCTCCCTCGGTGCGAGCCGGGCGGCCTTCCGCTCGGCCAGCCAGGCCCATCCCGCCCCGGTGAGGAGATACGTCTTCACGGCCTTGCCGTGGGCCTTCTCGTTGATCGACGTGACTTCCCCGACGCAGATCAGGAGCTGCGGACGGCGGGTGGCCAGGCCGCGGAAGTACAGGCCGGCGGCCTTCCGGCCCATGTCGGGGAGCACAGCGCGGAGGTCGTTCATGCCGAACGGCTGGCCGTCGCCGGCTATCGCCTCGATGGCCTGGTCGAACACTCGGGCGTCCCACTGGGAGACGTTGGCGAACATCGTTGCGAGGAGAGCGTTGGCCTGGTTGCGGGCCTGCTCGGGAGTGAGGGTCATGGCATGGTCCTCTCGCGTGTGCTCTGCTTGGGGCGGGCCGGCCGCCTATCCCGCGGCCGGCCCGAGTGCTGCTACTGCGGGTTGCCGGCGCCGGGCTGTGTGGCCTCGGGCCAGTCGTAGGCGCCGTTGTCGGCCGTCGCGTCAGGCGTGTTGCCGCTGGTGATGGCGGGCGGCTCGTTGACCGTCTCGCCGGGGATGTAGGCGGGGGCGTCGATCGCGTCGAGGCTGCGGTCCGTGCGGACCGACTCGTCGTGGGCCATGGCGCGGGCCAGTTCCGAGGACTTGGGCAGGATCTTGAATAGCTGGCGGATGGCGGTCTTCTTCGCCATCGCGTCGTAGTCCGTCTTCCACGGCCCGTCGTCCTTGGCCTTGGACCGCTGTCGGATCCGCTCGACATCGTCGGGGGACAGGACGGCGAAGGCGGAACCGCCGTTCGTCATCGAGGCGACCGCGTAGTAGGCGATCGGCCGACCGCGGCCAGTGAGTGACGGCCGGTGTACGAGGCGGGGTTCGAGTCCGTACTCGTACTCGAAGTGGTCGTTCTCATGGACGACCTGGGCATCGAGGTGGCGAGCCATCGGGGACTGCCAGAACAGCTTGACCATGCCCTGGTAGCCGATGACCAGCTGGACCTCGTACACGCCCAGCCGGCGGTTGAAGAACGGCAGCAGGTACGCCTCGCCGGCGGGGCCGCCCGGCTCCAGTCCGAGCTGGGCGCAGTTCATGAGGGCGCCGGCGAACGAGTCGACCGTGCATTCGGCGAGGTGCTTGGTCGTGCGGAGAGAGGTGAGTGCGATGCGGGCGATGCGGTCGCCCGTCAGGTGCTTGGGGACGGCTCGGGCGAGTTCACCGGCCATGCTGTTGACGAACTGGGCGAGGTCGGTTGGAGGGTTCTCGCCGGTCTCCTGTACTGCGCCGACGTTCTGGGCTCGGCGGGCGACGGCGTTTCGGGCTGCGGTGGTCACAGGTTCTCCATGTGGATCCGGAGGGTGCGGGTGGGCTTGCCGCGGTAGGCCTCGGGGTCGATGTCGGGGTCGGCTTCGAGGGCGGCGGCCTTCCAGGCGATCTGTCCCTTGCGGGGGCGCCAGGAGTAGGCGAGGTCGCCGCGGATGTGAACGTCGGTCTTGTCGCCCGCAATGGCCTTGAGGTGGTTGTCCGCCTCGGTCATTGCGATGTCGGCGGCTTCGGCCTGTTCCTTGGCGGTGGCGCGGATCTTCAGCCACTTCTCGACTTCGGCGGGGTTGGCGACCACGACGTCGCGGGTGGAGTGGGCGTGCAGCCGGTCGAGGAGCTGGCCGGTGGCGTGGCTGCCGTCGAGTGGCGGCCGGGTTCCGGACTCAACCCAGCCCCAGAACTCCTCGCCGATACCGTGCAGGTCGGCGATCATCCGGTCGTCCCGGTTGAGTCGATGAATGATCGTCCGCTGCCCGCCGATGAGAGTGGCCGTGTAGGCGAACTCCCAGCCAGTGACGCCGAGGTACCACTGGGTTTGGATTTGAACGTCGGTCGGCGGCTCGTCCAACCAGTCCTGCAGGGCGTAACTGGAGCGCGTCTTGATCTCCACCACTCCGGGCCGGCCGTCCTCGATCGTGACCCGGTCGAGATTCGCGACCCACGGGCCGGCAGGGTGGCGCAGGGTCCCCGGTCCCTCGGCCGCGTACAGGCCGGTTTTCGCGATGAACCGGGTAGCGACGATCGGTTCGAGGAGGTGGCCCATTTCTGCGGCCTCGTCGAGGACAGGGTCCTTGCGGCGGGGAACGAACTGGCCGGTCTTGCGGAGCCAGACTTCGAGCGGGCTGGTGTAGGGGTTCAGGCCGCAGATCGCGGCGATGTCGCTGCCCCCGATGCCGGTGGCTCGGGCGGCATGCCAGTCGGATTCCGTGGAGTTCGGCCCGAGGATGACGGTGGCACCGGACGGGAACGTCAGCGGCGGCGAGGTACTCATGTCGTGCCTCTCAGGGTGTGGAAGGCCCCGCCCCCAGGGGGGAGGTGGAGGCGGGGCCGTGGCCGGAGCAGCGTGGGAGCGCTCGACGGCCGGTCTGGGATGGGTCAGGCGGCGGGCTGCTTGACAGGCCCGAAGCTCTTGATCAGTTCGGCGAACGTGTGGTCGTCGCCCTCGATGCCGACCAGCGACATGAGCGGCTCGCCCGACTGGTTGCGGCGACCCGTGAACTCCCACTCGTCGTCGTCCGCGTCCAGCCACGTTCCGTCGAGGCGGTGCGCGATGCCGTCGATCTCGACGGTCGGCTTGAAGGCGGTGAGCCACTGGCTGATCAGCGGCTCACGCTGGGCGTTCTCGAAGCGAACTGGCATCTGCAGGCCGAGGAACTGGGCGTCGTCGTCCGCCAGGACGAGCGCCTTTCGGGGGCCGGCCTGCCATGCGTGCAGTACGGTCCCCGCCTCCTCCCAGCGGGCCAGGAACTCGGTGGTGAAGGTGGTCATAGGGACCGGCCCCATGTCGGACTCCAGCTGGTCCCCGATCGTCTTCCGCCAGTTGGGATAGTGGGTGTAGTCGCTGCTGTCCGCGGTGATGCGCATGTTGCTCGTGGCGGTCGCCAGGGCGAGGGCGATGTTGCCGCTGTCATCGCGGTCGGCCGCCACCTGGACCACACCGGTGTCAGCTACGTGGAGCCAGGCCAGTACTGCAGGCAGCGACTCGACGGGGATGTAGGCCTGCCAGGTTTCCGTCTCGACGGTTCCGATTCGAGCGACGGCCATGGTGTACCGGTCGGTGGCGAGGGTGAACAGGTTGCCGCCCTCAGCCTCGATGCGGACGGCATTGAGGACGGGGAGCGTGTCGTCGTCGGCCACGTGGGGCGAGATCTGCTTGAGCATTCGGTGGAGGTTGTGGGCGCTGGTGTTCACGGACACTGCTGTCTCCTGGGATGCTTGGGGTGCGCCCCTGCCGACTAGCCTTCGGCGGGGGCGTCCTGCGTGTGGTTGGTGTCCCGGGGCCGCGGTCCGTTGGATGCGCGGCCCCGGGCAGTCAGAGGCCCGGCAGGTGGCTCGGGGCGGTGCCGGCGAGCGGCGAGAGGTGGAGCGGGACAACGACCGGGATCGGCTGCGTCTCCGCGACCGCCGGGTGGGCCGCGAGGCCGGAGACTTTGCGGGCGTTGGCGAGCTGCGACCGGAGTGCGCGCGCCTCGGCCTCGAAGGCGTCCGCTCGTTGCGTGGTCTCGGCGAGCTGGGCTTCGATCTCGCCCAGCTGGCTGACCTTCGCGTTCGCGGTGTCCCAGCCAGCCGTCGCCGCGTCCAGCTGGCGGCGCATCAGGCCGAGGCCGGCGTGCGCCCTGGCCAGCAGGTGACGGAGGCGGACTACCTCGTCGACCGCGCGGTGGGCACGCGGCGGGCGGGATATACCGAGGAGGCTCATACCGGCACTCCCGGCTGGTCGTCGTCGAGGGTGGGCTCGGCGGCCCGCAACTCGGCGATCTCACGGTCCCGATCTGCGAGGAGGGAGCGCAGCCTGGCCACCTCGTCCTCAATCCGGTTCTCGGGGCCAGCAGCCTCGCGGACCGAGGAGACGGTGAACATGCCGCCCGACGTGACGCCCTTTCGGTCCGCCTCCCGGCACAGGTCGTGCACGGCGTTGAGGCAGCGGTTCAGGTACGCCATCTCCTCGGCGACCGTCGGTTCCTTGCCGACGTACCGTTCGAGCGTTGCTTCCAGGTCGGCGATTCGGGCCAGGAGCTGCTTCTGGTGCTGCTCCGCCTCGTGGTCCGGCGTGAACACCTGCGTGCCGTGCTTGGCGGCAGTGGCGCAGGGCCAGGCGGTCGACCATCCGTCGCCCCAGCAGACAGCGCACAGCCAGGCGTTGGGCTTCCCGCAGCTCTCGAAGATGGGAAGGTGGAAGCGGGCCGGCAGGTCCGCCTTCTCCTGGTCGGTCATCTCGGTCAGGACTTCCCAGCAGGGCATGTCCGGCGGCTGGATGAGCATGGCCCGCTGGGCGCATTCGTCGTCCTCGACGGGCTTGCCGTCCTTGACCGCGGCGCGGCAGGTGCCGCAGGCGGACGGGTCGGCGTGCTGGCCACGTGAGGCGACGTGCTTGTCGATCTGCTGCTGCCAGAACGGGTCACGCTCGGCGAGGCGGGTGTCAGCGTCCATCGGAGGCCACCGCCTTCGCGGCATCCTGGCGGGCGAACTCGGCGTCGATCCACGACTGCGGGTCGAAGCCGAGTGCCTCAGCCGCACCGAACGGGTCGGTGATCTCCGGCATCTCGCCCTCGTCGTTCAGCTCCTTGACGAAGGCCAGCACGCCGTCCGGGTCGACCTCGGCCAGGCGGGCCAGCAGCCGGTGCACGTACCAGGCGGCGGCAGTGCCCGAAGCCCGCTCCCACATCACGGACGGGGTGACGTCCTTGGCGACCCGCATGCCAATCGTGACGTGGGCGTGGAGGGCGAACAGGTGCATGTCGCTGATCGGGTCGAGGGGCGTGGGCTCGGTCATCGGGTTCCTCCGGTCTGAAGATGGCGCCCGAGGGCGAGGAGCAGGAGCGAGGCGAGGCCCGCGAGGGCGTCCAGGGCGGCGGCACGGCGGAGGGTCATCGGGGCCTCCGGAGACTCGTGAACCAGACGTCGGGGTTCGGCTCGATGAACCGGTCGCGAAGGGTGTCGGCGTAGTCCGGGTCGACGACGCGGGCCGGCTTCTCGACCTCGGCGGGCGGCTCGTTCAGCAGGGGCGACGTCACCGTCTTAGAGCGGGTCATCGCGACCCCCAGGCCGTCAGCGTGTTCGTGTCGGCCCGCCACGTCTGCGGCACCGACCAGTCCGCCGTGAACGCCGCCCGCAGCCGCTCCGCCAAGTACCGGGAAGCGCCCCGCGGCAGATTGATGCGGGCACCCGACTCATCCCGAACCAGAACTTGCGGCGTCCCGTCCGACTGGTGGGTCAGCAGGATCGACACCGCGCCCGGGGCGACCTGGTCGATGCGGAACGGCAGCCGGGCCAAGTGGTGGCGGCGGGTGTGAGCCGACGAGCGCCGGCTGTACAGAGGGAGGTTCGGCTGGCAGGCGTCTCGGCGGGCAGCCCGCAGGAGATACCAGACCTCGGCGGGCCAGGCACCCATGTCGGCGCCGTAGTGCCGGAGGTAGGCGGCCTCGATGGCGATCAGCTGGTCCTCAAGCTGGTCCAGCAGGCGCGGCTCCATGACAGTCGTCACGCGGCACGCTCCAGGTCTGCGCATTCCTGCCGGGCGGCCTCGTCGAGCAGTGCGGCGGCCATGGCCCGCAGCGCTTCCGGCGACGAGCCGTCGGTGTGGAGAGTGACCGGGCCGAGCCGCAGCCACGAGTGGATTCCGAACTGCTCGGACTTGATCTCGGCGGGGTCCGCCGTCAGGTGCACGCTGAGCGTGCCGACCGTCGTACTCACGACTGGCCTCCGGCGGTCAGGTACGGGTAGCTGCAGGCGCCCTCGAACGGGCAGGAGGAGTCGGCGTCGAGGTCGAGGACGTCGTGTCGCCGTTCGGCCTTGCCGCCGGACTTGGCGTACTCCTCCGGCGTCAGCCCGAGACCGGCCGCGACCTGGGCCAGATGCTCGGCCGCAGCGGCCAGACGGGCCAGCTCCTGCGGCGACGGCGTGTACCGGGGGCGGGGCTGGGATGCGCCGATCGCGGCCACCAGCTCCGGCAGCGGACGATCCAAGTCGGCGATCGTGCGAGGCGTCGGAGTGCTCATCGGACGACCTCCGTTGCCTGCGGGTACGTCGCCAGCACCTTCGCCGCGGCGTGCATCGTCGAGATCGACCGCTCGCGGGCCTCGACCGACTCCGGCAGCAGGAAGTACAAGCGGGCCTTCCGGGTGGCCTGCGCGGCCTCACGGATGCGATCCGGGTAGTGGGCTTCGATCAGGTCCACGACCGGATCGGGCATGATGTGGGACATCGGGGTCCTCTTCTCTCCTTGCAGTGATGTGCAGGTGAGGGGCGGAACTTCGGGAGGCCCTGACTTGCCGGTTACTTCCAGGTCACCGGCGGTCAGTGGCCGCATAGCCGCAGCTAGGCGGCGGAAGCGACGGGCCTGCGGTTCGTGCGGCCCTGGTCGTGCAGCCAGGCATCCAGCACGGTCAGCTCGTAGGCGAGCTTGCGACCCACGTTGTGCGGTTCCGGCCCGTAGCCGTTCTGGCGCCACTTGTAGAGGGTCGTCAGAGCGATGCCGAGGTACCTGGCGGCCTCATCCGACCAGAGGCTCCCTTCCGGCGGGGCGACGTACTTACGCGGGCGGTACTTCACTGTTCACTCCAGCCGTAGGTGATTCCGTGGACGAATCGTCCCCGTTCGGGGACGACGAGGGTGCGAAAAGGACCAGCAGCGCCACGCCGACGGCCTCCGAGATGGAGTGCGCGTCGTCCACGGATGCTGTTCTCTGACGCCCGGTGAGGAGTCCGCCTATCAGTCCGGCCGTACACCCGGCAGCCTGCGCCAGGGTTCGGACGGAGTAGGGGGCACCGCTACCGGGGTGGTCCATGACCCATCTGAGGATGCTCCGGTCGCGTATTGCGTAGCGGCGGCTCAATGGATCTCCAGTGAGATGGAGTTGCTTTGACTGAGATGAGCTAACCACATCCGGGACAGTCTGTCCACAAAACAGGACGGCCGGATCTGGGGTATCTGCAAAGTTCCAGTGCAGATACCCTTGATCTGTAGACGATTCGTCTGCGATCCGGGATGGTTGTACGGCCTGACCTGCGATTTCTCTGGTTGAATCGGGCAGCAATGGAGACAGACCACGTGAACGCGCATGGAGAGGAAGTGGAGATGACGGTGCCTGCCACCGCCCCAGAGCCGGTCGCGCCCAGCCCCGCCCTCGGAGCGCTCTCCCGCCTCATCCAGGACGCTCTTAACGAAGGCCTCTCGTACAAGCAGCTCGCTGACCGCAGCGTCGACGCTCAGACCGGGACGACCGTCGTCAAGCAGTACCTGAACAAGCTCGTCATCAACCCGCCCGCATCGCCGCCTTCGCCCGCCCAGCTGAGGGCCATCGCCGTCGGCCTCCGCAAGACGGAACGCCGGGTCAAAGAAGCGGCGGCGCAGCAGTGGCTGGAGTACGAGGCCACAGAGCTCGCCGGCTACGACGAGGAGGTCCGCATCATCGTCGGACACCTCGCAGGCAAGTCGAAGGCTGAGCTGCGGCAGTGGCGCGCGATGATCGAGGCGGCCGAGCAGGCCAAGCGCGAGGACTGACCTCCCGGCCTCCATGGATGTATTCGCTTCAACCGATTGTGGCCAATCTCGGTCAGTCGTAGAGTCTTCACCCACCGTGCACAACTGGTCGCATCCGTACCAGGTGTGCTGACCCGGGGAGGGCTCATGCTGCGCGCCATCTATGAACTCGCCGATCTGGAGCCTGGTCAGGTGATCGATCTCCGCGAGAAGCGGGGCGCAATCGTTGTTCGCATCGACCGCAACGCCAGGCTGGAAGACGTCATAGCCACCATGAACGCCGTTTGCGAGGAGTTCTTCGCCGGCGGCCAGTGGTTCCAGCTGTGGAAGGGGGAGATCGTCACCATCGACTCCCCCGAGGATCCGCGAGACGGAGGCACCATTGCCCGGCTACATCGAGGACCGCTGGTACAAGAAGGGACCGTCCGATCCGGTCACACGCAAGCCCACGCGGGTTGAGACAGACCGCCACGGCAAGGGGAAGCGCTGGCGGGTGGCCGGCATCCCAGGCGTCAAGGATCGCTCCTTCGAGAAACTCGAAGGCCCCGAGGGTGCGAAGAAGTGGCTGAAGGACTCGGCGACTGACACTTCGCGAGGCACCTTCTATGATCCGCGGGACGGCAACATGCTCCTGAGGGAGTATGTTGAAACCTACTGGTGGCCCACGCTGCGCAAGCCGCCGACGACCAAAGAGTCCATGCGCTTTAGGGTGTTCGGCCACATCCTCCCCCATGTGGGGCACCTGCCGCTGAACCGCATTGGGCACGACGAGGTCAAGGCATGGCTCACGAGGGTCGAGCAGGATATCGACGTGAACACGGTCCGCACTGTGTGGCGGCACTTCTCCTCGATCATGCAGGCGGCCCACAAGGCGCGGCGCATCGCTGAGAATCCGTTTCGCGACGAAGATCTCTCAGCTCCGTCGGCGCCGCCGTCGAAGGCGAAAGCGTGGACGAAGGAGCAGGTACTCGCGGTGCGTTCGGCGCTGGGTGAGCGGTACGGCGTCCTGCTGGATCTGGCGGTCGGAGCAGGCATGCGGCAGGGGGAGTGCTTTGCGTTCTCGCCCGATGACATCGACGGGGGCGAGATCAATGTGACGCGGCAGATTGTCGTCGTCGGCGGACGTCTCGCGTTTGCTCCGCCCAAGGGCAACAAGGTGAGGACCGCCCCCTGCCCGGCAGAACTCGCCGAAGCCATCAAGCAGTACGTCAAGCGACGGCCGCCGGTGGAGGTGACCCTGCCCTGGGTTGACCCTGACCGGCCGGCATTGGAGTGGGAGAAGCGCCCCACAAGATCTGTACGTCTACTAGTGACCACCGCCCGCACCAGCGCCGCGCAAGGCGGGGCGATCAAGCGGAACAATTTCGACGAGTATCAGTGGAAGCCAGCCCTTGTTAAGGCCGGGGTTCTAGCCAAGCCGGAGCGCGAGGTGAAGCAGTCGCCGAACGGGCGAAAGTCCTGGACGAGGGTCCACTGGAAGATGGCGCGCGAG
Source organism: Streptomyces sp. NPDC090741 (assembly GCF_044769045.1). Classification (NCBI taxonomy): domain Bacteria; kingdom Bacillati; phylum Actinomycetota; class Actinomycetes; order Kitasatosporales; family Streptomycetaceae; genus Streptomyces; species Streptomyces sp. NPDC090741. The sequence goes on along the minus strand of NZ_JBIVXF010000005.1, from coordinate 114,624 downwards.
GATGGCTTCCACGTCACGCGGCACACGTTCTCCAGTATCGTGTTGTCTGAGGGTGAGACGATTACGCAGCTGGCTGCATGGCTGGGGCACAGCGATCCGGCCTTCACGCTTCGGACCTACGTGCACTTCATGCCGAAGTCCGGGCATCGGGCGTTGAGCGCGCTGGGGAAGTGGATGTCCCCGGAAGCGCCCCCCGAGCTGCCCGACGAGTCCTAGCCGAGTGGATCTCCCCAGATTCTCCCCAGCGTCATATGGAAGCACCCTCTGACCCGGGAAAACCCAGGTCAGAGGGTGTTATGCAGAACAACCGGAGCTGTACGCCGGGTTCTGTCGCCCGGTGACCTCGCGGTCGCCGGGGAGACGGCCATCCATCTAGGACCGGCGTTGCCGCCGGCCTCCTGCGGTCTACCCGCGAACTCGGGCGGGCAGCCCTCGAACGTTCGCGCAGAGCCGTCCGAAGACGACTCCTCTTGACCTTGCTCCGGGTGGGGTTTACCTAGCCGCCTGGGTCACCCCAGGCGCTGGTGGTCTCTTACACCACCGTTTCACCCTTACCGAGGGCCGAAGCCCTGGCGGTCTGTTTTCTGTGGCACTGTCCCGCGGGTCACCCCGGGTGGCCGTTAGCCACCACCCTGCCCTGTGGAGCCCGGACGTTCCTCGGCGGGATCCGGGGATCCCGACGCGGCCGCCCGCTCCGGTTGTTCTGCGAGTGACCATGCTACCCGCGCCGGGCGCCGCGCTTGACCTTGACGCAACGGCAGGGTTTCTACTGGAGGGCATGCGGATCGGAGAGATCGCCGAGCTCGTCGGGGTCACGACCCGGGCGATCCGGCACTACCACCATGTCGGGCTGCTCCCGGAGCCGGAGCGGCGCCCCAACGGCTATCGCGCGTACAGCGTGCGCGACGCCGTCCTGCTGGCCCGGGTGCGCCGGCTCACCGAGCTCGGGCTGAGCCTCGACGAGGTCCGGGACGTGCTCGCGGACGACGCGGGGCGCGAGCTGGCCGACGTACTCGAAGAGCTCGACGCCGACCTGGCCCGCCAGGAGGCCGCGATCCGGGAGCGGCGGCAGCGGCTCGCCGCGCTGCGGGCCGCGCCGCCGGGGGAGGACGGGCCGCTCTCGCCCGCCCTCGCCGCGCTGCTCGCCAAGGCGCCCGAGACGGACTCGCCGACCGCCGCGATGGACCGCGAGCACCTGACGCTGCTCGACGCGGTGGGCGCCGGCGGCGCCGAACTGTACGCGGCGCTCGGCCCGGTGGCCGCCGATCCGGCGGTCCTCGCCCTGTACGAGCGGCTCGACGAGCTCGCCGACGCCGCCGTGGACGACCCGCGCATCGCGCCGCTCGCCGCCGCGATGGTGGCGGCCGTGCCCGACGGGGTCTTCGACGCGATCCCGGCCGGCGGCGGGGTGGCCGGCGAGGGGTTCAAGGAGGCGCTGCTCGCGGAGTTCGCCCCGGCGCAGGCGGAGGTCGTCCGCAGGGTCATGGAGGCGTTCGTGGAGAGGGGCCGGGGATGAGCGGCAAGCGGGCGGCGCGCGAGGCGGCGCGGGAGGCGGTGCGGGAGGCGGTGCGGGCCCTCGTACCCGTGCCCGTACGGAGGCTGCTGCGGCACGAGCTGCGCGCGGGCGTCTCGCTGGGGAGGTGGGCGCTGCGCAGGCCGCCGCACGGGGTGGGCGCGGGCGAGCTCGCCGCCGGGTACACCGGACCGCAGACGGCCATGATGTACGGGCTGGTGTTCGTGGCCCTGGTCGAGACCGTCGCGCTGTCCGTCCTGATCCCCTGGCCGGGTGTGCACCGGGTGGTGCTCGTCCTCGACGTGTACGGGGTGCTGCTGATGCTGGCGATGCACGCCGCCTGCGTGAACCGGCCGCACGTGGTCCGCCGGGACGGCTCCCTTCGGATCCGGTACGGGGCCCTGTTCGACCTCGTCGTCCCGCCGGAGGCGGTGGCCTCGGTCCGGGTGGACCGGCGCTATCCGCAGGGCCGGCTCGTCACGCTCTCCGGCGACGGGGTGCTCGACCTGATCGTGGGCAGCCAGACCACGGTGACCCTGGAGCTGACCCGGCCGCTCCCGTTCACCCGGCCCCTCGGATCCCGGGCCGAGGCCCGCACCATCCGCTTCCACGCCGACGACCCGCGCACGCTGGTGGCCGCACTGCGGCAACCCGCACCCCCGTGACGGGCTGCCGCACTGCGTCGGGACTCTCCGGGGGGATGAGGAGTCGTGCGCCGAGCGTGGCAAGGAACAGGCGTCCGTGTCTTGTCAAAAACGGCACGCACGGGCAGTTCACAGCCGCTGTTCACCAGGGACTTCGTCGGGGAGCAGCAGGCTGGTGATCCGGCCCGGCACCCGGTCCAGGGCCGAGCCCGGCGGCAGCCCGCCGCGCAGGACCGCGAAGCGGGAGGGCGGCAGCCCGGTCAGGGCCTTCACGTCCCGGCCGAAGTGGGCCTGGTCGTGGTAGCCGCAGGCCGCCGCGACCTGGGCCGGGGCCACACCGGCCGCGAGCAGCCGCAGGGCGTGCTGGAGCCGGAACACCCGGGCGACGCCCTTGGGGGACAGGCCGACCTGTTCGCGGAAGCGGGCGCGCAGCGTGCGGGCGCTCCAGCCGGTCTCGGCGGCGGCCAGGGCCAGGGAGCCGCTGTCGGCCCACAGCCGGGACAGGGCGCCGCGGACCTCGGGCGCGGCGACCGGCCCCCGCTCCAGGCGGGCGGTGAACACCGCGTCGAGCAGGTCGAAGCACTCGGGCCAGGTGCCGAGAGCCTGGAGCCGCTCGGCCAGGTGCCGGCCGGCGGCCCCGAGCACGTCGGCGGGGTCCACGCGGGCCTCCCCGAAGTGCGTCACGGGGATGCCGAAGAGCCGGTAGGCGCCGAGCGGGCTCATGTTGACCTCCAGCCCGTGCACGGCGCCCGCGTGCACCCCGATCGCCCAGCCGGTGCGCGGGCCGCTGATCAGGGCCCCGGCGGCGGGCCGCAGGGGGGCGGACGGCTCCTCCCCGCCACGGGAGACCCACAGGCCCTCGCCGAAGGGGAAGACGAGCGTCACGTACCCGGTGGGGAGCTCCAGCCTGCGCCGGGGCGCGGTGAACTCCGTACGGAACCCGGTGTAGTTGACGATGTGCGGGCGCAGCGCGGCGGCGGGCCTGCGGCGGCTCGCGCCCGCAGGGACGCCCGGCGGTGCTGCTGCCGGTGCGGCCGGCCGTACGGACATGTAGACGGAACCCATCGCCGGCCTCCCCCGCCTGCTGCGCAGATGATGACAGGCGGCGGGCGCCCGGGGCCATACCCGGCGGGGGCCCATCCGCTCAGGCGGGGGCGAACAGCACCTTCGCCCGGCCCGGGTCGGCCTCCGTCAGCCGGACCCGGATGCGGTCGCCCAGCGGCAGCCGCGCGGACGGCGATTCGACCCGGCCGACCACCGCCGGCTCCTCCAGGTGGACCGTGCCCACGAGCGGCTCGTGCTCCTTGACGTCGATCACGGTCGCCTCGAAGGTCTCCCCGACGTGGTCCTTCAGCAGGGCCGCCTCGACGAGGTCCACGCACTCCCGCTCGGCCGTGTTGGCCAGCCTGCTCCCGTCCGCCATCCGCTCCGGGAGCGCGTCCAGCGCGGCCGTCGCCCACGCCGGGGGCTCGACCCCGGCCACCGCCGCCACGCACAGCTCGCCCGCGTACCGGTCGACGAGCCGGCGCAGCGGGGCGGTGCAGTGCGCGTACGGGGCCGCCACCGCGGCGTGCAGGAGGGGCTCCGGGGTCGCGCCGCCGGTGAACACCGTGTAGCCCGCGCCGCGCAGCAGGGCCGTGCACTCCTGGAGGAACGCGGCGTGGGCGGGGAGGTGCGGGTCGAGGTTGCGGACGAGTTCGGCGTACGGCATGTGGTGCGGCCAGTCGATCCGCAGGGCGGCGGCGGTGCGCCGGAGCCGGCCGACGGCCCCGTCGGGGGCGCTGGGGAGGGTGCGCAGGATGCCGGCGCCGGCGGCGAGCATCAGCTCGGCGGCGGCCATGCCGGCCATCAGGGAGATCTGGGCGTTCCAGCCGTCCGCGGGGAGCGGGGCCCGGTAGGCGAGGGCGTACGAGCCGTTCTGCGCGACGATCTCCTGCTCGGGCACGTTCAGCGAGACCCCGCCGCGCTCCTGCTCCAGGGTTTCGCGGAGCCGGCCGATGTCCTTCAGGAGGGCGAGGGGCTCCTCGGCGGTCCGGGAGTCGATGGCCTGCTGGACGCCGTCGTAGTCCAGCTTGGCCCGGCTGCGGACCAGGGCGCGGCGGACCTCGGTGGTCTCCACGCGTCCGGCGGAGTCCAGGTCGAAGCGCCACAGCAGCGCCGGGCAGGTCTGGCCGGGCAGCAGGCTGGCCGCGCCCTCGGACAGGACGGGCGGATGGAGGGGGATCCGGCCGTCGGGGAAGTAGAGGGTGGTGACGCGGCGGTGGGCCTCGGCGTCGAGGGCGCCGCCGGGGGTGACGAAGGCGGCGACGTCGGCGATGGCGTAGTGCACGCGGTAGCCGCCGCCCGCGCGCTTCGCCAGGTGCATGGCCTGGTCCAGGTCGCGGGAGGTGGGCGGGTCGATGGTGAACAGGGGGAGGTCGGTGGCGTCGCGGTCGGGGAGGTGCGGGGCGCGGACCGCCTGCCCGGCCTCGGCGAGCACCGGAGCCGGGAACTCCCCGGGCACGCCCAGCTCCGTGCGCAGTTCACGCAGCGCGGCCCGCAGGGCAGCCCCGTCTGCGCCGGTCATGTGCATATGACGGCGTGGCATGGATCGAGCGTAGGTCCGGTGGGCGCCGGGGGCGCGGCGAGAGCCTTACCCTGACTCGGGGGCCGCACCCCCTGCGCCGTGTCGTACTGAAGGAGAACCACCGTGCTCGTGCTGCTTCCGCCGTCCGAGGGAAAGGCCGCCGGCGGCTCCGGCGCGCCCCTGGAGCCGGAGACGCTGTCGCTGCCGGGACTGGCCGGGGCGCGGGCGGCCGTGCTGGAGGAGCTGGTCGAGCTGTGTGCGGGGGACGAGGCGAAGGCCCGCGAGGTGCTCGGTCTGAGCGAGGGGCTGCGCGGCGAGGTGGCGAAGAACGCCGGGCTGCGCTCCGCGGTGGCCCGGCCGGCCGGGGAGATCTACACCGGCGTCCTGTACGACGCGCTGGGCCTGGCCGACCTGCCGGCGTCGGCGCGGGCGTCGGCGGAGCAGTCGCTGATGGTGTTCTCGGGTCTGTGGGGCGCGGTCCGGGTGACGGACCGGATCCCCTCGTACCGCTGCTCGATGGGGGTGAAGCTGCCGGGGCTGGGCGCGCTGGGGGCGTACTGGCGGGAGCCCATGGCGGCGGTGCTGCCGGCCGTGGCGGGGGACGGGCTGGTACTGGACCTGCGCTCCTCGGCCTATGCGTCGGCGTGGAAGCCCAAGGGTGAGGTGGCGGGGCGCACGGCGACGGTGCGGGTGCTGCACTCGCAGGTCGTGGACGGGGTGGAGAAGCGGTCGGTGGTGAGCCACTTCAACAAGGCCACGAAGGGGCGGCTGGTACGGGACCTGCTCGTCGCCGGGGCCGTCCCCGCGACCCCGGCCGAGCTGGTCACGACGCTGCGCGACCTGGGCTACACGGTGGAGGCCGAGGCCCCCGCGAAGCCGGCCAAGGCCTGGGCCCTGGACGTGGTGGTCACCCAGATCCACTGACCGCCCCAGGGCCGGGGCGGACACCCGCCAGGGGTGTCTGCCCCCTAGCGGCTCAGGGGCCAGGCCGCCGAGGGGGTTTCGGTGGTCGCGACCGCGTACGTGGCGCAGGCGTCCGTCAGGGTTTCGAGGAGGGTGAGGGGGTCCGGGAGGGGGTTCTCCATGCCGCGGATCCAGGTCACCGCCAGGTCACCGGGGAGGGCGGCCGGGGGGACCAGGACGTAGCTGCCGCGGCAGTGCCACCGCAGGCCCGGGTGCTCGTCCATCGTCTCGGGGTGGCAGTCCAGCTCGCAGGGCCACCACTCGTCCTCGTCCTCGGGGGTCCCGCGCGTCGCCGTGAAGAAGAGCATCCGGGCCTGGTCGCCCGTACCGCCCGATTCGGCGACGGGGCCGACCTCCACGCCCGCCGCGAGCAGGCGGTCCAGCGCGCTCGCCCCGGCTTCGAGCGGGACGTCCAGTACGTCGTGGACCATGCCCGTCGCGGTGATGAAGTTCGCCTGCGGCTGGTTGCGTGCCCAGCGTTCGATCTGTGCGGGGTCGGTCGTCGACTGCGTCTGCCAGGCGAAGGAGAGGGGGTGGCGTGCGGGGGTGGGACAGCCGATCCGGTCGCACGAACATCGGTAGCCGGCGGGATGGGCGGCGGGGGCGAGCGGCAGGCCCGCGGCGGCCACGGACAGCAGAAGGGCCTCGCGTGCGCGCTCGGGATCTTCGGGGGAGGGTTTGGGCCGCCGGCGCAGCCACTGGGAAATCCTGCTCTGCTGGCCGCGTTTGACGCGGCCGGACTCAGACCCCATCTATCCCCTCACCTCACCGTTTCCCCGGCAGACCCTCACATGGTCCCACCATCCTGCGGTCCGGGTGACCGCTATCCCCCACCGGGGGGTGGGGGACAGGTGCACGGAGAGCGCACAACGGCAGGCGGAATACCGTCACATACCAGTGAAATTCGGCCAATTGTCCCCGGCCGGCCACCGGCCCGTCAGCCCTCGGTGACCTTCGACACCCCGGTCACCGCGCCCACCCCACCCAGTACCCGGTCCACCAGCCCGTCCGCGAACGCGTGCGTCAGCGGCCCCGTCCGCATCAGCCACCGGTACGTCAGCGGCCCCACCAGCATCTCCACCGTCAGGCGCAGGTCCGCGTCCGGCGCGAGCTGTCCGGCTTCCCGGGCCGCCCGCAACCGCGTCTCGTACAGGGCGAGCTGCGGCTCCAGCAGCTGCTCGGTGAAACGGGCGCTCAGCTCGGGGTCGGTCGCCCCGGCGGCGGTCAGGGCGCGGGTGGGGGCCGCGTACCTCTCGTCGTTGAACTGGTCCACCGTCACCCGCAGCACCAGCTTGAGGTCCGCGGCGAGGTCGCCGGTGTCCGGGAAGCCCGTCCGGTCGGCCTCCGTCTCCGCGTCCCCGAAGAGCGCGAGCGAGGCGTCCAGCAGGACCGCCGCCTTCGAGGGCCACCAGCGGTAGATCGTCTGCTTGCCGACGCCCGCGCGGGCGGCGATGGCCTCGATGGTCAGCTTGTTGTAGCCGACCTCCGCGACCAGCGCGAGCGCCGCGTCGAGGATGGCCCGCCGGGAGCGGTCGTTGCGGCGGGCGGGGTCGGGGGCCTTGGCGTCAGGCGATCTGCTGCTCATTCGGACAAATTATCAACGCGGGATGTCTCGTCTTTGTGTCATTCCGTAAACCACCCAATCAGTTCACTGCGCGGTTTCCCTTGAGGAGAGACGATTCTCTCGACATCTCTCGTGAGTCGTGAGGAGCCTTCTTTGCGCAGAGTCGCCACACCCCGGCGCTACTTGATGTGCCCACCCGCACACTTCAAGGTCACGTACTCCATCAACCCGTGGATGGACCCCACGAAACCGGTGGACCTGCCCCTCGCACACGCCCAGTGGGAAGACCTCCGGGACCGCTACCGCTCGCTCGGCCACACCGTCGAGACGCTCGTACCGGACCCGGAACTGCCCGACATGGTCTTCGCCGCCAACGGCGCCCTCGTCGTCGACGGCCGGGTGCTCGGTGCCCGGTTCGCCTACCCGGAGCGCACCGCCGAAGCCGAGATCCACCTCGACTGGTTCCGGTCCCACGGCTTCGAGCACGTCCACGAGCCGTCCCACGTCAACGAGGGCGAGGGCGATTTCGCCGTCACCGCCACCTACATCCTGGCCGGCCGGGGCTTCCGCTCCAGCCCGCTCTCGCACGACGAGGCCCAGGAGTTCTTCGGCCGCCCGGTCATCGGCCTCGACCTGGTGGACCCGCGCTACTACCACCTGGACACGGCCCTCTGCGTGCTCGACGGCGACGAGGTCATGTACTACCCGCCCGCGTTCTCGCCCGGCAGCCGGGCCGTGCTCCGGCGGCTGTTCCCGGACGCGCTGATCGCCGGTGACGAGGACGCGGCGGCCCTCGGCCTGAACGCGGTCTCGGACGGCCGCAACGTGCTGCTCCCGCAGGCGGCGGCCGGACTGTTCCAGCCCCTGCGGGAGCGGGGCTTCGAGCCCGTCCCGATGGACCTGGGCGAGCTGCTCAAGGGCGGCGGCAGCGTGAAGTGCTGCACCCAGGAGCTGCGGATGTAGCGGCCGCGCGGTCCTACCGCGTGGCCGGCGGCCACTCCTGCCCCCAGTCGGCGTCCCGCGCCGCCTTGTAGAGGTCACCGTGGCGCTTGGTCACGGTGGCCCGGGTCAGGCCCTGTCCCTCGGGACCGCACAGTTCCAGCTGGACGAGCCCCTTGCGGATCTGCGGCTTCCGCGTGATCCGGGAGGGGGCGGGCTCCACCGGGAAGCGGGTCGCGGCCACGTAGCTGAACTTCTCGTCCTCGTACGGGAGGGACCCGCCCTTGACCTTCCGGTGCAGGGAGGACCGGCTGACCCGCGCCGAGAAGTGGCACCAGTCCTGGCCGACCTCGATCGGGCAGGTGCCGTCGTGCGGGCAGGGGGCCGCGACCTTCAGCCCCGCCTCGATCAGCTGGTCGCGGGCCTCGCGGATGCGCAGGTACCCCTCGGGCGTGCCCGGTTCGATCAGCACCACGGCCTGCCCGGCGCGGGCCGCCTCGGCGACCACGGCCCGGCGGGCCTCCGGCGTCAGCTCGCCGAGTACGTACGACACGGTCACGAGGTCCGCCTCGGGGAGCGCCAGCCCGGATCCGATGACGGCCCGGCGCCACTCGGCGGTGCGCAGCACCTGCGAACCGGAGGCGGCCGCGAGCTCCTTGCCGAGGGCCAGCGCCGGCTCCGCCCAGTCCAGGACCGCGGTGTCGCGCGGGCCGTCCCAGGTGGCGTCCACCGCCCAGGTCGCCGCGCCCGTGCCGCCGCCCACGTCCACGTGGGAGCCCGGGGACCACTGCGGGGCGGCCTCGGCGAGGGCGTCGAGGGCGGACCGTACGGCCTCGAAGGTGGCCGGCATCCGGTACGCCGCGTACGCCGCCACGTCGGAGCGGTCGCGCAGGATGGGCGCGTCGGTCGGGGTCCGGCCGCGGTAGCTGGCGATCAGCCGGTCGACGGCGGCCGTGGCCTGCTTCGACGGGATCCCGTCGAGCAGCCCGCCCAGCGCGGACCGCAGCGTATCGGCGGTGGTGGGCACGGAGGCGGAAGCGGAGGCGTTCACCAGCGAAGTTTACGGCGCCCGCGGGGTCCGGGACGCCGCGCCGGCGCCCCGGAAGCCCGGATCAGACGGCGGAGTCCCGGTTCTGCCAGGGCCGGCACATGCCGGCGAAGCAGGCCACCGCCAGCAGCGAGCACACCAGCTGGACCAGGGCCATCGGCACCGCCGTGTCCTCGCCCGCGATCCCGACCAGCGGCGAGGCGATCGCCCCGACCAGGAAGGAGGAGGTGCCCAGCAGGGCGGAGGCCGACCCGGCCGCGTGCGGGGTGCGCATCAGCGCCAGCGCGTTGGTGTTCGGCAGGACCATGCCCATCGCCGACATCAGCACGAACAGCGCCGACGCGATCGGGACCAGCCCGACCTCCCCGAACACCCCGGTGGACATCAGCAGCAGCGAGAGCGAGGCCGCCGTGATGACGGTGAGCCCGCCGCCCAGCACCTTGTCCAGGCGGACCCGGCCGACCAGCAGTTTGCCGTTGACCTGCCCGGCGGCGATCAGGCCGACGGAGTTGAGGCCGAACAGCAGGCTGAAGGCCTGCGGCGAAGCCCCGTAGATCTCCTGCACCACGAAGGGCGAGGCCGAGATGTACGAGAACAGCGTGGCGAAGGCGAAGCCGCCGGCCAGCGTGTACCCGGCGAAGACGCGGTCGGCCAGCAGCCCCCGCATGGTCCGCAGCGCGGAGCCCACGCCGCCGGTCTGCCGCTGCTCGGGCGGCAGGGTCTCGCCGAGGCTGCGCCAGACGACGAGGGTGAGCACGGCGCCGACGCCGGTGAGGACGACGAACACCCCGCGCCAGTCGGCGAAGCGCAGGATCTGGCCGCCGATGAGCGGGGCGATGATCGGGGCCACGCCGGAGATCAGCATCAGCGTGGAGAAGAACCGGGCCATCTCGACCCCGTCGTACAGGTCGCGTACGACGGCCCGCGCGATGACGATCGCGGCCGATCCGGCCAGGCCCTGGAGCAGCCGGAAGCCGATCAGCAGTTCGGCGGTCGGCGCGAGGGCGCAGATCGCGGTGGCGAGGACGTAGACGACCATGCCGATCAGCAGGGGCCTGCGGCGGCCCCACTTGTCGCTCATCGGGCCGATGACGAGCTGGCCCAGCGCCATGCCGGCGAGGCAGGCGGTGAGGGTGAGCTGGATCGTGGCGGCCGGGCTGTGCAGGGCGCCGGTGACCTGCGGCAGGGCCGGCAGGTACATGTCCATGGACAGCGGCGGGAGGGCGCTGAGTCCTCCGAGTATGAAGGTGACGAGCAGTCCGGTACGGCGGGCGGCCGTGAGCGGGGCGGAAGCAGCCTGCGCCGGTATGGCGACGGTCTTCGGCGTGGAAGCGGTCTGCGGTGCGGAGGGCGTTTCGGGCGGCGGCTCGTGCGAGGGGGCCGTCGCGGGGCCTCTCTCCGACATGCGGAACTCCAGTCTTTTCGTCGTCTTTTCACACCCCCGACCGACCCATGCTCTCAGCTATCGGAACGTCCGTGGACCGATGCGACATGTGACGTACCCTGCGGCCCCATGAGCGCAAGTGGGAAGAAGATCGCCGTCGTGACCGGTGCGGGCTCCGGCATCGGCCGCTCCGTCGCCCTGACCCTGGCCGCCGCCGGCTGGTCGGTGGCCGTGGCCGGCCGCAGGAGCGAACCGCTGGAGCAGACGGCGAAGGCCGCCGGGGCCGGGGCGGACGTCCTGTGCGTACCGGCGGACGTGAGCGATCCGGACGACGTGACCGCGCTGTTCGCCGCGGTACGGGAGCGGTACGGGCGCCTCGACCTCCTCTTCAACAACGCCGGGACCTTCGGCCCGGGCGGGGTCCCGCTGGAGGACCTCGCGTACGAGGCCTGGCGCCAAGTGGTGGACGTCAACCTGACCGGGGCCTTCCTGTGCGCGCAGGCCGCCTTCCGGCAGATGAAGGCGCAGGACCCGCAGGGCGGCCGGATCATCAACAACGGCTCGATCTCCGCGCACGTGCCGCGGCCGAACTCGATCGCCTACACCGCGACCAAGCACGCGATGACGGGCCTGACGAAGTCGCTCTCGCTGGACGGGCGGCCGCACCGGATCGCCTGCGGGCAGATCGACATCGGCAACGCGGCCACCGAGATGACCGAGCGGATGCAGACCGGGATCCTCCAGGCGAACGGGCAGCTGGCGGTGGAGCCGGTGATGGACGCCGCGGACGTGGCGCGCACGGTGCTGCACATGGCGGAGCTGCCGCTGGAGGCGAACGTGCAGTTCGCGACCGTGATGGCGACGACTATGCCGTACATCGGGCGCGGCTGACCCCCGGCCGGGGTCGGACGGGAATACGTGCGTCGGACGGGAATGCGGGCGCCGGACCGGGAGTTGGGGCGATCATGACTGAGACTGAGATACTGCGTTACACCGCCTTCTCGGACGACCCGGCCGGGGGCAACCCCGCCGGTGTCGTGCTCGACGCGAGCGGTCTGGACGACGCCCGGATGCTGGAGATCGCGGCCGGCCTGGGCTACAGCGAGACCGCCTTCCTCACCGCGCCGCCGCAGGGCCTCGACGGGGAGCCGGGCCGGGCCTTCACGCTGCGGTTCTTCAGCCCGAAGGCGGAGGTGTCGTTCTGCGGGCACGCCACCGTGGCCACCTCCGTGGCGCTGGCGGAGCGGATCGGTCCGGGCGAGCTGGTGTTCGCGACCCCGGCCGGTACGGTGCCCGTCTCGGTCGCCGCGTCCGACGGGGGCCTGCGGGCCGTGCTGACCAGCGTCGAGCCGTACGTCGAGGACGTCGCCCCGGCCGACCTCGCCGAGGCGCTGGCCGCGCTGGACTGGCCGCAGGCCGATCTGGACCCGGGCATCCCGCCCCGGATCGCCTACGCCGGAGCCCGCCACCTGGTGCTCGGCGCCGCCACCCGGGCCCGGCTCGCGGACCTCGCGTACGACTTCCCCCGGCTGGAGGCGCTGATGCGGCGCCTGGAGCTGACCACGGTCCAGCTGGTGCACCGGACGGGCCCGGCGCTGTTCGACGTACGGGACCCCTTCCCGGTCGGCGGCGTCGTCGAGGACCCCGCGACCGGAGCCGCCGCGGCCGCCTTCGGCGCGTACGCGCGCGAGCTCGGCCTGGCCCCGGCGGACGCCGTCCTCACCCTCCACCAGGGCCAGGACATGGGCCGCCCCGGAGTCCTGACGGTGGAACTGCGCCCGGGCGACGCCCGGATCCGGGTGGGTGGCAGCGCGGTCCGCATCGGATGAGGGTGCTGACGTACGCGGAGGCCGAGCTGCCGCCGGAGCTCGCGGCGCAGGTCGCGGACCTGGAGGCGCAGGCCTGGCCCGGCGCCACTGCCGGGCACGACCCGGAGCTGGCCCCCCGGACGATGGTGCTCGTGGACGAGGACGGCACGGTGGCCGCCTCCCTCGCGCTGCTGTTCAAGCCGGTCCGGCACGCCGGGCGGACGTACCGGGCCGCCGGGCTCAGTGCCGTGGTGACCCGTGACACCGCGCGGGGGCGCGGGTACGGCGGGCGGCTGGTGGCGGCGGCCCGTACGGCGCTGGCCGCCGACCCGGCCGTGGACCTCGTCCTGTTCAGCTGCGACCGGCCGCTCGTCCCCTTCTACGAGGCGGCCGGCTTCACCCGGCTGCCGGGGACCGTACTGCTCGGGGGGACGCCCGGGCAGCCGCTGGCCACGGACGCTCCCGGGTTCACCAAGGAGGTCCTGGCCGACTTTCCCGGAGCGGACACCGAGGCCGCGGCGTTCGCCGGTGCGCGGATCGCCCTGTACCCGGGGCTCGTCGACCGGTTGTGGTGACCCGGACGTGCGGAAGGGGCCCGGATCGAGATGATCCGGGCCCCTTCCGCATGCCGTGCGAGCCGCAGCCCTACGAGCCGGTCCTGGTCTCCGCGGGCGCGGCCGGCGCCGGCGCCTTCGTACGGGCGAAGACCCCGAAGAACAGCAGCAGCGTCGGGACCAGGTAGGCCACCCACACTCCGACCTGGAGCCAGGTCGGGTCCGGCTGGAAGTTGAACGTGCCCTTCAGCAGGGTCCCGTACCAGCTGTCCGGCGGGACGGCCGCGCTGACGTCGAAGGCCTTGTTCATCAGGCCCGGCAGGAACCCGGCCTCCTGGAGGTCGTGCACCCCGTACGCGAGCACGCCCGCGGCGACCACGACCAGCATTCCGCCGGTCCACGTGAAGAACTTGGACAGGTTGATCTTCAGCGCGCCGCGGTAGAACAGCCAGCCGAGCAGGATCGACGAGCCGATGCCGAGCAGCACGCCCACCAGCGGACCCGCGCCGTTTCCGGCCGCGTGCACCGAGCGCCACACGAACAGCGAGGTCTCCAGGCCCTCCCGGCCGACGGCCAGGAACGCCGTCGTCACCAGGGCGCCCGTGCCCATCGCGAGGGCTGCGTCGAGCTTGTCCTGCAGTTCGGCCTTCATGTGCCGCGCGGTGCGCTTCATCCAGAAGACCATCCACGTCACGAGGCCCACCGAGACGATCGACAGGCTGCCGCCGATGGCCTCCTGCGCCTGGAAGGTCAGCTCCGAGGTGCCGAATTCGAGCGCCGCCCCGAAGGCCAGGCTGAGCGCGGCCGCGAGGCCGACGCCGAGCCACAGCGGTCCCAGCTTGTCCTTGTTCCCGGTCTTCACCAGGTACGCGATGAGGATGCAGACGACCAGACTGGCCTCCAGCCCCTCGCGCAGGCCGATCAGATAGTTGCTGAACACGTAGGTTCCTTTCGAGTCCGCGGAACTACGCGAAGAGCGCCCGGCCCCACCAGTCGTCCTTGTCGCGGACGCCCGGCGGAACGGCGAAGAGGGCCGAGCTCACGTGCTGGATGTACTCGTTGAGCCCGTCGTTCTTGGACAGGTTGCGCTGGATCGGGATGAAGCCCTTGCGGACGTCCCGCTGGTAGGCCAGGAAGAACAGGCCCGCGTCGAGCCGGCCCAGCCCGTCCGAACCGTCGGTGAAGGAATAGCCGCGGCGCAGGATCGTGGCACCGCTGTTGGTGTCCGGGTGCGCGAGACGGACGTGCGCCTGCGGCTTCATCGCCTTCAGGAACGGCTCGTCGCGCTCCTTCGACTTCCCGACCGGGGCGCCCTCGGCCTTGTCCCGGCCGAAGATGTCCTCCTGCTCCTGGAGCGGAGTACGGTCCCAGGTCTCGATGTGCATGCGGATCCGGCGGGCGACCAGGTACGAGCCTCCGGCCATCCACGCCGAACCGTCCTTGGCCTCGTCCCCGACCCAGACGTGCTTGTCGAGGGCGGCGGCGTCGGTGCCCGCGACGTTCCGGGTGCCGTCCTTGAAGCCCATCATGTTGCGCGGGGTCTGCTCGTCCGGGGTGGTGGACGAGGTCTTGCCGAAGCCGAGCTGCGACCAGCGCACCGCCGTCTTGCCGAAGCCGATCCGGGCGAGCTGGCGGATCGCGTGCACCGCGACCTGCGGGTCGTCCGCGCAGGCCTGCACGCAGAGGTCGCCGCCGCTCTTGGCGGGGTCGAGGTTGTCGCCGGGGAACAGCTCCAGGTCGACCAGGGCCTCGGGGCGCCTGCCCTCCAGGCCGAACCGGTCCTTGGCGAAGAGCGAGGCGCCGAAGCCGATGGTCAGCGTCAGCCGGGACGGCTTGAGGCCGAGGGCCTCGCCGGTGTCGTCCGGCGGGGCCTCGGGGAGTCCACCGACGGCGCCCTCGCCGACGGGGAGTCCGGCGGTCATCCGCTCGGCGGCCCGCGTCCAGTCCTTGAGGAGCTGGACGAGTTCGGCGCGGTCCTTCGTCTTCACGTCGAACGCGGCGAAGTGCAGCCGGTCCTGGACGGCGGAGGCGATGCCGGCCTGGTGCGCGCCGTGGAAGGTCACGGAGGAGCCGCTGAGCGCGGCCGGCACCGGGTCGGTGCCACCGGTCAGCGCGGCGACGGTGCCGCCCGCCGCGGCGGCGCCGAGCGCGAGCCCGGCACCGCCCCAGCCGAGCACGGACCGGCGCGACGGCCCGCCGGCGCCGTCACTGCCGGCGGCGGATGTGACGGCTTCGCCGGACGTGACGGCTTCGCCGGACGTGGCGGACTCGGCGGCCGAGTCGGTGGTGCTGGTGTCCTCAGACATGTCCGTACCCCTGATACGCGTTACTTGGCGACTGTGGCGGCAAGCTTCGACAGCGGCTCCCCGAGCGCACTGACGGCGTCCGAGAGCTCCTTGCGCTGCTCCTGGCCGACCGTGTCGTACGCCGTGAAGTCGTAGCCGGTCTTGTCGGCGCGGTACTTGTCGAGCAGCGTGTTCATCGCGGCGAACTGCTTGTCCAGCTCCGCGGACAGGACCGGGTCGTTCTTCGCGGCGACCGGCTTCAGCAGCTCGTACGCCTTCTGGGCGCCCTCGACGTTGGCCTTGAAGTCGACCAGGTCGGTGTGGCTGTAGCGCTCTTCCTCACCGGTGACCTTGCCGCGGGCGACCTCGTCCAGCAGCTCCTTGGCGCCGTTGGCCATCGAGGTGGGGGTGATCTCCGCCTGGCCGACCTTCTTCTGCCAGTCGGTGAGGTCGGTCATCAGCTGGTCGGCGAGCTTCTTCTCGTCGTCGCCGATCTTCTTGTCGGCGAACAGGGCCTTCTCCAGGCGGTGCCAGCCGGTCCAGTCCTTCGCCGGGTCCTGGCCGGCCTCCAGGCCGTCCTCGCGGACGTCGACCTTCGGGTCGATGTCGCCGAAGGACTCGGCGACCGGCTCGGTGCGCTCCCAGCCGATGCGGGACGCGGCGTACGCCTTCTTGGCGGCCTCCAGGTCGCCGGCCTTGACCGCGTCCGCGAAGGCCTGCGCCTTGGGGAGGGTCTCGTCGGCCTGCGCCTGCACGTACTTGCGGTACTCGGCGACCGCGGCGTCCAGCTCGGGGCTGCGCTTCTCGACGGCGCCGCCGCCCGTGACCTTGATCTTCTGGCGGATGCCGTCGCCCTTCATGCCGGGCTTGCAGGCGATCTCGTACTCGCCGGCCTTGATCTCCGCGGTGATGGAGGCCTTGGTGCCGGGGCCTATGTTCTCGCGCTCGGCGACGATGCGGTCGTCCGGGAAGAGGACGTAGACCTCGGTGACCTTGGAGCCCTTGTTCTCGACCTCAAGGGTGACCTTGCCGGCCGGGAACTCCGTCTTGGAGACCTCGCACGCACTGTCGGAGGCGGCGACCTTGACGGCCCCGTCGCCGCTGCCGCTCTTCTCGGCGCAGCCGGTGACTGCGGTCAGCGCGGTCACGGCGGCGACCGCGGTGAGGACGGTGAGGCGGGCGGGACGCATGCGGGCTCCTGGCTGTCTGGCGTTCGGCAGACGGCCGCCCCGATCAGGAGGGACGGCCGGTGAGGCGGACCTAACTTAACCGAGGCTTACCTGACCTATGCCCGTACGTCCAGTGATTCAGCCCACACGGCGGGCCGCCGGACACGGGGCCGTCACGGGGTCTCCAGGGCCAACCCATGGGAGGGTCAAGCGGAGGTCAAGCCGATGTGACCGTTCCGTACGGCGGAACGGCGCGCGGCCGAGTCGTCGCCGCGTTCCGCGGAACGCTCCTCGTCCCGTACGGGGACCACGAGCGGAACCCCGGTCCGCGGATGGGGCAGTACCTCCACCGGCTGCCGGTAGACCCGGCTGAGCAGCCCGCCCTCGAACACCTCGGCCGGCGGTCCGTCCACCGCGATCCGCCCGTCGTGCAGTACGGCGGCCCGGTCCGCGTACGCGGCGGCCAGGCCCAGGTCGTGCAGGACGACCACCACCGCGTCCCCGGCCGCGGCCCGCTCCCGGCAGATCCGCAGCACCAGCTCCTGGTGGCGCAGGTCCAGGGCCGCGGTGGGCTCGTCGAGCAGCAACAGCGGGGCCCGCTGGGCCAGTACGCGGGCCAGCGCCACCCGCGCCCGTTCGCCGCCGGAGAGCGCCGAGAAGGGGCGGGCGGCGAAGCCGGCCACCTCCGTGGCGGCCATGGCGGCGGCCACCGCCTCCTCGTCGGAGTCGGCGAGCGGGGTGCCGGCCCAGGGGGCGCGGCCCATCCGTACGACGTCCCCGACCGGGAACGGGAAGGACATCTCGGCCGACTGGGGGAGCACG
This sequence comes from Streptomyces sp. NPDC090741, assembly GCF_044769045.1. Lineage (NCBI taxonomy): Bacteria > Bacillati > Actinomycetota > Actinomycetes > Kitasatosporales > Streptomycetaceae > Streptomyces > Streptomyces sp. NPDC090741. Next base: position 97,365 of record NZ_JBIVXF010000005.1, on the reverse strand, counting down.
GACCGGCGCAGGGCCAGATCCGCAGCCGCCCAGTCGCCCACCGGGCGCCCGTCGATCCGTACGAGCCCCCCGGCCGCGGGCAGATCGGCCGAGAGGGCGGCCAGCAGCGTGGACTTGCCGGCGCCGTTCGGGCCGACCAGCGCCAGCACCTCGCCGGCCCGGGCGGTCAGGTCGATCCCGGCCAGCACCTCGTGCTCGCCGAGCCGGACGCGGAGGCCGACGGCCTCGGCGAAGGCGGCGCCGGGGGCCGGCCGGGCGGGGACGGAGCGCCGGCCGCGCCGCAGGAAGGGGATGCTCATGCCCAGCCTCCCTGCTTGCGGCGGGTACGGCGCAGCAGCCAGAAGAAGAAGGGGCTGCCGATCAGCGCGGTCAGCACCCCGAGCGGCAGCTCGGCGGGCCGGGCGATGGTCCGGGCGGCCAGATCGCCCGCGAGCAGGACCACGGCGCCGGCCAGCGCGCTGCCCGGGACCAGGAAGCGGTGCCCGGGGCCGTTCGCCATGCGCAGCAGGTGCGGGACGAGCAGCCCGACGAACGTGATGATGCCGGCCACGGCGACGGCGGCCGCGGTGAGCAGCGCGACGACGAGGATGAGCGCGAGGCGCAGCCGCTCCACGTCCACGCCGAGGTGGCGGGCGGGGCGCTCGCCGAGGGAGAGCAGGTCCAGCTTGCGGGAGTGGAAGGGGGCGATCAGCAGACCGGCCAGCGCGCAGGGCAGGACGGCGAGCACCTTGGGCCAGGTGGCCTGGGCGAGGGAGCCCAGCTGCCAGAAGGTGATCTGGTTGACCTGGCCGCTGTCCGCGAAGAAGACGAACAGGCCGATCAGGGCGCCGGCGAAAGCGTTGACGGCGATGCCGGTGAGGATCAGGGTGACGACCTCGGTCCTGCCGCCGTTGCGGGAGAGGAGGTAGACGGCGCCGACGGTGATCAGCCCGGCGACGAACGCGCAGGCGGTGATCGTCCAGTTGCCGAAGAAGCTGAGCCCGAGCCCGATGGCGGCCACCGCGCCGACGGCTGCGCCCGCGGAGATCCCGATGACTCCGGGTTCGGCGAGCGGGTTCCCGAACACCCCCTGCATCAGGGCCCCCGCGCAGCCCAGGCTGGCGCCGACGAGCAGCGCGAGCACGACCCGGGGGAGTCGTACGTTCCACAGCACGCTCTCGCCGACCCGGTCGAGGGCGGCTCCGCCGAGCCCGAGGCGGTGCTGCACGGAGCCGAGGACGTCGCCGACGGGAATCCCGTAGGCCCCCACCCCGGCGGAGGCCAGGGCCAGCCCGGCGAGGACGAGGACGAGCCCCACGACCAGCAGGGAACCCGTCCGGGCCCTGGGCGCTTCGGCCGTCACCGGCTCATCCGGCCCCGTCGGTGTTCCGGGCGCGGGCGTTCGGGGGCCGGCCCCCGGAAGGTGGCCGCGCCCGTGTTCTGTTCCGTCACGTCACGTCACACGGTCTTTCCGTACAGCTGGGAGATCAGCGAGCTCAGCACCTGGTCGGTGCGCGGGCCGTAGTTCAGCAGGACCCCGTCGTCGACGGTGACGACCCGCCGGTCCATCCCCGCCGGGGTCTGGGCCACGCCCGGGATCTTCACCAGACCGTCCGTACCGCCCACGGACTCCAGCCCCTTGGACATGACCAGGATCGCGTCCGGCGCGGCGGCCGCCAGCGCCTCGCTCGTGATCGGGGTGAAGTCCTTGCCGAGTCCCGACTCCTTGCCCGTGTCCAGCGCGCCGGCCGCTTCGAGCAGCGAGGCCGCGCCCGAGTCGGAGCCGCCCAGCAGGTACACGGACGCGGTGCCGCGCAGGTACAGGAACGCCACCCGGGGTTTCTTCCCGGAGGCCGCGGAGGCGGGGATGCCCTTGCGGGCGGCGGCGATCCGCTCGGCGGTGCGCTCGTTCAGCCGCGCCCCGGCGTCCTTGACGCCGAGTGCGGCGGCGACCGTCTCGATCCGCTTCGGCACGTCCTCCAGCGATTTGGCCGGGGCCACCACCAGGAGCGGGATGCCCGCGTCGCGGATCTGCCGGATCGCCTCGGCCGGTCCGGAGGTGGTCTCGGCCAGCACCAGCGTCGGGCGCAGCGACAGCACGCTCTCCGCCGAGACGTCATGACCCCGGGTCACCACCGGGAGCTGCGCGGCCTGTTCGAAGGTGGCCGTGATGTCGCGGGCTACGACCTGCGGGCCGAGGCCCAGCGTCTGGACGATCTCGTTCAGGCTGCCGGTCAGCGGGACGATCCGGTCCGCGGAGGTGACGGTCACCTGGCGGCCGTCCGCCGAGGCGGCGGTGACCGGGAGGGCGGGCAGCGGCGCCGGGGTGAGCGGTTCCACCCGGTCCGGTGCGGCGGCCGGGCGGGCGGCGGTGCCGGGTCCGGCGCCGGCGCCGGTGGCGGATGTGCCTCCGCAGCCCGTCAGGGAGGCCAGGGCCAGTGCGGTGAAGGTGACCGCGAGGGCAAGGGCGCGGCGGGGGAAGCGGGTTGACGCGGCGGGCGTAGGCACGAAGGCACCGTCCTGATCGTCCGGCTGGGGTGTTGAGGTTCCAGGGAACCGGGGGTTCCCCTCCGACTGGAGGTAGCTTAGGTTAGCCTAACCTTATTAACCAGCCCTGGGAGGGGACAACCATGCCTGCGAGACCCGCCCGCGCGTCGGCAGTCGCCCTGTTGGCAACCCTGGCGGCCTTGTTGGGCGCCCTGGCCCCGGCCACCGCCGCGCATGCGGCCGGCCGCACCGTACAAGGGGGCCGACTCGACTGGGGCATCAAATCGTCCTTCCAGAGTTATGTCACCGGTCCCGTCGCGAAAGGCGCTTTCAAGCTGAAGAATGGGGCCGCCACGGTAGGCGGCAGCCTGTTCCGCTTCCACTCGGCCACCGGCTCCTACGATCCGGAATCCGGCGCCTTCGAGGCGGCCTTCAGCGGCGGCGTCAGCTTCCAGGGCCACCAGAAGCCGGACGGCACGTACGAGCTGGACCTGACGGTCGGCCGCCCCACCGTCAAGATCGACGGCGGCAGCGGCACCCTCTACGCGGACGTCTCCAGCAAGGCCAAGGACACCGGCGCGGTCACCACCCAGACCCAGGTGCCCTTTGCCACCCTCGGCCTCGGCGGGGTCGACATGAAGGGCGGCGGCAGTCCCGTCGCCCTGACCAACATCCCGGCCACCCTCACCGACCAGGGCGCCAAGGCCTTCGCCGGCTACTACTCGGCGGGCGCGCAGCTCGACCCCGTCTCGCTCTCCGCCGACGTCAAGGCCGCGCCGGCCGCCGATCCCTCGTCGTCCGTGCCGTCCGCGACCACCCCGGCGCAGCCCTCGCAGGATCCGCAGGCCGCCCAGGGGACGTTCGCCGAAGCCGCCGTCGACTGGGGTGTGCGGCGTACGTTCCGCGAATATGTCACCGGTTCCGTCGGTCAGGGCAAGTGGACCCTCGCCGAGGGGGCCCAGGACGGCGGCGCCCTGTTCCGCTTCCCGCAGGGCAAGGGCGCGTACGACGGCCGGAAGGGCACGCTCGACGCCACGTTCGCGGGCACGGTCCACTTCAGCGGCGCCCATCTGGACCTGAAGCTCGGCAAGCTGAGCGTCAAGGTGGAGAACGGCAAGGGCGTCCTGTCCGCCGACGTCACCACGGGCTCCGAGACGAAGAGCGCGGTCGCGCTCGTCGAGTTCGACGCCAGGGCACTGAAGACCGAGGGCGCGCTCGTCACCCTCACCGAAGCCCCCGCGACCCTCACCGAGGGCGGCTCGCAGGCCTTCAACTCCATGGCCATTCCTTCCCTGTATGCGGCCGGCACCGAGATGGACCCCGTCTCGCTCGCCGTCGCGCTCGACGCCACCGCGAAGCTGCCGGCCCTGCCCGACCTCGGCTCGACGGCCCCGCCCGCCGCGCCGTCGCCCTCCGCCTCCCCGCCCGCGTCGGCGGCGAAGGCCGAAGGGTCCTCGAACACCGGGCTGTACGCCGCCCTCGGCGTGGCCGTCCTGGTCCTGGCCGCAGGCGCCGTCTTCCTCGTCCTGCGCCGCAAGCGCACCGCGGACGCGCCGGATGCCGCGGACACCGCAGACGACGCAGACGCGCCGACGCCCCGGCCCTGATCCGCTCCGTCCCTCCCTCAACCCCGTCGCCCTTCAGGAGGCCCCCGTCATGTCCTCGTCCCACCGCCGTTCGCTCGCCCTCGCGGCCGCCGTCGCCACCGCAGCCGCGCTCGGCGCCACCGCCTTCGTCCTGCCCGCTACGGCGGTGGGCGGCGGGCAGGCCTCCGCGGCCGTCGCCTCCGCGCCGATGCCGATCGTGAACGGCACCCTCGACTGGGGAGTCCTGGCGAGCTACCGCTCGTACGTCCTGAACATCGCCAAGGGCACGATCACCCCGGCGGACGGGGCCACCCTGAACGCGGACGGCACGTTCCGCTTCAGCTCGGCGACCGGCCAGTACGACAAGGACGGCGGGCACATCGTGACCGCCGCCTTCAAGGGGAGCGTCACCTTCGACGCGCCCGCGCACGGCTTCAAGCTGACCCTCGCCAACCTCCGCTTCGACACGGGCACGAAGAAGCTGACCGCCGACGTCACCAAGAACGGCACCCTCACCCCCGATGTCCCCATGGCCGACGTGGCCTTCGGCGGGCAGTCCATGGAGAAGCTCGGCACCACCCTCACCAAGGAGGCGGCGGAACAGCTGGGTTCGGACAAGTACGTCGGCCTGGCCGGTGACCCGCTCACGGCCGCCCTGCAGTTCGGGCAGCCGTCCACCTCCCCGTCCCCGTCCGCGACCCCGTCGCCGTCGGCGTCCACCTCCCCGTCCCCGACCCCGTCGAGCCCGTCGAACTCCGTGACCCCCTCCCCGGGCGCGAGCTCCCCCGCGGCCGACGGCCCGCAGCAGCTCCTCGGCGGCCGGCTCGCCTGGGGCGTGAAGGAAGGTTTCCGCTCGTACGTGGTCAAGGGCGGCGGCTCGGTCACCCCGGCGGGCGGGGCCGTCGCGAGCGGCGACACCTTCGCCTTCGCCCTCGGCAAGGGCGAGCTAGACGTCAAGAAGCAGAAGCTGAACGCCACGTTCGCGGGCAACCTGCGCTTCCAGCGGGCCGACCACGGCGTCGACATGACCTTCGCGAACGTCCGCATCAACGCCGAGGGAAAGAAGGGCACGCTCGTCCTGGACGTCAAGTCGCCCACCGCCACCAAGGTGAACGTCCCCTTCGCCACGCTCGACCTGTCGAAGGCCGAGTACCGGACCTCGGGCGGCCTGCTCACCCTGAACGCCGTTCCGGCCGCCTTCACCGCCGAGGGCGCGGCGGCCATCGGCGCCCCGAGCCCGGACTACGCCGAGGGCAAGCCGACCGACCCGGTCACCCTCTCGGTCTCCGTCGACAAGGACGGGGTGATCCCCACCACGGCGCCCACCACCCCCACGTCCGCCACCGGCGGGTCCGGCGGGTCCGGCGGGACGGGTGGCACCGTGGGCGGGGGCGGCGTCGGCGGCAACCTCGCCAGCACCGGCGCCGAAGTCCCGGCCGGAGCCCTGCTCGCCACCTCCGGCGCGGTCGTCGCGGCGGGTGCCGGCGCCGTCCTCCTCGCCCGCAGGCGGCGCGCGGTCCAGAGCTGAACCGTGTTTCAATTTCCCGCGTGAACGATCTCGATGTGCTCAAGGTCTTCTGTGCGGGCGACGGACGGCACGGCAACCTGCTCGGTGTCGTCCGTGACGGCCGATCCTGCCCCGACGACGCCTCGCGACAGGCTCTCGCCGCCGAACTCGGCTACAGCGAGACGGTGTTCGTCGACGACTCCGAGCGCGGGGTCGTCGACATCCGCACCCCCGGTACGCGGATGTCCTTCGCGGGGCATCCGCTGGTCGGGGTCGCCTGGCTGCTGGACATCGAGGAGCTCCAGCCGCCGGCCGGCTCCGTATGGGCGCGTGACGACGGGGAGTTCACCTGGATCACGGCCCTGCCCGAGTGGGTCGAGGGCAAGCGCACCGAGCAGTACGCCAGCCCCGCCGAGGTGGACGCGCTGCCCGCGCCGCCGCCCGGCGAGGGCTGGCTGTACGCCTGGGCCTGGGAGGACGAGACCGCCGGCCGCATCCGGGCCCGCGGCTTCCCGCGCCGCCCCGACGGGGTCATCGCCGAGGACGAGGCCACCGGATCGGCCGCGATCCTGCTGACCGCCGAGCTGAACCGGGCCCTGAACATCACCCAGGGCGCGGGCTCCCAGATCCTCACCGCGCCCGGCCCGGACGGCACCGTCGAGATCGGCGGCCGCGTCCGCTTCGCGAAGCTCCCGACGCCGCGCGCCGAGTAGGTCCGAACCGAGTAGGTGCGCACCCGCGATTGAGTACGTGTGCGCTGGGGGCGGGATGCCGGACGGCGGTTCCATGGCCGTATGAACCACATGAACACGCCATCGAGTGCCGTCCGGCCGCCGCACGCCCCGCCGCAGCCGTGGCTGCTGGTCCCCGCGCTGTTCACCGCGCTGACGCTGGTGGCCGGCGGCCTGAGCTACGCGGCCTCCGACCTGCCGCGTTCCCCGCTCTGGCTCTCCCTCCCGTACCTGCTCCCGCTGGGCCTGGCGGCCCTCACCTGGCGGCGGCCCCGGACCCCGGCGCAGCGTACGAACCGCATCGTGGCGGGCAGCATCGGCGCCGCACTCGCCCTCGTCTGCGCCAAGGCCGTCGAGGTCGTACTCATCGGCGTCGGCCTGGCCCTCTGGCTGACCCACGGCGACTGACGGCGCGGGGCGGGGCAGGCGGGGCAGCCGCGACACCCCCGGCGCCGGGCGGCGGGCGCCGGGGGTGTCGTCCGTACGGGGGAGCGTCAGGCGCTCAGCGGGAACTCCGCGCCCAGCTCGCGGAAGACCGCGCCGTTGAAGTCGAAGGCGCGCTTGCACTCGTCGATGATGCGCTGCTTCTCCAGGTCGTCCGCGGCGATCGAGTCCAGCAGCTCGCGGTAGGTCCGCTTGAAGGCCGCGGGGTTGGAGATGTCCGCGAAGACGTAGAACCGCACACCGTCACCCTTGCGCGTGAAGCCCCAGGCCCGCTCCGCCTTGTCGCGGATGATCTGGCCGCCCGAGAGGTCGCCCAGGTAGCGGGTGTAGTGGTGGGCGACGTACCCGCCGGGCCAGGTGGCCGCGCACTGCGCCACGCGGGCCGCGTAGGCCTCGGTCGCGGGCAGCGCGACCAGCGTCTCGCGCCACGAGGGGCCGCGCAGGTGTGCCAGATCCCGCTCGATCTCGGCCACGCGCATCAGCTCGGGCCGTATGAACGGGCCCGCCACCGGGTCGTCCTTCAGGGACTCGGCCGCATCCTCCAGAGCCCGGTACACGAACCACAGCTGCTCGGTGTAGCGCGCGTACGCGTCCACCCCGAGACGGCCGCCGAGCAGGTCGCTCATGAACGTCGAGGTCTCTGCCTCGGTGTGCTGCTCGTGCGACGCGACACGGATGACCGTAGAGAAGGCGTCCAAGACAATCCTCCGAAGACGGGACGAGGAACAACGGAGCCCGGCGGGCGTGACGGCACGGCCGCCACGCCCGATCCTCGCGCTTAGGGTTACCTAAGTCAATCTCTTCCCGACGCCTTGTCGGTAAAACCCTTCCGGAGTGATTTTGGGGAGAGCTTTTACGGAGAGCTGTTACGGAAGGGTGAGGATCTCGGCGCCCGTGTCCGTCACGACCAGTGTGTGCTCGAACTGCGCGGTGCGCTTCCGGTCCTTCGTGACGACGGTCCAGCCGTCCGCCCACATGTCGTACTCGTGCGTGCCCAGGGTCAGCATCGGCTCGATCGTGAAGGTCATCCCGGGCTCGATGACGGTCGTGGCGTGCGGGCTGTCGTAGTGCGGGATGATCAGGCCGGAGTGGAAGGACGAGTTGATGCCGTGCCCGGTGAAGTCCCGGACCACGCCGTAGCCGAAGCGCTTCGCGTACGACTCGATGACCCGGCCGATCACGTTGATCTGGCGGCCCGGCCTGACGGCCTTGATGGCCCGGTTCAGGGCCTCGCGGGTGCGCTCCACCAGCAGCCGCGACTCCTCGTCCACCTCCCCGCACAGGTACGTGGCGTTGTTGTCGCCGTGCACGCCGCCGATGAACGCGGTGACGTCGAGGTTCACGATGTCGCCGTCGCGCAGGACGGTGGAGTCGGGGATGCCGTGGCAGATGACCTCGTTCACCGAGGAGCACAGGGACTTCGGGAAGCCCCGGTAGCCCAGCGTCGACGGGTAGGCGCCGTGGTCGCACATGTACTCGTGCGCGACCCGGTCCAGCTCGTCGGTGGTCACCCCCGGGGCGATCAGCTTGGCGGCCTCTTCCATCGCCTGGGCGGCGATCCGGCCGGCGATGCGCATGGCCTCGATGGTCGCGGCGGACTGCACCTCCGGTCCGGTGTACGGAGTGGGCGCGGGCTTGCCCACGTACTCGGGCCGGCGGATGTTTCCGGGAACGGAACGGGCGGGAGAGAGCTCGCCTGGTACGAGCAGCGACTGGCCAGACATGCAAGCGAGTGTATCCAGCGGGGATGGGGCAGCATGGCGGCAGAGAGCGGTATCGAGAGGAGCCCGAGGACGATGGCCCTGTTCAAGAAGCGCCAGGTGGGCAAACCCGGCGAATGGTACTACTGCCTGGTCCACAACAAGGTGGAGGAAGGCCCGGAGTGTCCGGCGAAGGACCGTTTCGGCCCGTACTCCACGCCGGAGGAAGCGGCCCACGCCATGGAGACCGCGCAGGAGCGCAACCTCGAATGGCAGAACGACCCCAACTGGAACGACAAGTCCCGCGAAGAGGACGAGGGTACGAGCGCGCCGTAGGGCCGTAGGGCTGTAGGGCTGTAGGGCCGTAGGGCCATGGCGCCATAGCGCCTCGCGGCCTACCAGGGGCTGGGCGGCGGCGCGGTCAGCTGGTCGGCCAGCCGTGCCAGCCGGTCCCGCAACCGCCGCGGCCCGCTCTGCACCGGCAGGCCGTTCTCCCCGGCCGCCGCGCTGACCAGGTGCTGCACCGTGTCCAGGTCCAGCTCGCCGGCGCCCTCCCGTACCGACAGGGCGTCGTGCGCGAGCGCGGCGAGATCCGGGTCCCCGCCGTGCAGCGACAGTACGGTCGCCCCCGCGCGCCGGGCGTCGTGCACCCGCTCCAGCAGCCCCGCCCCGGGCTGCTCCGGGGCCACCACCAGCAGCGTGTGCCCGCGCCGGGCCCCCTCCAGCCGGCCCAGCCCCACCGACAGGTGCGCCGGCTGCCCGGGCGGCACCCGGTGCCGTACGAGCATGGGCGCCAGCTCCGGCAGCCCGGACCAGGCGGCCTCGTCCACCAGGTGCGCCGCCAGATGCCACGGCTCGTACTGCTCGGTCCCCACCAGCAGCAGGTTCCCGCCGGCCGGTACGACCGAGTGCCGCAGCGATCCGGCGAAGCGGCGCGCGGCGCCGGGCCACTGCGTACCGGCGAGCACCTCGCGCAGCAGCGCGACCCTCACGGCGTCCATATCGGCATCCTGCCGTAGGAAAGGGACCTACGGGGGCACTTCGCCCCGGTTCGCCCGACGGCGTCGGTTCACGTCCGTTCGCCTCTCGGGATCACGGCATTACCCTCGCCCCCATGACCTCCACAGACAGCACTCAGAATCCGCCCGCCCAGGCCGCGGCGAAGGCGCCCGCCAAGGACCCGTGGGATCTGCCGGACGTCTCCGGCCTCGTCGTCGGCGTCCTCGGCGGCACCGGTGACCAGGGCCGGGGCCTGGCCTACCGGCTGGCCCGGGCCGGCCAGAAGGTGATCATCGGCTCCCGCGCCGCCGAGCGCGCGCAGAGCGCCGCCGACGAGCTGGGCCTCGGCGTGGAGGGCGCGGACAACGCCGAGTGCGCGCGCCGCAGCGACATCGTGATCATCGCGGTGCCGTGGGAGGGCCACGCCAAGACCCTCGAAGCCCTGCGCGAGGACCTCGCGGGCAAGCTCGTGGTGGACTGCGTCAACCCGCTGGGCTTCGACAAGCAGGGCGCGTACGCCCTCCGGGTCGAAGAGGGCAGCGCGGCCCAGCAGGCCGCGGCGCTGCTCCCCGACTCCCGCGTGACGGCGGCCTTCCACCACCTCTCGGCGGTCCTGCTCCAGGACGAGTCGGTCGAGGAGATCGACACCGACGTGATGGTCCTCGGCGAATCCCGCGCCGACACGGACATCGTCCAGGCCCTGGCCGCCCGTATCCCGGGCATGCGCGGGGTCTTCGCGGGCCGTCTGCGCAACGCCCACCAGGTCGAGTCCCTGGTGGCCAACCTCATCTCCACCAACCGCCGCTACAAGGCCCACACGGGCCTGCGCGTCACGGACGTCTGAGCCGCCGCCGCTGCGCCCCCGACGGGCGCAGCGGTACCTCGGCCGGTATCAGCCCCGGCGCCCGGCGCGCGCCTCCACGGGCCCCAGATGCGCCACGACCCCCTGGTAGAAGCGGTCCACGGCCTCGTCGACGCTACGGATGAAACCGGACTCCGTATTGCCACGGGTGTTGCCCATGCCCTTGATCAGCGAGAGCCGGAACCCGGTGAGCGCGGCGCCGCCCTTGGGCAGCAGGTCGCCGGGCTCGGGGCGCAGCCGCTCCAGGGTGCCGCGCGGCCCGTTGCCGCCCTCGACGAGGCTCTCCACGTGCAGGTCCGCCGGAGCCTCGGCCAGCAGCCGCACCAGCCGCTTCACCGTGGTCAGCGGGTACGAGCCCTCCGGTGCCGGCACGTCCACGCAGGTGCGGACCTTGCCCGTCCGCAGATCGGCGGTCACCGCGATGACGCTGCTCGTCCCGTCGATGCGCAGCTCCGCGGTGAGCCGCCCGTCCAGGCACAGCTTCTGCGCCGCGGCCGTCCGGCGCGCCTGCGGATCGCTGCCGCGCCGCACCCGCTGCACCGGGAGCGCCTTCTGCCCGAGCTCTCCGCCCAGGCGCAGGCAGACCTGGCGGATCAGCCGCTCCCAGCTCTCGACGACCTCGACGGCGCGCGTGTCGTCGGAGGCGAGGGTTTCGTCCTCGATCCCCTTGCGTACGGGCACCCAGGCGGCGCCCATGTTCTGGAAGCCGTGGCAGCCCGACTGCTCGTGCTGGAGGTACTCCAGCAGCTCCTGGAGCAGCCAGGCGTGCGCGGCGTTGCCCACGCCCTCGTGACGGATCAGCATCTGGGCCTGGTGGGCCACCTCGGCCCAGGACAGGTGCCAGAGGCTGACCTTGTGCTTGCGCCGACCGTCGGTCTTGACGTCCACCATCGCCGCGCCTTCGAGGGCGACGTCGTTGGAGAGCGTGATCACGGCCTCGTAGCCGCGGCGGGCGGCGATGTCCGTGTACTGCTGGACCTGCTCGGGCTTGAGCGGGTTGCCGTTCGTCTTGGTCTCGACCAGTGCCGTCCAGAGCTTCCCGGCGCGCTCGACGCGGATCACCCCGTCCGGGCGGCGCGGGGTGTCGCCGTGGGGGAGGGACACCTCGGTGAAGGTCTGCATCCGGCCCGCGGGGGCGCCGAACGCGGCGGTGAGGCGGCGGCCGAACTCCGGTACCTGTGCCATGACGGACAGCAGCACCGAGGTGGCGCGCACCTCCCGCTCCTTGTCGCTCTTCAGCGTCGGTACGGGGAACAGCCGGGCCGGGCGCCAGGAGTCGTTCTCGGCGAGCGAGCTCTTGGCCACCTTGGGCAGGGTGACCTTCTTCTTGGTCGTACGAGGGCCCCGGCCGCGGGTCTGGGCGGGCACCGCGACCGGCTCCGTGGGGGTGGGGGCCGGGGCCCCGGTCGCGGGCGCGGCGACCGGCCCGGTCTTCGCGGCGGGCACGGCGTCGGCGGCTTTCGCCATCTCGATGGCCTCGGCGCCGTCGCCCGCTTCGCCCGCTTCGCCCGTCTCGCCCGTCTCCTCGGTCTCGTCCGCCTCCTCGTTGACGGCGATGCCGAAATCGGTGGCCAGACCGGCCAGCCCGGTCTCGTAGCCCTGCCCGACCGCGCGGAACTTCCACTCCTCGGCGCGCCGGTACAGCTCACCGAAGATGAACGCGGTCTCCACGCCCGCGTCGTGGATGGAGAACCCGACCAGCGGCTCGCCGGAGCGGTCCGCGACCGTCATCCGCAGATCGTCCAGGTCGCCGAACCGGGCGCCCCCGTACTGGCTGGCCGCCACCACGATCCGCTCGACCCCCTCGGGCACGGCGGTGAGGTCCACGCTGATGCGGTCCTCGTCCCCGCTCCCGGTCGGCGTCTTCCCCAGCAACTGCACGCTTCCGTCGGCGGCCGCCGGGTTGTTGTAGAAGTAGAAGTCGTTCTCGCTGCGGACCTTGCCGTTCCCGTCGACGAGGAGCACCGAGACGTCGGCGTCGCCGGCCCCCGACACGCTGCTCCAGCTCAGGCTCACCACCACGGCCCCGGCGTCTTCGCTGAGGGCCGTCAGGCTGACGTTGGCGCCCTTTGAGATCTCCTGCACGTCCATCCCCCCAGTCGCCCGGCTTCGGCCGCGCGGACCGTGCAGGCCGGACTGTCGTCCTTCCGTACCCGGCGAACCGTAGCGGCGCGCCGCGCGGAAGATCGGGAAACGATGAAAACGGGGCGGAAGCGGAGTGCGGGGCTCGGTCGGCGGCTTTACGGGAGTACTGCGGGGGATGGGGGACACTGGTGGGGCTCGACCCCGTTCCGTGTCGCCGAGGAGCTGTTCCCCATGCCCCGCCTTGCCGTGTTCGCCATCGTCGTCTGCGTCCTAGCCGTGGCCGCGGCCGTGGTCGCCTTCGTGGAGGGCAGCTTCCTGGGGATCGTGTGGGTGCTGCTGGCCGGGCTCACGTCGAACATGGCCTGGTTCTACCTGCGCAAGGCGAAGGCGGAGAAGGCCGCGCGCTCCGCCGGGTAGGACTTACTGCGGGGCCGCGCAGAAGCCGTTCGTGTCCTGCCAGAAGCGGTAGAGGTCGCGGCCGCAGAAGGTCTCCAGGTCGGACACGCCCAGCGTGGACAGCAGGTTGCGCACCACGTCGAAGAAGTACCCGTTGACCTCCGGGATCCACAGCAGCGCGAACACGGCTATCAGCCCGAACGGCGCCAGCGGCGCCACCTCGCGGCGGATCCGGTAGGAGAGCCAGGGCTCGATGATCCCGTAGCCGTCCAGGCCCGGCACCGGCAGGAAGTTCAAGATCGCTGCCGAGACCTGGAGCAGCGCGAGGAAGGCGAGCGCGAAGCGGAACGCCATCGGGACCCCGTCGAGGGCGTTCAGCCAGAACGGCGCCGTGCACACGACGGCGAAGGCCACGTTGGTCAGCGGGCCCGCCGCCGAGATGAGGCTGTGCTTCCAGCGGCCCTGGATCCGGTCTCGCTCGATGTACACCGCGCCGCCGGGCAGGCCCAGCCCGCCCATGATCACGAAGATCACCGGCAGGACGATGCTCAGCAGCGCGTGCGTGTACTTCAGCGGATTCAGCGTCAGGTAGCCCTTGGCCCCGACCGAGAGGTCGCCGCTGTGCAGGGCCGTGCGGGCGTGCGCGTACTCGTGCAGGCAGAGCGAGACGATCCAGGCCGAGGTGACGAAGAGGAACACGGCGAGCCCGGTGCTCGTCGAGTACCCCGTCCACACGGCCCAACCGGTGACCGCCATGACGGCGAAGATGCCGAGGAATACGGAACTGATCTGCCGCTCGCTGCGGCTGCCCTGATGACCCATGCGGCGAAACCTACCCCGGGCAGGGGGCCAAAAGGAGTACGGGGCCGGGCCCCGGGACAGCGACAATGGGCCGGTGCGTTACACGATTCTCGGCACTGCCCAGGCCAGCCGCGACGACGGGAGCCCCGTCGCCGTCGGCGGAGCGCGCCTGCGGGCGCTGCTGACCGCGCTCGCGCTGCGCCCGGGGCGGGCCGTGACGGTGCACCTGCTGGTGGAGCAGGTGTGGGACGGCGACCGCCCGGCGGATGCTCCGGCCGCGCTCCAGGCGCTGGTGGGCCGGCTGCGCAGGGCGCTGGGACACGGGGCGGTGCGCTCGGTGGAGGGCGGGTACCTGCTGGTCGCGGCGGGCGAGGACGTCGACCTGTACCGCTTCGAGCGGCTCGCCCGGGCCGGCGCCGCGGCGCAGGACCCGGCCGAGGCGGCCGCCCTGTACGACGAGGCCCTGGGCCTGTGGCGCGGCCCGGCGCTGGCCGACCTGCCGGACGCGGCGGCCGAGTCCGCCCGCTGGGAGGCCGTACGTCTGGACGCGCGCCGGGGCCGGCTCGCGGCGGCCCTGGCGCTGGGCCAGGCCGAGCGGGCCCTCCCGGAGCTGACCGTCCTGTGCGGGGAGCGCCCGCTGGACGAGCCGCTCCAGGCCCTGCGGATCCGGGCCCTGCGGGACACGGGCCGCCCGGCGGAGGCGCTGGCCGCCTACGAAGCCGTCCGGCAGGACCTGGCCGCCCGCCTGGGCACGGACCCGGGCCCGGCCCTGTGCGCCCTCCACACCGAACTCCTGACCCCGCACCCCCTCCCCCCGACCCCCGCCCCGGCCCCCGTCCCGGCCCCCGGCCCCGGCAACCCGGCGGCTCCCGGGCAGAGCCGCGCTCCGGGGGCACTCGGGATTCCCCGGCCGGGGAACCTGCGGGCGCGGGTGACCAGTTTCGTGGGGCGCGAGGGGGACATCCGGGTCATCGGCGCGGATCTCGGGCGCGCGCGGCTCGTCACCCTGCTCGGGCCCGGCGGAGCGGGCAAGACGCGGCTGTCCCAGGAGGCCGCCGAGCACGCCGCCGAGCAGGCCGCCGAGCAGGCCGCCGAGCACGCCGCCCAGGCCTGGCCCGACGGGGTCTGGTTCGTGGAGCTGGCCCCCGTGGACGACCCCGAGGACGTCGCCGAGGCCGCCCTCACCGCGCTCGGCGCACGCGAGACCAAGTTGCGCGGCGCCGCCGCCGAGGAGCTGCGGGCGCTGACCGACCGCGCCGGGGACCAGCCCCTCGACCGGCTCGCGGAGCACTGCGCCCGGCGGCGGATGCTGCTGATCCTGGACAACTGCGAGCACGTCATCGGCGCCGCCGCCGAGCTCGCCGAGGAGCTCCTCGCCCGCTGCCCCGGCGTCCGGATCCTGGCCACCAGCCGCGAACCGCTCGGCGTGCCGGGGGAGTTCCTGCGCCCGGTGGAGCCGCTGCCCGACCCCGTCGCGCTCCGGCTCCTGGGAGACCGGGGGGCCGCTGCCCGGCCGGGGTTCCGCACCGACGACGACCCCGAGGCCGCCGCCGAGATCTGCCGCCGCCTCGACGGGCTGCCGCTCGCCATCGAGCTGGCGGCGGCCCGGCTGCGGCTGCTCACCCCGCGTCAGATCGCGGACCGGCTCGACGACCGCTTCCGGCTCCTGACCGGCGGCGCCCGTACGGTACTGCCCCGCCAGCAGACCCTGCGCGCCGTCGTCGACTGGTCCTGGGACCTGCTCGACGCATCCGAACGCACCGTCCTGCGCCGGCTCTCCGTCTTCGCCGGCGGCTGCGACGTGGCCGCCGCCGAAGCCGTCTGCGCCGCCCCCGCCGCCCCCGCCGCCCCCGGCACCTCCGCCACCCCCGCCGCCCCCGGCACCCCCGACGTCCTGGACCTCCTCGGCTCCCTCGTCGACAAGTCCCTCGTCGTCGCCGCCCCCGGCCCCGACGGCACCGAAATGCGCTACCGCCTCCTGGAGACCGTCGCCGAGTACGCCGCCGAGCGGCTCGCCGAGGCCGCCGGGGACCGCGCCGCCGCCGAGCGCCGCCACCTCACGTACTACCGCGAACTGGCCCGCACCACCGCGCCGCTGTTGCGCGGCCGACGCCAGCGCGAGGCCACCGAGCGGTTGGCCACCGAGTACGAGAACCTCCGTACCGCGCTGCGCCGCGCCGTCGCCGCCCGCGACACCGACGAGGTGCTCTGCCTGGTCCACGCCCTCGCCTGGTACTGGCAGATGCACGACCTGCGCGCCGAGTCCCGGCACTGGTCCAACGCCGCCGGCGCGCTCATCCCCGACCCCTTCCGCGCGCCCGTCGCCCCCGCCGAGCCGGTGTACGCAGAGCTCGTCGACACGCCCCCGCCGTACAGCGGGGAACTGCTCACCGAGGCCTGGCGCGGCATCCGGCTGATCCAGCTCGCCTCGCGCGACCAGACCAACGAGAGCTGGACCGCGCCCGAGATCCGGGACCAGATCGAGCAGGTCGTCGCCGCCTACCGCCCCGGCCTGCCGCAGACCTGCCGGACCCCCGGCGGCCTGTGGATCTACGCCGTGATGATCGCCGGGGACCCCGCCCTGCTCCGGCAGGTCCTCGACGCCACCGTCGACACCGCCCGGGAGCTGGACTACCGCTGGGAGCTGGCCGCCGCCCTCCAGGTACGGGCCAACGTGCTGGCCAACCGGGCCGACTGGTCCGGGGACGCCACCCGCGACGCCGACGAGAGCCACGCCGTCTTCGAGTCGCTGGGCGACGACTGGGGCTGCGCCGAGGCCCTGTCCGCCCGCGCCGAATCCCGCGAGAAGCGGGGCGAGTACGCGGCGGCCACGGAGGACTTCCGGTCCGCGATCGAGCACGCCGAGCGGCTCGGCGCCCTGTCCCAGGTCACGGTCCTGCGCGTGCGGATGGCCGGGACCCTCGTCGAGAGCGGCGAGGTCGCCCGGGCCGAGGAGATCCTCACCGAGATCCTGGACACCCCGCTCACCCACGGCAACGAGGCCCTGCCGGCCGCCCGGATGTTCCTCGCGGCCGTCTACGGCTGCACCGGCCGCATCCCCGAGGCCCGCCGCCAGCTCCAGATGCTGCACGAGGAGTTCGCGCTCGGCGCCTTCGCCATCTTCGAGGGGTTCCTGGTCGGCACGATGGCCTGGCTGGACAACCAGGGCGGCGCGTACGCGGACGCCCTCGCCCGTCTCCGGAAGGCCATGGGGGGCGCCCGGGACCCCCTCGCCCTCATGGTCGCCCCGCACATGCCCGCCGTGTACCTGCTGTCGGCGGCCCTCTCGCACGTCAGCCTCGGTGGCGGGCGGCACGCGTACGACGCCGCGCGGCTGCTCGGCGCGTACCGCGCCCACCTGCCGGCCCAGCACTTCCCCATCAGCACGGAACGCAAGGACGCGGCCCGCGCCGAGGAGCTGACGCGCGCCGCGCTGGGCGAAGCCGCGTACGCCTCGGCATACGCCGAAGGCGGCGGCCTCACCCTGGAGGAAGCCACCGCCCTCATCTGACCCGGCCCCCCGTACGGGGCCCGCCCGGGACGCGATCCGGAACGGACCGGCCGGCCCGGATCAGGTCTTCTGGCGGAACTTGCGGACCGCGAGCGGCATGGTGACCGCCGTGATGGCCACCGACCAGATCAGGGTCATCGTCACCGGGTGGGCGACCGCACCGCCGTTGATCAGGCCGCGGGCCGCGTCGGCCAGGTTGGACAGCGGGTTGTAGTCCGTGAAGGACTGCAGCCAGTCGGGCATGGTCGACGGCGGGGCGAAGATCGAGCTGCCGAACTGCAGCGGCATCAGGACCAGCATCGCCATGCCCTGCACGGCCTGCGCGGTCTTCAGGGTGAGACCGAGCAGGATGAAGATCCACATCAGCGAGGCGCCGAAGACCGCCGACAGGCCGATGGACAGCAGCAGGTCGAACACCGAGGTCTTGATCGACAGGCCGAGCATGAAGCCCACGGTGAGCAGGATCGCGATGGCGACCATCATCCGGCCGAGCTCGACGACGATCTTGGCGATGAGGACGGACGACCGGGCGATCGGCATGGACCGGAACCGGTCCATCACGCCCTTCTTGAAGTCGTCGTTGACGCCGGTGCCGACACCCATGGCGATGTTCATGCCCATCATGGCCATCAGGCCCGGCACTACGTAGTTGACGTACGCCTCCTGCTGGCCCTTGCCGGAGATCGCTCCGCCGAAGACGAAGACGAACAGCAGCGTGAAGATGATCGGCATGAACAGGACGTCGAACATCGACTCGGGGTCCTGCTTGATCTGCAGGGCGTTGCGGCGCACCAGGGCGCCGATGTGCCGCAGATTGGCCCGCAGGCCGATCCGGCCCTCGCCATCCGCGGCCGCGGACGGCGCCGGCGCTGCCGCGGTGGCCGCCGCGGCGGCGGGCTTCGTCGTGGTTCCGGTGCTCATGCCGCGACCCCCTTGGTCTGCTCGTCGTGCTCGTTCTGCTCGGTGGACCGCGCGTCCTCGACCGAGGTGGGCCGCTGGCCCGTGATGGCGAGGAAGACCTCGTCCAGGCTCGGCAGGTACGTGCCGAGGTCGGCGATCGCGTACCCGCGGGCGGCCAGCAGGCCGACCACGGCGGTCAGCTGCTCGTCGCTCAGGATCGGGACCAGCAGTACGCCCTCGTCCGGGACCGCCTGCGTACCGGCGACCCCGTCGAGCCCGGCCTCGGCCAGCGAGCGGGCCATGCCCGGCAGGTCGGACGCGGCGACGGGGCGGATCTTCAGGGTCCGGCCGCCGACCCGGGCCTTCAGCTCGTCGACCTTGCCGTTGGCGATGACCTTGCCCCGGTCGATGACCGTCAGCTCGCTCGCGAGCTGCTCGGCCTCCTCCATGTACTGGGTGGTGAGCAGGACGGTGGCCCCCTCGGCGACCATCCGCTGCACCTCGTCCCACACTTCGTTGCGGGTACGGGGGTCGAGGCCGGTGGTCGGCTCGTCCAGGTAGAGCACGGCCGGGCGGCCGATCATCGAGGCGGCCAGGTCGAGCCGGCGGCGCATGCCGCCGGAGTAGTTCATCGTGGCCTTCTTGGCGGCGTCGGTGAGCGAGAACCGCTCCAGCAGCTCGTCGGCACGGGACCGGGCGTCCTTGCGGGACAGGTCGAGCAGCCGGCCGATCATGTAGAGGTTCTCCCAGCCGGAGAGCTTCTCGTCGACCGAGGCGTACTGGCCGGTGAGGCCTATGGTGCGGCGCAGTTGCCGCGGCTGGCGGACCACGTCGTAGCCTGCGACGGTCGCGGTCCCGGCGTCCGGGACGATCAGGGTGGAGAGGCAGCGTACGAGGGTGGTCTTGCCGGCGCCGTTGGGGCCGAGGACACCGAGGACCGTGCCCTCGCGGACGTCCAGGTCGACCCCGTCCAGGGCCTTCGTCTCGCCGTAGTGCTTGACCAGCCCCCGTACCTCGACGGCGTGCGAGCCGTTCACGGGATTCTTGTCGTTTCGCGTCATGTCCGCCATGGGACCATCCGCCACCGACAACGCTCCGACAGGCGACCGACAGGAAGAAGGCCGGAAGCCGACAGCCCGCCGACGACGCGTCGGCGGGCTGTCGGTACGGGGCTACCCGGTCAGTGGAAGCTGTGCTCGGCCTGCGGGAACGTTCCGCCGACCACGTCCTCGGCGAAGGCCTTCGCCGCGTCGCCCATGGTGGCGCGCAGGTTCGCGTACTGCTTCACGAACTTCGGCATCTTCCCGCCGGTCAGGCCCATCATGTCCGTCCACACCAGCACCTGCGCGTCGCACTCCGCGCCGGCCCCGATGCCGACCGTCGGGATGTGCAGGGAGCGGGTGACCTCGGCGGCCAGCTCGGCCGGGACCAGCTCCAGCACCACCGCGAAGGCGCCCGCGTCCTGCGCCGCCTTGGCGTCGCGCAGCAGCTGGTGCGCGGCCTCGTCGCCGCGGCCCTGCACCCGGTAGCCCATGGCGTTCACGGACTGCGGGGTCAGGCCCAGGTGGGACATGACGGGGATGCCGGACTGCACGATCATGTCGGTCTGGTGCAGCGAGCGCTCGCCGCCCTCCAGCTTCACGGCTCCGACACCGGCCTCCTTCACGAGGCGGGTGGCGCTGCGCAGCGCCTGCACGGCGCCTTCCTGGTACGAGCCGAACGGCAGGTCGCCGACGACCAGGGCCCGGCCGGTGCCGCGCACGACGGCCGCCGACAGCATGGTCATCTCGTCCATCGTCACGGGGACGGTGTTCTCGTAGCCGAGGTGGCAGTTGCCCATGGAGTCGCCGACCAGGATGACCGGGATGCCGGCCTCGTCGAAGACGGACGCGGTCATCGCGTCGTAGGCGGTGAGCATGGGCCACTTCTCGCCGCGCTCCTTGGCGAGGGTGAGGTCGCGGACGGTGATCCGCCGGGTGCCCGTTCCTCCGTACAGGGTGGGGGAGGAGGCTTCGCGGGCAGGCGAAACGGCATGCGTCATTGCAACTGCTCCTTGATGTCATCTCGAGGCGCCCTTACGGCGTCCCCGGACTCACCCACCATGGTGGCACCTGCCAGGGCCGTGGCGAAAGTGGTGAGAGGGCCCGTACGTCACACTCCTGCCGCACGCGAGGACCACTCCCTGCACCCTCATGGCCCCCTCTTGGACCTCTCATGGTCCCCTCACCGGCGGTTCGGCGCGCGCGGGAGGCAATGTACGCGTTTCGTGACAAGCGGAACCTCGGCCACACGGCCGTTCGTCCTCCCGGACGTACGGCCGGAACAACGGCACGGAAGGCTCCGTCGATCGCCTAGGGTCAAGGTGCGGGGACGGAGCGCAAGCACGGCAGCGAGGGCAGTGGCATGGCACAGGCGTACATGACGGAGACGGGGAACGGCGGCTCGGAGCCCGAGCCCTCCGGATCCCGCCTCCGGCGCCGACTGGCCGGGCTGCGCCGGGACCGGGGCATCTGGCGGCGCGGGATCGTGACCGCGGCCCTGGCCGCCCTGATCTCGCTGATCATGATCTTCCACGCCGAGCTGCCGAACGACGTGGGCAACCTCGGCAGCCTCACCGAGACCTTCCTGCCCTGGCTGGGCCTGGCCGTGCCGCTCCTGCTCGCCGCCGCCGTCGTGCGCAAGTCGGCCACCGCGCTGATCGCGATACTGCTGACGGCCGTCGTCTGGGTGAACCTCTTCGGCAGCCTGGTCCTCGACAAGTCCGGCTCCGGCGGCAACCTGATGGTCGCCACCCACAACGTCGACGCCGACAACCCCGACCCGCAGGACACCGCCGCCCGGATCGCGAGGTCCGGCGCCGACGTGCTGGCCCTGACCGAGCTCAAGGGCAGCGCCGTCCCCGTCTACGAGCAGGCCCTGGCCGGCGGGTACAAGTACCACTCCGTCGAGGGCACGGTCGGCGTGTGGAGCAAGTACCCGCTGAGCGCCAGCGCTCCCGTCGACATCAAGATGGGCTGGACCCGCGCCATGCGCGCCACCGTGGACAGCCCGTACGGCAAGATCGCCGTCTTCGCCGCCCACCTGCCCTCCGTGCGGGTCAAGCTCAACGCCGGCTTCACCGCCAACCAGCGCGACAACAGCGCCGCCGCCCTGGGCTCGGCGCTCGCCGCCGAACCGCTGAAGAAGGTCATCCTGCTCGGCGACCTCAACGGCACCATGAACGACCGGTCCCTGTCCGACGTCACCTCGCAGATGCGCTCCACGCAGGGCGCGGCGGGCGACGGTTTCGGATTCAGCTGGCCGGCCCAGTTCCCGATGGCCCGGATCGACCAGATCATGGTCCGCGGGATCACGCCGGAAGCCTCCTGGAGCCTGCCGCGCACCGGCAGCGACCACCTGCCGATCGCCGCGCGGCTGACCGTGAAGCAGTAGCCCGTACCCCCGTACGGGTGAGAAGGGGGCCCCGCCGCGTCGGCGGCGAGGCCCCCTTCTCCCGTCTCTTCCGTTTCTCCCGCTCGACCCCGGCGGCAGCGGCTACGCGTGCTCGCGCCAGCCGTTCGTGATGGGCAGCCGGCGGTCCTTGCCGAAGCCCTTCGCGGAGATCTTCGTGCCCGGCGGGTACTGGCGCCGCTTGTACTCCGCCGTGTCCACCATCCGCAGGGTCTTGGCGACCAGTGCGCGGTCGAAGCCGGCTTCGACGATCGCGTCGATGCCCTGGTCGCGGTCCACGTACAGCTCCAGGATCGCGTCGAGCACCGGGTAGTCGGGCAGCGAGTCCGTGTCCACCTGCCCCGGGCGCAGCTCGGCGCTCGGCGGCTTCACGATGGAGTTCTCCGGGATCGGCGGGGTCTCGCCGCGCTCGGCCGCGGCCCGGTTGCGGTACCGCGCGAGCCGGAAGACGTCCGACTTGTAGACGTCCTTGATCGGGCCGTACGCGCCCACCGAGTCGCCGTACAGGGTGGAGTAGCCGACGGCCAGCTCAGACTTGTTGCCCGGGGCCAGCACGATGTGGCCCTCCTGGTTGGAGACCGCCATCAGCATGGTGCCGCGCAGCCGGGACTGGAGGTTCTCCTCCGCCAGGCCGGTCAGGCCCAGCGAGCCCATGTACGCGTCGAACATCGGCTCGATCGGCACGGTCCGGAAGTTCAGGCCGGTCCGGTCGGCCAGATCGGCGGCGTCGCCCCTGGAGTGGTCCGAGGAGTACTTCGAGGGCATCGAGATGCCGTACACGTTCTGCGCGCCGATCGCGTCGCAGGCGATGGCGGCGACGAGCGCGGAGTCGATGCCGCCGGAGAGCCCGATCAGGACGGAGCGGAACCCGTTCTTCTTGACGTACGCGCGCAGCCCCACGACCAGCGCGTCGTAGATCTCCTCGTCGTCGTCCAGGCGGTCGGCGTACCCGCCGGTGACCACGGGCTCGTACGGTTCCACCGGCTCCCCGGAGAGGATCACGCGGTCGATCCGCAGCCCGTCGTCGACGAGGCCCTCGGGGGCGTCGGCGCGGGCGGCCGGCAGGTCGAGGTCGACCAGGACGCAGCCCTCGGAGAACTGCGGGGCGCGGGCGATGACCTCGCCGTCGGCGTCGACGACGATCGAGTCCCCGTCGAAGACCAGCTCGTCCTGGCCGCCGATCATCGCCAGGTAGGCGAGGGTGCAGCCGGCCTCCTTGGCACGCCTGCGCACCAGTTCGAGGCGCAGGTCGTCCTTGTTGCGCTCGTACGGGGAGGCGTTGACGGAGATCAGCAGGCCGGCCCCGGCCGAGCGGGTGGCCGGGACGCGGCCGCCCTCCTGCCAGAGGTCCTCGCAGATGGCCAGGGCCACGTCGACGCCGTGCACCCGGACGACCGGCTGGGTGTCGCCCGGCACGAAGTACCGGAACTCGTCGAACACGCCGTAGTTGGGGAGGTGGTGCTTGGCGAACCGGAGGACGACCTTCCCGCCGTACAGCACGGCGGCCGCGTTCTCCGGGGACCCGGCGGGGCGGCCGAGCCGCGGGGCGGCCTGCTCCGTACGGTCGAGGTAGCCGACGACGACCGGCAGTCCGCCGAAGCCCTCGGCCGCCAGCCGCTCCGCGAGTTCGCGCAGTGCGGTACGGGAGGCCTCTACGAAGGAGGCGCGCAGGGCGAGGTCCTCGACGGGGTACCCGGTCAGCATCATCTCCGGGAACGCCACCAGGTGGGCGCCCTGCTCGGCGGAGTGCCGGGTCCAGTGGACGACCGAGTCGGCGTTGGCGGCGATGTTGCCGACCTGCGAGTCGATCTGATTCAGAGCGAGGCGAAGTTGAGGCACGGGCCCAGTGTAATCGTCTTTCTGACGCGATGTCCTGGGGTCCGTGCCTCTTGCCGTGTTCTCAGCCCTGTTTTGCGCCGTGATTTCCGCCGTGTTCCGGTCAGCCGATCGAGCCGCTGAACTTCGCGCTGGGCAGCCGGATGCCGGGGGAGATGTCGGCCGAGAGGTGGTCGGTGCCCTCGGGAACCTCGTAGGCCAGGATCCCGCTGGCGGACTCGCCCGGCAGGATGTCGCCCCTGATCATCTTCGGGACGTCGCCGCCGTCGAAGGCGAGCTTGGCGGTCATGCCCTTGTCGTCGCGGACGTTGGGCACCGCGTAGATGACGTTGTGGGTCTCGGTGGAGTTGTTGGTGATGGTGAGCGTGAACTCCACCGCGTTGCCGACCGTGGAGTACTTGTTCTTGGTGACGTACTTCTTCGGCGCCGAGAGGGT
The DNA here is from genome assembly GCF_044769045.1 of Streptomyces sp. NPDC090741. Taxonomy (NCBI): domain Bacteria; kingdom Bacillati; phylum Actinomycetota; class Actinomycetes; order Kitasatosporales; family Streptomycetaceae; genus Streptomyces; species Streptomyces sp. NPDC090741. Next base: position 73,655 of record NZ_JBIVXF010000005.1, on the reverse strand, counting down.
CACCTTGATGCCGTTCGGGTACGTGTACGTCTCGCCGAACGGCAGCGCGGAAGTGATGCCGGGGACCTGCGTGGGCGAAGGCGACGGCATGGGCCTCGGCGAGAACTTCGGGACCGGCGGCCGGCTGCCGCCGATGTCGTCCGGGACCTCCCAGCCCTCCCTGAGCTTGGCGTCGGCCACGTTCGTGACGACGAGGCCGGTGAGGAAGAGGCCGCCGACCGAGGAGCCGAGGCCGAGCACGGCGAGGACCGTGCCGGTGACGGCCATCGACTTGCGTCCGGCGCCCTTCGAGGCGCGGACGAGGGCGCCGATGCCGATGCCGATGCCGACCAGGGCGAGGAGGGCGCCCGCCCAGAATATGAACGGGATCAGGCCGATGAGCACGGCGGCGATGCCGAGGATGAGGGCGGCGACGGCCAGGCCGTTGGTGGTGGCCGGCGGGGGCGTGCCCCACGGGTGGCCGGGGGTGGCGCCGGGGTGGGCACCCCAGGCGTCCCCGGGCGGTACGGGCGCCGCCGGCGCGCCGAAGGAGGCGGCCGGGGGCATGGGTGCGGGCGGCGCGAAGGCCGGGGCGGGCGCGGGGGCGGCGGCCTGCGGGGGCGCGGTCGTGGGCTCGGGCTCGGGCTGAGGCGCGGGGGCCGGCTCGGGCTGCGCTTCGGGGGCCGGGGCGGGGGCGGGGGCCGGGGTCGGCCCCGGCGTGGGCTCCGGGGTCTTCCGGAGCGAGAGCGGCTGCGCCGGCTCGGGCGCGGAGGGCGTGTCCGAGGCCGGCGCCGGTATGGGCGTGCCCGCGGGTTCCGTCGGTGGACCGGACGGGTGCTCGGGCTGGTTCGGGGGCGTGCTCATACCTGGCGGGAGTCCTCACGGGGGTGGTGTGCGCGGTGATCACCAAGCCTGCCATGCGCCCCGTACGGCTCCAAAGGGGTTTGGCTCCCGGCCGGCCCCCGGTCGGCCCCCGGTCGGCCTCCGGCCAACGGGCCGGGCACGGGCCGGGGACCGGGTGCCGGACTCCCCGGCGGAGCGCTACCGCTGGTAGCCGAGCACCGTCATCATCCCGGCCTCCGCGTGGTACACGTTGTGGCAATGTGCCATCCACAGCCCGGGGTTGTCGGCGTCGAAGTCCACCGTCAGCTTCTTGTCGGGCAGGATCAGCGCGGTGTCCTTGCGTGCGCCGCCCGCACCGCCGCCGAGGGCGAAGGTGTGCCCGTGCAGGTGGAGCGGGTGCCACATCGTTGTGGAGTTGTTGAACTCCAGCCGGACCCGCTCGCCCGCCCTCACCGGGTGCCGCTGGTCCGGGGTGTACGGCTTGCCGTCGAAGGCCCAGTCGTACTTCGCCATCCCGCCGGTCAGTTCGATCCCGATCGTCCGGTCCGGCGTACGGGCCGTCAGCACGGCGGGCTCCGCTGCCCGCAGCCCGTCGGCCGTCAGCGGCTTGCCGGCCAGCTCGGCGGGCCGGGTCGCGGCCGTGGGCGCCGTACCCGGCCCGGTGCGCAGGAGGGCGAGGGCCGACGCCGACCCGCCCTTGCCCTCGGCGAGTGCGGTCAGCGGGAACACCCCGTCCTGCGCGGTGACCAGGACGTCGTACCGCTCGCCCATGCCGAGCAGCAGGGAGCCCGTCCTCGCGTGCTCCACCGGGTAGCCGTCGGTGTGGGTGACCGTCAGTTCGTGGCCGCCGAGGGCGATCCGGAAGGCGGTGTCCCCGCCCGCGTTGACGATCCGCAGCCGGAGCCGGTCGCCCGGCTTGGCGGTGAAGACCGAGGGGTCCTGCGCCGTCCGGCCGTTGACCAGGTAGTACGGGTAGGCGACGTCGCCCGGGTCCTTGCCGAGGACGTCGCTCTCCCCGCCCATGAGCAGCCGCGAGGGCGGGCCGCCCGCCGCCGGGGTCCGCGGGGCGGGGGTCTGCGGGGCGGGGGCGCCGTGGCCCGCGTGGCCGCCGCCCGCCCCCATGTCCATGCCCTTGCGGAGTTCGGCGAGGACCGCGTCCGGGGTGGAGCCGTCCACTCCGTCGACCCAGTCGTCCAGGACCACCACCCACTCCTTGTCGTACGCGAGGGGCTCCTTCGGATCCTCGACGATGAGCGGCGCGTACAGGCCGCGGTCCTGCTGGACCCCCGAGTGCGGGTGGAACCAGTACGTCCCCGGGTGCGGGACGGCGAAGCGGTACGTGAAGGACCCGCCCGGCGCGATGTCCCGCTGGGTCAGGCCCGGGACCCCGTCCATGTCGTTGCGCAGGGCGAGGCCGTGCCAGTGCAGGGAGGTGGCCTGCGGGAGGTTGTTGGCCAGGGTCAGGGCGAGGGTGCCGCCCGCGGTGACCCGGACCTCCTGGCCGGGGAGCCGGTCCCCGTACGCCCAGGAGCGGACGGTGAGCCCGCCGCCGAGTTCGAGCGGGGTGGCGGTGGCGGTCAGCCTGACCTCGGAGACCGGTCCGGTGGCCTTGCGGGCGGCCTCGGCGGCCCGCACCTCGGGCCCGGCGGGGTCGACGTAGCCGCCCGGCGAGGCGGCGGGGGAGGGGCCGCCGTGGTTCATGGAGCCGTGGTCCATGCCGGAGCCGTCGGACATGCCGGCGCCGTCGGAGCAGGCGGCGAGCAGGCCCGAACCGGCGAGGGCGGCGGTGGCGCCGAGCACGGCGCGGCGGGTGGGACGAGTGGGACGGATGGGAAGAGAGCGCATGGAAGCACCTCGTGGCGTGTGTCGTACGAGCGGATGGGCGCTGTCTGCTGCCGCCGCGCGGGCATGCGGGGGCGGCAGCGGGCCCGTCGCTATACGCGCAGTACCGCCAGCCGGGTGAGGAGTTCGCGGGGTGAGGGCGGGTCGGGTCCGCCGGACCGGCCCGGCGCGCGGGCCGCGCCCCCGAGCGGCGCGGCGTCGCGGAGGCCGGCCGGTCCGGCGCCCAGGATCAGCAGGGTGAGCCCGCCGAGCACGGCCAGGCACACCGACATGGGGTCCATGCCGGAGCCGGCCGGCGGAGCCTCGGCGGCGGGGCCCCGGTCGCCCGGGGCGTGGTCCGCCGTCCGGCCGGACGAGTGGCCCGCGATGTGGCCGGAGGTGTGGCCCGAGGTGTGGCCTGAGACGCGGCCCGAGATGTGGTCGGCCGCACGCGCGGCCGAGGCAACGGCGGCGACCGGAGCCGCGTCCTCCATGGTGTGGGACCGACTCGGATGGCCCAGGGTGTGCATGGTGACGATGCCCAGGAGCAGCGCAGCGAGCAGCAGCAGCCGGGGCCACCGGGCGGCTCGCTGTGCGGTGCGCTGGGCAGGGCGCGTCATGGGCGGAACCCTACCCCGGGTGGGTATCTGATCGTAGGACCGGGTCCGCCGTGTTGAGGATGATGCGCAGTATGTCCACAAGCCGTATGCCGACAAAAGGCGAAAAGGGAGTGTTCACGAAGAACCCGTGGCCGGTCGCCCTCCTCATCGGCCTGGGCGCCGCCGCGTACACCGCCTGGGTGCTGGAGGTCGTCCTCTCGACCGGCCTGAACCCGATCGAGACGTACGTCAGCGAGCTGGCCGCCCAGGACCAGCCGCTCGGCGGGCTCTTCCGGGCCACCGACTTCACCGCCGGCCTGCTCGCCTGCGCGGGCGGCCTGCTGGGGCTCGCCTGGCTGCTGCGGGGCGGCGGATCCCGGCGCCCGTGGTCGGTCGTCGGCTGGGCCGGCGTCTCCCTCTTCGGCGCGGCCACCGCCGCCGACGCCTGGCTCCCGCTCAGCTGCACGCCGACCGTGGACCCCGTGTGCGCCGCGCGGGAGACCGCCGGCCTGGTCCCGGCCACCCATCAGGCGCATGCCGTCAGCAGCAGTCTCGCCATGACCGGCGCCCTCGTCGGGATCGTCGCCCTCACCGTCGCCGCCCGCCGCTACCGCCGGCTCGCCCCGCTCGCCCGCTACGGACCCGCCCTGGTGGCGCTGGAGCTGCTGGCCACGGTCTGGACCCTGTCCGCCATCGCGCTGTTCACCGCCGGGCGCGGGACGTGGGCGCTCGGGGCCGGGCAGCGGCTGCAGGTGCTGTTCGTGGCGCTCTGGCTGGGCCTGCTCGCGTACTCCGTCCACAAGGAGCGGCGCACATGACGACCGGCGGATTCGTACGGGTGGACGGGGTCGATGGGGTCGATGGGGTGGACGGGGTGGACGGGGTGGACGGGGTTCCCCTGCACGTCGTCGTCGAGGGGAGCGGGCCGCCCGTGGTGCTGAGCGCCGGGCTCGCGATGGCCTGGTTCGACTGGGACCCCGTCGCCGCGCTGCTCGTCGCGCAGGGCCGTACGGTGGTCCGCTTCGACCGCCCCGGGCACGGGCTGAGCGGCCCCGCCACCGCCCCGCCGACCGCCGCCGGGGAGGCCCGCCGGATCGCCGGGCTGCTGGACGCGCTCGGTCTGGCCGGCCCCGTCACCGTCGCCGGGCACTCGATCGCCGGGTTCCACGCCGAGGCCTTCGCCCGCCTGTACCCCGAGCGGACCGAGGCCCTGGTCCTGGTCGACACCAGCATCGAGGAGGACCCCCGTACGGTGCTGCCCGCCGGGCTGCGCACCGGCGCCGCGCGCGTGCTCGGCCGGGCCCTGACCGCCGCCGGGCTGCCCGCCGCGCTGGGTCCCCTCGCGCGGCGCGCCGCCGTACGGGCCTCCCGCACCGGCGGCTCCGACCCGGCTGCGCGGGAACTCGTACGCCGCGTCTACCGCACCGGCCGGGTCTGGCGGGGCGCCCTGCTGGAGAACGCCCGCTACCCGGACACCGCCGCCGAGGTGCTCGCGCTGCGGACCGGGCGCCCGCCGGCCGTGCCCGTCACCGTCCTCGCGGGGTACGACGGCTCGGCGGGGCGGGGGGCCCTGCGGTGGTGCGAGCGCCAGGCGGAGCTGGCCGACCGGCTCGGCGCCCGCTTCCTGGTCGCCGAACCGGCGGGGCACCTGGTCATGCTGGACCGCCCGGGCGAGGTGGCGCGGGCGGTCCTGGACGCGGGGGTACGGAAATCGGGTCAGTGCCTCGCGTAGACCTTCTCCACGAAGCCCGCCAGCTGCTCCTCGGAGAGGTGCTGGGCCAGGTCGGCCTCGCTGATCATGCCGACCAGCTTCTTGTTCCTGATGACCGGCAGGCGCTTGATCTGGTGGCTCTCCATCTCCTCCAGGACGTCGGTGACGTCCGCGCCCGCGTCGATCCAGCGCGGGGTGCCCTGGGCCATGTCACCGCAGGTGACCTTCGCCGGGTCGTGCCCCTTGGCCACGCAGTTCACGACGATGTCGCGGTCGGTGAGGATGCCGCACAGCCGCTCGTCGGCGTCGCTGATGGGCAGGGCACCCACATTGAGCCGGGCCATCAGCTGGGCGGCCCGGTCGAGGGTCTCGGTGGCGGGGATCCACTGGGCCCCGGGGTGCATGATGTCTGCGGCGGTCGTCATCGCTGAAACCTCCCTGAACGCCGTTCACAGCCGGTCGCGGACGCGCTCGGCCGCGGCGCTCCCCCACGCGGCGGAGCACACGCCCGTACGGGTGAGAGGACGCCTCTCACCACCGTACGAGCGTGTCCCGTCACCCGCGCGGCGCAGCCCCGCGCTGTTTGAGCATGTCCGCCATGAGGGTGAGCTCCGACTGCTGCGCCTCGACCATGCCCTGGGCCAGCGCCCGCTCGGCGGGGGTCTCGCACTGCGCCGCGCAGCCCCGGGCCATCGCGACGCCGCCCTTGTGGTGGTCGGTCATCAGCTGGAGGTAGAGCACCTCCGCGTCCCGGCCCTCGGTGGCGCCGAGCTGCGCGAGCTCCTCCTTGGTGGCCATGCCGGGCATGAGCGCGCCGGGCTTGGCGGTGGCGCCGCCCATGTCGTGCCCGCCCATGTCGTGCCCCGCCATGTCGAGCCCGGCCGTGTCGTGTCCGGCGTGCTGATCCGCCGACCCCATCCAGGACATCGGCGGCTCGTCGGCCACCACCTTCGGCAGCCCCCACAGGTCCAGCCAGCCCAGCAGCATGCCCCGCTGGTTGGCCTGGGTGTTGGCGATGTCGTACGCGAGGGAGCGCACCGGCTCGTCCTTGGTGCGGTCCCGCACGATGAACGACATCTCCACCGCCTGCTGGTGGTGCACGGCCATGTCCCGGGCGAAGCCCGCGTCCGGCGAGTAGAGGCCCGGCGCGCGGGACGACGTACGGGAGCCGTCGCCGTCTCCGTCGCCCCCGCTCGCGGAGGCGACCGTGGCCGCCACCGCGAACAGGAGCGCGAGCAGGACGGCCGTCCCGGCCGCCCAGTACGTGCGGGTCACTTCTCGGCCAGCCCGTTGGTGCAGGCCGCGCCGGGCTCGGGGGTCTGCGGGCCCTGCACGTACTTGGTGAAGAACTGCGCGACCCGGGGGTCGTCCGCCTTGTCCACCGTCAGCTGCTTGCCCCAGGCGCTCAGCATGATCGTGCCGGCCTGCTCCTTGACCGGGCTCATCAGCGTGTACGGGGTCTTGGCCACCGTCCCGGCGAGCGCGTCGACGTCGCCCTTGGCGGCCTTCTCGCCGTACGTCACCCAGACCGCGCCGTGCTCCAGCGAGTGGACGGCGTTGACCTCGGGGATCGCGTTCTTGTAGACGTCGCCGTTGCAGTTCATCCAGCGCGGGCTGTGGTCACCGCCGACCGGCGGGTTCATCGGGTACTTCACCGGGGTCTCGACGTGGTTGCGGCCCAGCGTCTTCGCGTCCCAGGTCTGCTCGCCGTTCACGGGAGCCTTGGCGGCCACCACAGCGGCGTCCTTCTTCTCCTTCTTGTCGATCATCACCCACGCGCCGAATCCGACGAGCGCGGCGGCGACGGCCACGGAGGCGGTGATCGCGAGGGCCTTGTTGCGCCGGTCGCGGGAGCGTTCGGCGCGGCGCATCTCGGCTATGCGCGCCTGGCGGGAGCTGTTGTCGGGAGAGGTACTGCTGGCCATGTGCCCTGAATCCTTCTGCTGAGGGGGGTGGAGGGATGGATCCGGTGGAGCGCGGTACGGCGCCCGGACCGGTCAGGTCCGCAGCACTTGGAGGGCATGGAGGTCGGGGGCGCGCGCGAGCGTCCCGTGCGTCCGGGCCGGCCCGCCGTCGGCGGCGCGCGCGACGGGATCCGGGGCGGAGCCCGGCACGGTCACGGCGGGCGGCGGGGCGGGCAGCACGCCGGGGGCCACGTGCGAGAAGGGGGAGCAGCCGGGCGGTTCGTCGGGGGCGACGCAGACGGCGCGCGCCGCGGTCGCCGGAGTGATGGCGGCCCCGGCGGTCCCGGCGGCCCAGGCGCTCCCGGCGCTCCCGGCATGCGGCTCACCCGGACGTACGCACAGGAACAGCGCTCCGAACAGCACGGAGAGGGCGACCACGATGACGGCACGCCGACGTACACGGCGCCCGATGCGCCCGCGTCGTATGTGCTCCCAGCCCCCCATGGGCGCAGATGGTAATGCTCATGACGGCCCCGAGGTCAGTGCGGGGGTGCCGCGAGCTTTCAAGGGTGCGTAATGTGGCGGAAACCGCGGCTGGCGATACTGGGCCCGCCCGACCGTGCCCACACACCCTCGGGGGAGTGGTGCACAGGCCGTCTGAACTGCGAGGATGAAGGCATGGACAAGCAGCAGGAATTCGTCCTCCGGACGCTCGAGGAGCGCGACATCCGGTTCGTGCGCCTGTGGTTCACCGACGTACTGGGCTTCCTGAAGTCCGTCGCGGTCGCCCCCGCCGAGCTGGAGCAGGCCTTCGACGAGGGCATCGGCTTCGACGGCTCGGCCATCGAGGGCTTCGCCCGGGTCTACGAGTCCGACATGATCGCCAAGCCGGACCCCAGCACGTTCCAGATACTGCCGTGGCGCGCGGAGGCCCCCGGGACCGCCCGGATGTTCTGCGACATCCTGATGCCGGACGGCTCCCCCTCCTTCGCGGACCCGCGCTTCGTCCTCAAGCGCATCCTGAACAAGACCTCCGACCTGGGCTTCACCTTCTACACCCACCCGGAGATCGAGTTCTTCCTGCTGAAGGACAAGCCGCTGGACGGGACCCGCCCGGTACCGGCGGACAACTCCGGCTATTTCGACCACACTCCGCAGAACGTCGGCATGGACTTCCGCCGCCAGGCGATCACCATGCTCGAATCCATGGGCATCTCGGTCGAATTCAGCCACCACGAGGGCGCCCCGGGCCAGCAGGAGATCGACCTCCGCTACGCCGACGCCCTCTCGACGGCCGACAACATCATGACGTTCCGCCTGGTGATGAAGCAGGTCGCGCTGGAGCAGGGCGTCCAGGCCACCTTCATGCCGAAGCCGTTCTCGGAGTACCCGGGCTCGGGCATGCACACCCACCTCTCCCTCTTCGAGGGGGACCGCAACGCCTTCTACGAGTCGGGCGCCGAGTACCAGCTCTCCAAGGTCGGCCGCTCCTTCATCGCGGGCCTTCTTCGCCACGCGGCGGAAACGGCGGCGGTGACCAACCAGTGGGTGAACTCCTACAAGCGCATCTGGGGCGGCTCCTCCCGCACGGCCGGCTCGGGCGGCGAGGCCCCCTCGTACATCTGCTGGGGCCACAACAACCGCTCGGCCCTGATCCGCGTCCCGATGTACAAGCCGGGCAAGACGGGCTCCTCGCGCGTCGAGGTCCGCTCGATCGACTCGGGCGCCAACCCGTACCTGACGTACGCCGTCCTCCTCGCGGCCGGCCTCAAGGGCATCGAGGAGGGCTACGAACTCCCGGCGGGCGCCGACGACGACGTCTGGGCCCTCTCCGACGCCGAACGCCGCGCGATGGGCATCGAACCCCTCCCCCAGAACCTCGGCGAGGCCATCTCCCTGATGGAACGCAGCGAACTGGTCGCCGAAACCCTGGGCGAGCACGTCTTCGACTTCTTCCTGCGCAACAAGAAGCAGGAGTGGGAGGAGTACCGCTCGGAGGTCACGGCCTTCGAGCTCCGCAAGAACCTGCCCGTGCTGTAGCGGCGGCGGCCGGGAGGCCGGATGTGCGTCGGCCCCGCGCCCCTGGGAGGGGGAGCGGGGCCGTTGGCGTACCGGCTGGGGGTTACTTCGGGGGGACCGCTCGGTGCCAGGGGGTGCGGGGGGTGGGGGTGTTGGGCGGGGTCGTGGTGATGTGGAGTTCGGCGTCCAGGCCCAGGACCGCCGTCGTCGTCGCGCCCGCCGGTTCGAGGACGCCGGCCGGGGCGCCCGCGTAGAGCATCTGCGACTCCGTCCACGCCGGCGGGCCGCCGAGGCCCGTCGTGCCGACCGCGCCCGTGTCCGCGCGGCCCGACAGGAGGCGGCCCGCGACGCCGACCGCGCCGTAGCCCGCCCGGCCGCCGGCCTCCGCGACGCTGGAGACCTGCGGCTTGCCGGCGCCCGCCGTGACCAGGGCCGTACGGACGACCCCCGAGTCGGGGCGCCGGAAGTAGAGCCGGACGCCCGCGCCCTCCGGAGCCGCCGACAGCGGGACCGTGGTGGCCGGCAGGCCCGTCGGGAACGGCCCCTGGAGCGGGGCGCCCGGGGCGGGCTGGGTCCAGGCCAGCACCGACTTGGTGGTGGTGGCGTACACCTGGCGCCGCCCGGCGGAGTCGACCGACGTCACCGGGTCGCTCTGCAGGTCCTCGCCGCCCAGGTGCTGCCAGGCGCCGAAGACGCCGTCCGGCTGCTGCTCGCGGGCGCGCAGGGTGCGGCGGGAGTCGCGGACGTAGACGGTCAGCCGGCCGTCCGGGGCCACGGCCGCCGAGGGCGCGCTGATCGAGGAGGTGCCCTCGTCGTCGGCGCCCTCGGGGGTGCCGAGCGACTGCCACGGCCCGAACGGGCCGTCGGGCGCGGACTGGACGGCGTACACGATCTCGCGACGGTAGTCCGCGGGCCCCGGGCCCAGGACCGTACGGGTGGCGAGGACCGCGATGCGGCCGTCGGGAAGGCGGGCGGTGCTCGCGCCCGGGTCGATGCCGGCGCCGGGGAGCAGGTCGGGACCGGTCCAGGCGGCGGCCGGGCCGCCCGTGCCCGGCCGGGTCCAGACGGCCATCTGTCCGTCCAGGGCCGCGAAGGCGTACAGCCGGCCGCCGGTCCCCGCCGCCAGCCAGGAGGTGTTGTCGGCGCGGGCGTAGCGCAGCGACTGGGCCCAGTTGCGGCCGGTGGGGCTGCTCGCCACCTTGCGGTCGCCGCACCCCGAGGGGCTGCCGCAGTAGTTCTGGTGGTCGAGCCAGGCGTACGTCTTGAGGAAGCCGATCTTCGTCTCGGCCGTCTGCGGGTCCAGCGCGTGCGGGAGGGTGCCGTTGTGGTAGCCGAGGTAGTTCTGCACCGAGAACCGCGGGCGGTCCGTGACCTGGGCGGCGTACGCGGCGGTGGCGGCCTGCACGAAGCGGGCGCCGTACATGTGGTCCTGGTGATCGGTGTACTTGCCGGTGTCGTGGTACCGGCCCGGCGTCGGGTCCTGCATGCGTATCGTCGTCGGCTTGTACAGCGCGAGCAGCCCGGCTATCGACCGGACCACCTGGTCCTTGGTGTACGTGGACTGCTGCCTGACCGGGGTCGCGGAGGTCAACTGGGCGCCGAGCGCCGGTATCTTGCCGTTCCACAGCCCGCGCAGGCTGTCCGGGTTCTCGGCGGTGGGGTTGCGGGCCTCGCGCATCTGCAGCCAGACCAGGTTGACCTGCGGCCGGGCGATGAGCACGTCGAGCTCGGCCTGGCCGCCGCCCGCCGTGGGTATGACCGTGCGCTTCCAGGCGCTGGTGCGGTCGCCGGTGACCATCTGGGCGTACGCGCAGCGGATGCCGTTCTGCCGGGCCTCGGCGTAGTGGGCGCGGTCGGCGGGCTGCTCCGGGTCCTTGGCGCCGGCCCCGTTGGCCTCGTTGCGGCCGTCGGCCTCGCCGGAGGTCAGGTACACGGTGGTGAGTTGGAGGCCGGCGGTCAGTGAGCGGCTGAGGTCCGGGTTCATGAAGAACAGGTCGTCGTCGGGGTGGGCGACGATCTGGACGACCGATCCGGAGGTGGTGCTCGCGGTCAGCGCGACGTCCGGGCTCTGCTCCTGGGTGGCGGTGGCCTCTGCCGACGTCTGCTGGCCGGTCGCGACGGCGAGCACGCCGGTGGCACCGACGGTGAGTACGGGAAGGAGGGCAGCGAGGAGGAAGCGGCGACGGGCAATCGGCATCGGTCACGCCTTGGGGTCGTTCCGGGCGGGAAGAACGGCAGTTCAGTCAGCTCATCCACTGAGAGGCCAAATCGGGGGACTTGGTTCACCGTTGCGCCCGATCGCTCCTGCTTTTCGGAAACGACGTCCCGCCCGGGGGCGCCGGGGGTGTCAGCGTCCGCCCGTGTTGCGCGGGCCCACCGGCAGCCAGGGCGCCAGGTGCGCGTCCGCGTCGTCCGCCGACGAGGTCACGTACAGCCGCGCGTCGAGCCCCACCACCGCCAGGCTGACCGTGTTCCTGCCGGTCATCGTGGACGACGGCGCCCCGACGAACATCAGCGGCGACCGCTCCCACGGCCGCCCCGACCCGAGGCCCGAGCCCAGCAGCCCGCCCGCCGAGCGGCCGGCCAGCACGTGCCCGCTCGCCGTCACCGAGCCGAAGCCCTGGAGCCCGCCGAGGTCGGTGAGGTGGTTCACCTTCAGCCCGCCGTCGCCCGTCACCAGGGCGGTACGGACATTGCCCGAGCCCGGCTTGCGGAACCACAGCCGCACCCCGCCCTCGCGCCCCTCCGCGGTGAGCGGGAGCGTCGTGTCCGGCAGCCCGGTGGGGGTGGCCGGCCCCAGCGGGGCGCCCGGTTTCGGCTGGGCCCAGCCCAGCACCGATTTGGAGGTCGCCGCGAACACCATGCGCCGCCCGGCGCCGTCGGTGGCGGCGACCGGGGTGCCGTGCAGGCCGGCGCCGCCGTACGAGGTCCACGGGCCCCAGCCTCCGTTCGCCGACTGCACCCGCCCGCGCAGGGAGCCCGCGCCGTCGCGTACGTACGCCGCCAACTGCCCGGTGCCGTCGACCGCGACGGCGGGGGCGCTGATGTCGGAGGTCCAGTTCTCGTCGGCGGTCTCGGGCGTGCCGAGCGACTGCCAGTCCCCGAACTCCTCGGTGCCCGGGCCCTTCTGGACGGCGTACACGACCTCGCGCCGGTAGTCCGCGGGCCGCGCACCGAAGGAGGTACGGGTGCCGAAGGCGGCGATCCGCCCGTCCGGCAGGGTGACGGTGGCCACGCCCGGGTCCATGCCGGTGCCGGGCAGCAGGCGCGGACCGCTCCAGGCGCCGATGGGGCCGGACCGGTGCCAGAGCGCGACCTGGCCGTCGAGCACCTTGAAGGCCCACAGGCCGTGCTCCTTGTCGGAGGTCAGCCAGGACGTGCCGGTGCCGCGGGCGTAGTTGACGGTCGAGGTCCAGCCGTTGCCGGCGGGGTGGTCGGCGACCTTGAGGTCTCCGCAGCCGGCGTCGCTGCCGCAGTGGTTCTGCTTGTCGAGCCAGGCGTAGGTGTCCAGGATGTCCAGGTTCTCCCTGGCCTCGTCCGGGTCCAGGGCGCTGGGCAGGGAGCCGTTGAAGTAGCCGACGTAGTTCTGCACCGCGAAGTGCGGGCGGTCCTTCGCGTCGACGTCCTTCGCGTACGCGGCGAGGGCGGCCTGTACGAAGCGGGCGCCGTAGAAGTGGTCCTGGTGGTCGGTGTACTTCTTGGTGTCCGGGAAGCGGCCGGGGGTGGGGTCCTGGGCGCGGACGGTGGTCGGCCCGTACTGCTCCAGGATGCCGACGAGGGTGCGGACGACCTGGTCCTTGGAGTACGAGAAGCGCTGCTTGACGGGGGTGCCGGAGGCGAGCTGGGCGCCGAGCGCGGATATCTTGCCGTCCCACAGGCCGTGCAGGCTGTCGGGGGCGCTGTCGTAGACGGTGCCGGCCTCGCGCAGCTGCAGCCAGACGAGGTTGACCTCGGGCTTGGCGACGAGGACGTCGACCTCGGCGTGGCCGCCGCCCTTGGTGGGGACGACGGTGCGCTTCCAGGCGCTGCCGCGGTCGCCGGTGGCCATCTTGGCGTAGGCGGCGCGGATGCCGTTCTGACGGGCTTCGGCGTAGGCGGGCTTGTTGGCCGGGGTGGAGGCCTGCTTGCCTTCGGTGGCGTTGATGCCGTCCGCCTCGCCGGCGGTGAGGTAGACGGTGGTGACGGGGTGGCCGGCGGCTATGGAGTACCGCAGGTCCGGGTTCATGAAGTACAGGTCGTCATCGGGGTGGGCGACGATCTGGAGCACCCGGCCGGGGTCGGGCGCGTCGACGGCGGCCGTCGGTGCGGGGCCGTGGCGGTCGCCGATGCCGCTGAGGGCCTCGTTCCCGCGGAGTACGAGCATGCAGGCCGCCGCTGCGGCGGCGACGCCGGCGACCCCCTTGACGACCCGGCCCCGAGCCCGGGCACCCCGAGCGCCCCGACGCCCCTGGGCCTCGGCGGTACGCGCACGCCGCGCGGCGCGGCGGCCGCCGGGAGCCGGGGCCTGGGCGCTGCCGGCGCTGGCGGAACGGCGGGAGGCGCGCCCCCCGCCGGGCGTCCCCGGCCACGGCCGGTCCGGGTCCCCGCCCGGGTCCCCGCCCGAGCCACCCGGCCACGGCCGGTCCGGCGGCGTGGGGTGTCCTTCGGGCATGGGGGTCCTTCGGGCCGTTGGGCGGGAGCGGCCCGGAGGGAGGGCACAGAGCCCGAATGTATACAGATAATCCGATAACCGCGATCATGGTGCGTGCTCGGCCACGCCGTGAATCGAATGCCTGCTCCGGCTAGGCTCATCCCAGGCACGCTCCGCCGGTGGCGGCGACGGCGACGTACGCGGGAGGCGGCGGGATGACAGTCCCGGGACGCAGGAGCAGTACCTTCATGCGGCTGCTGCGCAGCGGCTTCACCGACTCCGCGGCGGCCGCCCGGCTGCTCGACTCCGACGCGCTGGCCTCAGTACGCACCGATCCGGTGCTCCTCGACGCCCTCGGGGCCACCGCCGATCCCGATCTCGCCCTCCTCGGGCTGGTCCGGCTCGCCGAGGCGCAGAGCGAGGACGAGCGGCCCGTACTCCTCGACACCCTCGTCAGCGCCAAGCCGCTGCGCGACCGCCTCCTCGGCGTGCTCGGCGCCTCCGAGGCGCTCGCCGACCACCTCGCCCGCCACCCCCGCGACTGGCACGCGCTGGTGACGTACGAGGCCGCCGATCTGCACCCCGGGCTCGCCGAGTTCGAGCAGGGACTCGCGCAGGCCCACGACCCCATCGCCCTGCGCGTCGCCTACCGCCGCTGCCTGCTCTCCATCGCCGCCCGCGACGTCTGCGGCACCATCGACGTCGCCCAGACCGCCGCCGAGCTCGCCGACCTCGCCACCGCCACCCTCCGCGCCGCCCTGCGGATCGCGTCCGCCGCCGCCCCCGAGGACGCCGCCGCCTGTCGGCTCGCCGTCATCGCCATGGGCAAGTGCGGCGGCAACGAGCTCAATTACGTCTCCGACGTCGACGTCATCTTCGTCGGGGACGCACCGGCAGGACCTGGCGGCGCCGACGAGGGCAAGGCCGTCCAGGCCGCCACCCGCCTCGCCTCCCACCTCATGCGGATCTGCTCCGAGACCACCATCGAAGGCACCATCTGGCCGGTCGACGCCAACCTGCGCCCCGAGGGCCGCAACGGCCCCCTCGTCCGCACCCTCGCCTCCCACCTCGCCTACTACCAGCGCTGGGCCAAGACCTGGGAGTTCCAGGCCCTCCTCAAGGCCCGCGCCGTCGCCGGCGACCCGGACCTCGGCGCCCAGTACATCGACGCCATAACGCCCCTCGTCTGGCAGGCCGCCGAACGCGAGAACTTCGTCGCCGACGTCCAGAAGATGCGCCGCCGCGTCGTCGACAACATCCCCGCCGCCCAGGTGGACCGCGAGCTCAAGCTCGGCCCCGGCGGCCTGCGCGACGTCGAGTTCGCCGTCCAGCTGCTCCAGCTCGTCCACGGCCGCAGCGACGCCGGCCTGCACTCCGGCACCACACTCGACGCCCTGCACGCCCTCGCCGCCGGCGGCTACGTCGGCCGCACCGACGCCGCCCAGCTGAACGACGCGTACCGGTTCCTGCGCGCCATGGAGCACCGCATCCAGCTCTACCGGCTGCGCCGCACCCACCTCGTCCCCGAGGACGAGGCCGACCTGCGCCGCCTCGGCCGCTCGCTGGGGTTGCGCACCGAGCCCGTCGTCGAGCTCAACAAGGCCTGGCGCCGCCACGCCTCCGTGGTCCGGCGCCTGCACGAGAAGCTCTTCTACCGGCCCCTGCTCGACGCCGTCGCCCAGCTCGCCCCCGGCGAGGCCCGGCTCTCCCCCCGCGCCGCCGGCCAGCGCCTCGAAGCCCTCGGCTACGCCGACCCGGCCTCGGCCCTGCGCCACCTCGAAGCCCTCGCCTCCGGCGTCACCCGCAAGGCCGCCATCCAGCGCACCCTGCTCCCGGTCATGCTCGGCTGGTTCGCCGACTCCGCCGACCCGGACGCCGGCCTGCTGAACTTCCGCAAGGTCTCCGACGCCCTCGGCAAGACCCCCTGGTACCTGCGCCTCCTGCGCGACGAGGGCGCCGCCGCCGAGAACCTGGCCCGCGTCCTGTCCGCCGGGCGGCTCGCCCCCGACCTGCTGATGCGCGCCCCCGAGGCCGTCGCCCTGCTCGGCGACCCCGAAGGCCTCGGACCCCGTACGCACGAGGCCCTGGACCAGGAGGTGCTCGCCGCCGTCGGGCGCGCCGAGAGTGCCGAGGCCGGCGTCGCCGCCGCCCGCGGGGTCCGCCGCCGCGAGCTCTTCCGTACGGCCGCCGCCGACATCATCCGCTCCTACGGTACGGAGGACAGCCCGGCCGAGGAGGACCCCGGAGCCCTCGTGGACCGGGTCGGCAGCGCCGTCTCCGACCTCACCGCCGCCACCATCGCCGGAGCCCTGCGCGCCGCCGTCCGCCACCACTGGGGCGAGACCCTGCCCACCCGCTTCGCGATCATCGGCGTCGGCCGCTTCGGCGGCCACGAGCTCGGCTACGGATCCGACGCCGACGTCCTGTTCGTCCACGAACCCCGCGAGGGCGTCGACGAACAGGAGGCCGCGAAGGCCGCCCAGACCGTCATCGCCGAGATGCGCAGGCTGCTCCAACTCCCCACCGCGGACCCGCCACTGCTCATCGACGCCGACCTGCGGCCGGAAGGCCGCTCCGGCCCCCTGGTCCGCACGTTGTCCTCGTACGCCGCGTACTACCGGCGCTGGTCCCTGACCTGGGAGAGCCAGGCCCTGCTGCGCGCCGAACCGGTCGCGGGCGACGCCGAGATCGGCGCCCGCTTCATCGAGCTGATCGACCCGCTGCGCTACCCGATGGAGGGCCTCGGCGAGGACGCGGTCCGCGAGATCCGCCGCCTGAAGGCCCGCATGGAGTCCGAGCGCCTCCCGCGCGGCGCCGACCCCACGCTCCACACCAAGCTGGGCCGCGGCGGCCTCAGCGACGTCGAGTGGACCGTCCAGCTGATCCAGATGCGGCACGCCTGGTCGGAGCCCGGCCTGCGCACCACCCGGACCCGCGAGGCCCTGGCCGCCGCCCACGCGGCCGGGCTGATCCCGACCGAGGAGGCGCAGATCCTGGACGAGGCCTGGGTACTCGCCACCCGGGTCCGCAACGCGGTGATGCTGGTCCGCGGCCGCGCCGGGGACACCTTCCCCTCGGAGGCCCGAGAACTGGCGGCCGTAGGCCGCTACCTCGGCTACGCGGAGGGCACGGTCGGCGAACTCCTCGACGACTACCGCCGCATCACGCGCAGGGCGCGAGCGGTCGTCGACGACCTCTTCTACGGGGCGTAGTACTCGGCTCGGCTACGCCGCGCGCACGTCCGCGGGTGGGCAGTCGCGGCAGCGGCCCGGGACGGGGGAGCGGAACGCGCGGTCGCAGCCGTCGCACGTGCGCAGCGGATGCACCTCGCGGTCCGGGGGTACGGGGCGCGCCGCGCCGGGGTCCGGCAGCCGGGGCGGCACCAGTTCCCGCAGGCGGTGGGCGAGCAGCGCGGCGGGGGAGTGGATCGCCGTCATCGGGAGGGAACGCGTCAGCGCCGCCGCGACGGCGCTCGGCGGCACCCCGCGCTCCAGCCAGACGGCCGCGGAGGGCGCCAGCCGTACGGTGTCCCGCTCGGACAGCAACAGCCGGGGATCGCGCAGCCGCAGGCGGGCGAGCAGCTCGCGGGCTTGGAGCTCGGCTTCCGAGGCGGCCGGGGCGGGTTCGGGTCGGGGTTCCGGTTCAGGCTCCGGGTCGGGGTCCGGAGCCTGCATCCGGGCCGGTGCGGGTGCCGTCGCGGGGGGCTGTCCGGGGCGCTTCGCCGCCTTCAGCCGCCTGGCGGGCGGGTTGTTGTACGACACCGTACGGGTCACGATCTGTCCCGAAGGGAGCCGCTCCCGGGTACGGGAGAGGTAGCCGTGGGCTTCCAGTTCCCGCAGGGCCGAAGCAATGCGGGTCTCGCCCTCGGTGAACCGCTGCGCCAGGGCCTTGATCGACACATCGGCGCCGGTAGGCAGGGACTGGATGTACGTGGACAGGCCGATCGCCGTCAGGCTCAACTCGCTGTGCTGGGCGAGGTGGTTGCCGATCTTGACGTAGCGCTCGGGCTGCCGGTCTTTCTCGTGCATGACACCGGGCCTCGCAATGCGGTACGGAGCGCACGAGGGCGCGCTAAGCTGCTGTTCAGCCACGGGAAGGGTCCTACTTCCTCAGCGGCGAGGCCCTCGGGCGGGATTGCCGTCCCGTACGAGGGCCGTTCGCGTTTATGGGGGTTGTCCAGAGCCAGACTGCCTGGTGAATTGTCATATGCGCCAGCCAGGTTGGGGTGATTCACCCATCCGGGTGAGAGGGGGAGGGGGGAGGTTGGGAGAGGTCATTTCCCCCGGTTGTTTATCTTTAGGTGTCGAGCGGTTCCGGATATTGGCCCACCGGGTCGTGGAAACCTCGATCCGGTGAAAACGGATTTCCTGATTCACGTGACTCGGCGCGGCCACCCGTGCGTAGCCTGAACGGAGTTGAAGGCCAACGGAGGTGGCAGTGAGCGCAGAGGGCACCGATGAGTCGAGCTGGGCACTCGACCCGGATGACGAATCAGGGGCGGTCGTCGCGGCGGTGGGACGCCAGTTGAAAATGTGGCGGGAGGCGGGCGGATTCGACCGATCCACTTTCGCTGAACAGATGGGCTACGGGGCGGACCTGACCCGCAAGATCGAGAGTGGCACCCGCATTCCGCGTCCGGAGTTCCTGGACAAGGCGGACGAGGTTCTTGGCGCGGGCGGGAAGATCGCCGCAATGAAGGTGGACGTCGAAAAGGCCCACTATCCCAAGAAGGTTCGGGATCTGGCCAAGTTGGAATCCGCGGCCGTCGAGATCGGATCCTACGAATACGTGGTGGTGACGGGTCTGCTCCAGACAGAGGAGTACGCTCGCGCCCTATTCGGCCTCAGGCGCCCCATGTTCTCGGAGGATGAGATTGAGCGCTTGGTCACGGCGAGGATGGAGCGTCAGAAGATCCTCCGGCAGCATCCGGCCCCGCTGCTGAGCGTCGTGCAGGAAGAGGCTGTCCTCAGGCGGCCCATCGGGGGC
Source organism: Streptomyces sp. NPDC090741 (assembly GCF_044769045.1). Classification (NCBI taxonomy): domain Bacteria; kingdom Bacillati; phylum Actinomycetota; class Actinomycetes; order Kitasatosporales; family Streptomycetaceae; genus Streptomyces; species Streptomyces sp. NPDC090741. The sequence goes on along the minus strand of NZ_JBIVXF010000005.1, from coordinate 55,163 downwards.
AAGATGGTGCTGCGTCGCCAACTGGAGCACCTGTTGGAGGTCGGCAGCCTGCGGAACGTGGAGATCCAGGTCATGCCCATCGCGGTGGAGGAGCATTCCGCACTCGCCGCTTCGTTCAAGGTTATGCGACTCAGGGACGGGACGACGGTCGGGCACAACGACGTTCAGATGGCCAGTCGTTTGATCACCGATCCCAAAGAGGTCCAGATCCTCGACATGCGATATGGCGTGATCCGGGCACAGGCTCTGACGCCTCGTGAATCGCTGACGTTCATCGAGAAGGTCCTGGGGGAGACATGAGTATCAAGCCATCGGCCGAGGGCCCTTCCGTACTGACTTGGGCAAAGAGCAGCTACAGCACCAACGACGGACCCAACTGCATCGAGGTCGCCTGGACCAAGAGCAGCTACAGCACCGCCGACGGAGCCGACTGCGTCGAGGTCGCCCGGACCCCCGGGACGGTTCTCGTCCGGGACTCCAAGCGTCCCGAGGACGCCCGCCTGGCCGTCACCCCGGCCGCCTGGAACGGCTTCGTCACCTACGCGACCGCGTGAGAACACTGGGTTCGGCCGTCAAGGCCGTTGTCCGCTACCGGCGGCCGGATCCGGAGTGCTGGGAGGCCGTCGTCAAGGCCGCCTGCAATCCCCTGGGCAGCAGCTGGGACGCGGCCAAGACGGTGGCCCAGGCCGGCTCCGCCGTCTCCGGGCACGCCGATCGGTTGGCCAAGGCCCTCGCCACGCGGCTCGGGAACGTCGAAGAGCTCGCGCTCGCCCTGGCAGGGATGGGTGACGTCCGGGCGCTGCCGGCGCTGGGGCGCATCGCGAAGGACAACCGGCTCCCGTACGACCGCCCCTGGGCCCCCCACCTCGCCGCCCTGCCCGCCGCGGACCTGCTTCCCTCGATCCTGCCCGGCCTGCGGAGCGAGCCGCCCCCGTACCAGGCGGGCTTCATGCTCGAACTCCTCGCCGCCTGGGGGCCGGCCGCCGCGCCCGCCATGCCCGAGGTGGTCCGGTACCTGGAGACCCCGTACGCCTACGACACCCTGCGCGTCCTCGGCCGGATCGGCCCCGCCGCGGCCGTCGCCGCGGACCGGCTGGCCGAGTACGCCACCGGCCGGGCCGAGCGCGCGGGCCGCCACCATCCACGGATGGCCGCCTGGGCGCACTGGCGGGTCACCGGGGACCCCTCCCTCGCCCTCGACGTGTGCGGCGCGGCCGTGGGATCCGGGACCGCCGGCCACGGTCTGCCCTTCCTCGCCGATCTCGGCCCGTCGGCCGCCGCGCACGCGGACACCGTGCGCGGCCTGATGGAATCGCCCGGCGCGTGGACCCGGGTCGCCGCCGCGCACGCGTACTGGCGGATCACCGGAGACCCGGAACCCGCCGTACCGGTGCTGCTGGCGGAGGTGGACCCGGACTGGACGGGGCAGCCCGCCCTGCCGACCCGCGAAGCCGTCCGCCGTCTCGGCGCGATCGGCGCCCCGGCCGCCGCGGCGGCGCCCCTGCTGCGCCGGATCCTGTCAGCGGAGGAACGTCTCAGCCACCCCTACGACAGCGTGCGGATCCTCGCCGACGAGGCTTACGTCCGCACCCTCACCGAGGCCCTGGACCGGATCGACGCGAGCGCGGGCCCCGTACCGGCATCCGCGGCGGCCGTGACCCCTGCCCGGCGCGGGCTGCTGGAGCGATGGCGGGGGCCGCGCACGGCAGGTCGTCCCCGCTCCTGAAAAGCGCCCGCCGCCGTCCGGAGCGACCATTGCCTCACGGACGCCGTCGCGTCGGCGTTCGCAAACGACGCGATCTCCGAGTCCGAGCCGAGGAGTGGTCCGTGACGGAGCAGGTGCTGGCGAGCTGGAACGAGGGCCCGGCCAGGCAGGCGGTCGTGGACTACGTCCACAGGGCGACGACACCGGGTGCTGCGTTCGTCGAGCCGGCGGACCGGATCGCCACGTTCGACAACGACGGCACGCTGTGGGTCGAGCAGCCGTTGCCCCCGCAGTTCGACTTCGTCTTCCGTACCTGGGAGGAGGAGGTGAGAGCCGATCCTTCGCTCGCGGAGCGGCAGCCGTACAAGGCGCTGGCGGAACGGGACGAGGGGTTCTTCGAGCGCCTGGCGACGCAGGAGCCCGGGACGGTGGCGACCCTGCTGGAGGCGTTCGCCCGCTCGTGGGCGGGCACGACGCCCGAGGAGTTCGACGCGCGGGTGCGGGAGTGGACCCGGACGGTGCGGGACCCGCGGTTCGGCGTCCCCTACGTGGAGCTGGTCTACCGGCCGATGCCGGAGCTGTTCGACCTCCTGCGGGGCCACGGGTTCAGGGTGTTCGTGTGCTCGGGCGGCGGCCGCGACTTCATGCGCGTCTTCGCCGAGGAGACCTGGGGGATCCCGAAGGAGAACGTGATCGGCTCGGCGGCCGCCTACACCTACACCGGCGGCAGGATCGTCCGCTCCCGCGAGCTCCTGGGCGGCCTGGACCTGGGGCCGGGCAAGCCCGAGCACATCTTCGCCCACACCGGCCGGCTGCCCGCCTTCGCGGGCGGCAACGCCGGCGTCGACATCGAGATGCTCGCCAGCGCCGCGTTCGCCCTGCTGGTCCGCCACGACGACGACCAGCGCGAGTACGCCTACACCAAGGGCGCCGAGGCCTCGCTCGCCACGGCCGAACAGCTCGGCTGGACCGTCGTGAGCATGAAGAACGACTGGACGACCCTGTTCTGACCCGGAGGACGCGTTGAACGACCTGACCGCCGTCGACGTGCTCGTCGACCCGGACGAGACGACCCTGCGCCGCGCCCACGCCTGGAACGCCCGCATGCGCGAGAGCGTCCCGGACGGGTTCGCGCTGGACGCCTCCCACCGGCCGCACGTCACCACCCTCCAGCGCTACGTCCCACCACCGACCTGGACCACGCGTACGACGCCGTCCACCGGACCCTGGCCGCGACCGACACGAGCACCCTCTCCTACCGGGCCGTCGCCATCGGACACGCCGACTGGGGCGTGCCCGGCCAAGGCCTCGCGGTCATCCTGCTGCGACCCGGTCCGCAGGTCCTCGCCTTCCAGGCCGCGCTGCTGGCCGCGATCACCCCGTTCACCGGGTCCGGCGGCACGCCCGCCGCCTTCGTCACCGACCCCGGCGAGTCCATCAGCCGGAGCACCCTCGACTGGGTCGACGGCTACGTCCCCGCCCAGATCGGGCCCGGCCGGTACACCGCCCACATCACCGTCGGCTTCGCCACCCTCGACGACCTCAAGGCCATCGAGGCCGAGCCGTTCGACGCCTTCACCGTCCGCCCGTCCGCCGTCGCCGTCTACCAGCTCGGAAACAGCGGAGCCGCCCGCGAGCTCCTGAAGGCCTGGCCCACCCCGCACTGACCGGGCTTCACCGCGACCCCGAGGAGAAGCCCCGTGCCCGCTGCCGACACCGTCCTCACCGGAGCCCGCGTCCGTACCCTCGACCCCGGCCGCCCCGAGGCCCGCGCGGTGGCCGTCCGCGGCGGCGAGATCCTCGCCGTCGGCGACGAAGCCGACGTACGCGACTGGCGCGGCCCCGCCACAGAGGTGCTCGACCTCGGCGGCGCCACCCTCACCTCCGGCCTGACCGACGCCCACAGCCACCCCGTCTGGGGCATCGAGATGGCCACCGGAACCGACCTCTCGGCCGTCCGGGACCTCGACCAGCTCCGGGCCGCCCTGCGCACCGCCCCGCGCCCGGCCGGCTGGGTCCTCGGCCACGGCCTCGACCACAACGCCTTCGGCGGCCGCCCCGTCGACAAGGGCGCTGATCGAGGAGGCCCTGGCCGGCGCCCCCGCCTTCCTGCGCCTGTACGACGGCCACTCCGCCCTCGCCTCCGGCGCCGCCCTGGACGCCGCGGGCGTCACCGGCCCGCGTACGTTCGACCAGCGCTCGGAGATCGTCTGCGATCCGGACGGCCGCCCGACCGGCCACCTCGTCGAGCACGCCGCGATGGCCCTGGTCGGCGCCCTCGCCCCGAAGCCCTCGGCCGCCGAGCGGCGCACCCGGCTCACCGCCCTGCTCGGCGAGATGGCCGCCACCGGACTCACCGGGGCCCACGTCATGGACCTCGGCGACGGCGACGTACCGGCCCTGCTCACCGGCGTCGAATACGAGGGCGAGCTGCCGCTGCGGCTGAACCTGGCGCCCTGGTGCATGCCTGGCGCCACACCGCGGGAGCTGGCGGAGCTGATCGGGATCCAGGGGCTGCGCGGCCGCCACTGGCAGGTCGGCGGCGTGAAGTTCTTCATGGACGGCACCGTCGAGGGCGGCACCGCCTGGCTGGAGCACGCCGACTGCCACGGCCGGGGCACGGACGCCTTCTGGCCCGATCCCGAGGCCTACTCGGCGGCCGTACGGACCCTCGACGCGGCCGGGGTGCGCACCGCGACCCACGCCATCGGCGACGCGGCGGTCCGCCACGTCCTGGACACGGTGGCCTCGCTGGGCGCAGAGGCCCGGATGCGGCACCGGATCGAGCACATCGAGACCGTCCCCGACGACCAGCTGAAGCGGTTCGCGAAGCTCGGGGTGATCGCCTCGATGCAGCCGCCGCACACCGCGTACACCCGGGCCGACCACAGCGACGAGTGGTCGAAGCGGCTGGGCGCGGACCGGGCGGCCCGGGCCTGGCGCTGCCGGGACCTGCGCGACGCGGGGGCCGTGCTGGCGCTGGGCTCCGACTGGCCCATCGCCCACCACGACGCCCGCCGGGTCCTGGCCATCGCCCGCAGCCCGCTCGGCGCGGCCGCCGCCGGGCCCGCCCTGACGGGGCTGATGGCCCTGGAGGGCATGACCTCGCACGCCGCGCTCGCGGCCGGGGAGCAGCGGGTGGCGGGCCGGATCGCGGCCGGTTTCCGGGCGGACCTGACCGCCTTCGCGCTGGACCCGGTGGACACGGCCCCGGACGAACTGGCCGAGGCCCCGATCCGGCTCACGATGTCGGGCGGCCGGATCACGTACGGCAGGGAGCTCTAGGCCCTGCGGAACCGGTTCAGCAGGGCGGCCGAAGCCGGATGCGGGCCCGTCTCCTCGGGCTCGCGCGGCAGGCGGTGCGGCATCGAGCCGTACCAGGCGCGCGAGACCGTGTAGCCGAACGCGAGGCAGAGCATGCCGCCCGCGGCGTCCAGCCAGAAGTGGTTGGCGGTGGCCACGATGACCACGAGGGTGGCCGCCGGGTAGAGCAGGCCCAGGATCCGGGCCCAGGGGGCGGAGGCGACCGCGAAGATCGTCAGTCCGCACCAGAGCGACCACCCTATGTGCATGGAGGGCATGGCCGCGTACTGGTTCGACATGTGCTTGAGGTTGCCGGAGGCCATGGAGCCCCAGGTGTGGTGGACCAGCACGGTGTCCACGAAGCTCTGCCCGTTCATCAGCCGGGGCGGCGCGAGCGGGAAGAAGTAGTAGCCGAGCAGGGCGACGCCCGTGGTGGCGAAGAGGACCATCCGCGTGGCCGCGTAACGCCCCGGATGGAAGCGGTAGATCCACACCAGGACGCCGATGGTCACGATGAAGTGGAGCGTGGCGTAGTAGTAGTTCATGCCGACGATCAGCCACGTCACCGAGTTGACGGCGTGGTTGACCGACCGCTCCACCGCGATGCCGAGGGTCCGTTCGAGGTCCCACAGCCAGTCGGCGTTCGCGAGGGCGGCCGCCTTCTGCTCGGGCACCGCGTTGCGGATGAGCGAGTAGGTCCAGTAACTGACCCCGATGAGCAGGATCTCGAACCAGATGCGCGGCCGGCGCGCGGCGCGCAGCCGGGACAGGAGAGCGCGCTGAGCCCCCGGACGGGTATCACTCTCGGTCACGTGGGGTGATGAGACTTCCGTCCGGGTTTCCAGTGTCTTCACGCTCGATTCACCCATGGGGAAAGAGTCTGCCAGATGCGTTCTCGCCTCCGATCATCCCTCGGGACGGTCTCGGGCGCAGCCGCTCACCCCTGGGGAGTAGACGGTCCCCTACGTTGCTGCGGACCGGAGGCGGTGGATCCGCGGACCACCAGCTCGGGCAGGAAGACGAACTCGCTGTGCGGGGCCGGCGTACCGCCGATCTCCTCCAGGAGCGTACGGACCGCCGCTTGCCCCATGGCCTGCACCGGCTGCCGGATGGTGGTGAGCGGCGGATCGGTGAACGCTATGAGAGGGGAGTCGTCGAAGCCGACGACCGAGACGTCCTGCGGCACGCGCAGCCCCTGCTGCCGGGCCGCCCGGATCGCCCCGAGCGCCATCATGTCGCTGGCGCACACGATGGCGGTGCAGCCGCGCGCGATGAGCGCGGCGGCCGCGGCCTGCCCGCCCTCCAGCGTGTACAGCGAGTGCTGGATGAGTTCTTCGACCTCGGCCTCGCCGAGGCCGAGCCGCTCCTTCATCCCGAGCCGGAAGCCCTCGATCTTCCGCAGGACGGGCACGAACCGCTTCGGTCCGACCGCGAGCCCGATCCGGGTGTGCCCGAGCGCGGTCAGGTGGGTCACGGCGAGCTGCATCGCGGCGCGGTCGTCGGGGGAGACGAAGGGGGCCTGCACCTTGTCGGAGAACCCGTTGATGAGGACGTACGGGACGCCCTGCCCGCGGAGTTGGTCGTAGCGGCCCATGTCGGCGGTGGTGTCGGCGTGCAGCCCGGAGACGAAGATGATGCCGGAGACCCCGCGGTCGACCAGCATCTCGGTGAGCTCGTCCTCGGTGGACCCGCCGGGCGTCTGCGTGGCCAGCACCGGGGTGTACCCCTGCCGGGTCAGCGCCTGGCCGATGACCTGCGCGAGCGCCGGGAAGATGGGGTTGTCCAGCTCGGGGGTTATCAGACCGACGAGTCCCGCGCTGCGCTGGCGCAGCCGCACCGGGCGTTCGTAGCCGAGTACGTCGAGGGCGGCCAGCACCGATTCACGGGTGCCCGCGGCCACACCGGGCTTGCCGTTGAGCACGCGGCTGACTGTGGCTTCGCTGACCCCCGCCTGGGCTGCGATGTCGGCTAGCCGTGCGGTCACGGGATTGGACTGTACCGGTCCCACGTCACTGAAGCGAGCAGATGCGCCCCCGCCTCCAGGCCGGGGAGGGGGGCGACTGGGACTGCTGCGAGCACCCCCGAGCGATGCAGGATCTCGGAGTTGACGAAACGGCGGCCACTATGAGGCGTTCACTCATTCGAATGAGGCGCGGGCGTTCCCGGGAGCGAACAGGACGGCGCGTCTACGTTGGCGCTGTGACGGTACCGGAGGAAGCCAGCGAGGCCGGGTACGCCCGGTACGGCTTCCGGCTTCGCCTGTCGTCCGCCGCTTTATCAGCCCTCCTGGGGGAGTGGGACCGGTGCCGCTGGGTGTGGAACCAGTGCGTTGCCAAGTCGCGGGCAGCACATAAGAGCGGAGATGAGTGTGGCTCCGCGCGGCTGGACAAGCTGCTGACAGGCTGGCGCGCAGAGCATGAGTGGCTGCGTGAGGGCGGCAGCGTGCCGCAACAGCAGACAGTCAAGGACTTCGCGAAGGCCCGTGCCAAGGGATTGAAGGACATCAAGGCCCGGCTGCCGGTCAGGCAGCGGACGGGGACGCCCCGGTTCAACCCGTCCAGCGTCCGCGTCTACCGTGACAGCCTCGGCCACTGGTACGCCTCCTTCGTCGTCCGGGCAGAGGTACGGCCATTGCCCTCGACCGGCGCGGCGATCGGTGTCGACTGGGGCGTGAAGGAGACCGCGACCACCTGCAGCGACGATCACGACCTCCCGCACTCCGAGTACGGCAAGAGGGCAGCCGGGAAGCTGGCCGGGTACCAGCGGATGATGGCCCGCCGGAAACCCAGGCGTGGGCAGGACGCCTCGAAGGGCTACCGCAAGGCGAAGCGGCAGGCTGCGAAGGCGCACAAGAAGATCGCCCGGCAGCGGCAGGACACGCATCTACACGTGCACCGCGTGCGGAGCTGTCTCGCCGAGAGATGAGAACTCCGCACGCGTCATGCTCGTCCGGGCTGGTCTCAACCCGGCTGGCGCCGATCGCGGAAGACCTGACGGACCGCCGGTCCGTCAGGCAGCGTGAGTCAGGAATCCCCCTCGTCGCACGAGGGAGAGGACGTCAAAACGCCCACCACGTGCACGTATCGGCCGGCAGGAGCACGGTCCGGCCGTCCGTCTCGACCGGCGCGCTGGAGAGTACGGGGCGTCCCGGCGAGGGGAGTTCCAGCGGCTCGGAGCGGCTGTTGAGGGTGCAGGCGAACCCGGGCCGGGTGAAGAGGAGCACGCCCTCGGGCGCGGGCAGCCAGGTCAGCGGGCCCGCGTCGGGGGAGCCGAGGCCGGGCAGCGCGCGGCGCAGCTCAAGGGCGGCGCGGTACAGCTCCAGGGTGGAGTGCGGGTCGCCGGTCTGGGCGGCGACGCTGATGGGGGCCCAGTCGGCGGGCTGCGGGAGCCAGCTGCCGGCCGGCCCGAACCCGTACGGGGGCTGCTCGCCGGACCAGGGCAGCGGGATCCGGCATCCGTCGCGCAGCCCGTCCTGCCCGGCGGAGCGGAGGAAGGCGGGGTCCTGGCGCACGGCGTCGGGGAGGTCGGCGACCTCGGGCAGGCCGAGCTCCTCGCCCTGGTAGAGGTACGCGGACCCGGGCAGGGCGAGCATCAGCAGCGCGGCGGCCCGGGCGCGGGCCAGGCCCTGTGGGCCGCCGCCGTACCGCGTGACATGGCGTACGACGTCGTGGTTGGACAGCACCCAGGTGGTGGGGGCTCCGACGGAGGCGGTGGCGGCCAGGGACTCGTCGATGACGGTCCGCATCGCGCGGGTGTCCCACGGACAGTTCAGGAAGCGGAAGTTGAAGGCCTGGTGCAGCTCGTCGGGCCGCACGTACAGCGCGAGCCGCTCGGAGGTCGGCGCCCAGGCCTCGGCGACGCCGATGCGCGGGCCGTCGTAGGAGTCGAGCAGCCGCCGCCAGGAACGGTGGATCGCGTGCACGCCGTCCTGGTCGAAGAAGGGGAGCGGCTCGGTGCCGATCAGGGTGGCCTGGGCGCCGCGCCCGATGTCTGGCATGCCGGGGGCCTTGACCATGCCGTGGGCGACGTCGATGCGGAACCCGTCGACGCCGAGGTCGAGCCAGAAGCGCAGGACGGAGGCGAACTCCTCCGTGACCTCGGGGTGCTCCCAGTTCAGGTCGGGCTGCTCGGGCGCGAAGAGGTGCAGGTACCAGGCGCCGTCGGGGGTGCGGGTCCAGGCGGGGCCGCCGAAGACGGACTCCCAGTCGTTGGGCGGGCGCTCCCCGCCGGGTCCGCGGCCGGGGCGGAAGTGGTACCGGGCCCGGGCCTCGGCCGCGGGGTGGGCGAGGGCCTCCCGGAACCAGGCGTGCCGGTCGGAGGTGTGGTTGGGCACCACGTCCACGATGACCCGCAGGCCCAGCGCGTGGGCGGCCCGGACGAGCTCGTCGGCGTCGGAGAGGTCCCCGAAGAGGGGGTCGACGGCGCGGTAGTCGGCGACGTCGTAGCCGCCGTCGGCCTGCGGGGAGACGTAGAAGGGGGTGAGCCACACGGCGTCGACCCCGAGCCGGGCCAGGTGGGGCAGGCGCGAGCGCACCCCCTGGAGGTCGCCGATGCCGTCGCCGTCGCTGTCCGCGAAGGACCGCACGTATACCTGGTAGATGACGGCATCGCGCCACCAGCGTCCGCTTGCGGTGGCGTTGCTGGAAGCGCTTGCAAGCCGGGAGGCGGTCAGCTCATGGGTCATATCGGGGTCAACGCGCGTACATGCCCCCTGGTTGCGGCCTGGTTGCGGGCCTGCCCACCCGAAGGACGTTCGAACGAACAGCAAGCTGCGGCAACCGTCCGGACACACGGATGTAACGATCACCATCTCTTGCAGAAAATTGCCGCAAGGTCTTTCGGTCAGCTTTCAGGCTTGTTACGTTCCCTGCAACTCGGGACCGCGAGGGCGCGGCCGGGATCATCGAAGGAGTTCATATGCGGCGTGGCATAGCGGCCACCGCGCTGGTCGCGACCCTGGCGCTCGCGGCGACGGCTTGCGGCGGTGACACCAAGGACGGCGGCGAGACCAAGGCCGGCGGGGAGCTCTCCGGCACGGTCACGTGGTGGGACACCTCGAACGACGCCGAGAAGGCCAGCTTCCAGAAGATCGCCGAGGCGTTCACAGCGAAGCACCCGAAGGTCACCGTCAAGTACGTCAACGTCCCGTACGGCGACGCGCAGAACAAGGTCAAGAACGCCTTCAGCAGCGGTTCCGAAGCCCCCGACGTGATCCGTGCCGACGTCGGCTGGGTCGCCGACTTCGCCTCGCTCGGCTACCTCGACGAGGTCCCGGCCGAGACGGCCAAGAAGGTCGACGCCGAGTTCCTGCCGCAGGCCGCGGCCAGCGGCAAGTACGAGGGCAAGACCTACGCCGTCCCGCAGGTCATCGACACCCTCGGCCTCTTCTACAACAAGAAGATGCTCGCCGACGCCGGCGTCCAGCCCCCCAAGACCCTGGAGGAGCTGAAGACCGCCTCCGCCGCGATCAAGGCGAAGAGCGGCAAGGCCGGCCTCTACCTGCGCGGCGACGACTCGTACTGGTTCCTGCCGCTCATCTACGGCGAGGGCGGCGACCTCGTCGACGCGAAGAACAAGACGGTCACCGTCGACAACCCGGCCGGCGTCAAGGCGTTCAAGACCGCCCGCGACCTGGTCACCTCGGGTGCGGCGATCACCAACGCCACCGACGGCTGGACCAACATGCAGACCGCCTTCAAGTCGGGCGAAGCCGCGATGATGATCAACGGTCCGTGGGCCGTCGCCGACACCTACGCCGGCGACCAGTTCAAGGACAAGGCCAACCTCGGCGTCGCCGCCGTCCCGGCCGGCTCCGCCAAGGCCGGCGCCCCGCAGGGCGGCCACGACCTCGCCGTCTACGCCGGTTCCAAGAACCGCGCCGCCGCGCACGCCTTCGTCGAGTACATGACCTCGCAGGACGTGCAGGTGCAGTCCACCAAGGAGCTCAGCCTGCTCCCGACCCGGACCGCCGCGTACGAGCAGCCGGACGTCAAGTCCAGCGAGATGGTCCAGTTCTTCAAGCCGGCCGTGGACAAGGCCGTCGAGCGCGCCTGGATCCCGGAGAACGGCTCCCTCTTCGAGCCGCTGAAGGTCGAATACACCAAGGCGATCACCGGGGCCTCCAGCCCGGAGGACGCGGCCAAGGCGGCCGGCGTCGAGTTCCGCAAGATCCTCAAGGGCTGGAAGTAGACAAGACGATGGCTGCTCACACCAGCCAGTCGGTGGCGAAGGCCGCGGGCGGCGACGGGGAAGACTCCGTCGCGGCCCGCGGCCGGAGCCGCAGGACTGACAGCGCGAAGCACGGTGGCCTGGGGCGCGCCCTCGCCACCCACTGGTACGCCTGGGCCATGATCGCCCCGGTGGTGCTCGTCCTCGGCGTGATCATCGGCTGGCCGCTCGCCCGCGGCGTCTACCTGTCGCTGACCGACGCCAACGAGCGCAACGTCGCCCGTACCATCGGCGCCAACCACATCGAGGCCACGTACAAGTTCGTCGGCCTCGACAACTACGCGGACGTCCTGGCCGACCCGGTGTTCCTGCAGCGGCTGGTGTGGACGGTGGTGTGGACCGTCCTGTGCGTGTCGATCACCTTCACGCTCGGACTGGCCCTGGCCAACATGCTGAACCGGGAGTTCCGGGGCCGCGCCGCCTACCGGATGGCGCTCATCCTGCCCTGGGCCGTCCCCGGCTTCGTCTCCGTCTTCGCCTGGCGGTTCCTGTTCAACCGCGACAGCGGCATCCTGAACAAGATCCTCGACGGTGGCGGCATTTCGGCGATTCCGTGGCTCGACGACCCGACGTGGGCGAAGTTCTCGGTCGTCGCCGTCAACGTCTGGCTCGGCGTCCCCTTCATGATGGTCGCCCTGCTCGGCGGGTTGCAGTCGATCCCGGCGGAGCTGTACGAGGCCGCCGAGATGGACGGCGCCACGGCCTGGCAGCGGTTCCGGCACATCACCCTGCCCGGGCTGCGGTCGGTGAGCATGACGGTGATCCTGCTCTCCACCATCTGGACCTTCAACATGTTCCCGGTGATCTTCCTGCTGACGCGGGGCGGACCGGGCGACTCCACCGAGATCCTGGTGACCCAGGCCTTCCGGGAGGCCTTCGTGTCCAGCCCGCGCGATTTCGCGGGCTCCGCCACCTGGGGCGTGCTCATCCTCGCCCTGCTCATGATCTTCGCGCTGGTCTACCGGCGCTCGCTGCGCAAGCAGGGAGAGGTGTGGTGACCGTGACGACGACCAACGTTCCCGTACGCAAGCGGGGCGAGCGCTCCCCGCTCGCCTCCGCCGGACTGCACGTCACCCTGATCGTGGCGTCCGTGATCGCCGTCTTCCCGGTGCTGTGGGTCCTGCTGACCTCGATCAAGCCCGCGAAGCACGCCATCTCCACGGACTTCGTGAAGGAACCGACCCTCGACAACTACCGCTACCTGGTGGAGTCGACCTCCTTCTTCACCTGGTTCGGCAACTCCGTGCTCGTGGCGGGCATCACCACCGTCCTCGGTGTGTTCATCGCCGCCACGACCGGCTACGCCGTCAGCCGGTTCAAGTTCCCCGGCATGAAGCCGCTGATGTGGACCCTGCTCATCACGCAGATGTTCCCGATGGCCATCCTGATCGTCCCGCTCTACGACCTCATGGGACAGCTCGGACTGCTCAACCAGCCGCTCGGGCTGATCATCACGTACCTCACCATCGCCGTGCCGTTCTGCGCCTGGATGATGAAGGGGTTCTTCGACACCATCCCGATCGAGATCGACGAATCCGGCCGCGTCGACGGGCTGAACCCCTTCGGCACCTTCTGGCGCCTGATCCTGCCGCTGGCCAAGCCCGGCCTCGCCGTCACCGGCTTCTACTCGTTCATCACCGCCTGGGGCGAGGTCGCGTACGCCTCCGCCTTCATGGTCGGCGACGAACACCTCACCCTCGCCGGCGGCCTGCAGACCTTCGTCACGCAGTACACCTCCAACTGGGGTGCGATGAGCGCCGCTTCCGTGCTCATCGCCATCCCGGCGGCCATCTTCTTCCTCTTCGCCCAGCGTCACCTCGTCGCCGGGATGACGGCAGGCGCGACCAAGGGCTGACGCCCCTCCCGCGACCCAGGGCTGACCTCCCTGCCTGCCCCCTCTCACCCCCGGCCCGATCTCTCCAAGGACGACATGACCCAGCACCTCGCCGACGCACTGACTTCGGACAGTGGCCTTCCCACCACCACCGGCACCCGGCCCGGCTGGTGGAGAGAAGCGGTGATCTACCAGGTCTATCCGCGCAGCTTCGCCGACTCCAACGGGGACGGCATGGGGGACCTCGAAGGCATCCGCAGCCGTCTGCCCTACCTCAAGGAGCTGGGCGTCGACGCCGTCTGGCTCAGCCCCTTCTACGCCTCCCCGCAGGCCGACGCCGGCTACGACGTCGCCGACTACCGGGCCATCGACCCCATGTTCGGCACCCTGCACGACGCCGACGCCGTGATCCGCGAGGCGCACGGGCTGGGCCTGCGGATCATCGTGGACCTCGTCCCGAACCACTGCTCCGACCAGCACGAATGGTTCAAGCAGGCGCTGCGGGAAGGCCCCGGCACCCCGCTGCGCGAGCGCTTCCACTTCCGCCCGGGGCAGGGGGCCGACGGCTCGGAGCCTCCGAACGACTGGGAGTCGATCTTCGGCGGCCCGGCGTGGACCCGGGTGCCGGACGGCGAGTGGTACCTGCACCTCTTCGCCCCCGAGCAGCCCGACTTCAACTGGGAACACCCCGCCGTCCAGGACGAGTTCCGCTCGATCCTGCGCTTCTGGCTCGACCTCGGGGCGGACGGCTTCCGGATCGACGTCGCCCACGGCCTGGTCAAGGCCCCCGGCCTGCCCGACCTCGGCCGCGACGAGCAGCTCAAGCTGCTCGGCAACCAGGTGCTGCCCTTCTTCGACCAGGACGGGGTCCACGAGATCTACCGCTCCTGGCGCAAGGTGCTGGACGAGTACGCCGGCGACCGCATCGGCGTCGCCGAGGCCTGGACCCCGAGCGCGGACCGGACAGCCCTGTACCTGCGCCCCGACGAGCTGCACCAGGCGTTCAACTTCCACTACCTGAGCACGGGATGGGACGCGGCCGCGCTGCGCGCCACCATCGACGACTCGCTCGACTCGATGCGTCCGGTGGGGGCGCCGACGACGTGGGTGCTGTCCAACCACGACGTCGTACGCCACCGCACGCGCTTCGGCAGCCTGGAGCGGGCGCGCGCCGCCGCGCTGCTGATGCTGGCGCTGCCGGGTTCGGCGTACGTCTACCAGGGCGAGGAGCTCGGCCTGCCGGAGGTGACCGACCTCCCGGACGAGGTGCGTCAGGACCCCTCCTTCTTCAAGGAGAACGGCCAGGAGGGGCTGCGCGACGGCTGCCGCGTGCCGATCCCGTGGTCGGGCGACCGGGCCCCGTACGGCTTCGGTGACGGTGGCAGCTGGCTGCCGCAGCCGGCCGAGTGGGCGGGGCTGAGCGTCGAGGCCCAGACGGGCGACCCGGCCTCCACCCTGGAGCTGTACCGGGCGGCGCTGCGGATCCGCCGGGAGCGCGGCGACCTGGGCGCGGGTGACGCGGTGGAGTGGCTGGAGGCGCCGGAGGGCGTGCTGGCGTTCCGGCGCGGCGACTTCGTCTGCACGGTCAACACGACGGGGGAGCCCGTACGGATGTCCCCGCCCGGGACGGTGCTGCTGGCCAGCGGCGACGCGGCGGATCCGGCGGACCCGGGAGTCCTGGGCGCCGACACGGCGGTGTGGTGGCAGGGGTGACCTCCCCGCTCCGGCTGACGGACATCGCCGCGCAGGCCCAGGTCAGCGAGGCGACGGTCAGCCGTGTGCTCAACGGCAAGGCGGGCGTGGCGGCCGGCACCCGGCACAAGGTGCTGGCCGCCATGGACCTGCTCGGCTACGAGCGGCCCGTACGGCTGCGCCGCCGCAGCAACGGGCTGGTGGGGCTGCTGATCCCGGAGCTGACCAACCCCATCTTCCCGGCGTTCGCGCAGGTCATCGAGCAGGCGCTGGCCGGCCACGGGTACACGCCGGTGCTGTGCACGCAGACGCCGGGCGGGGCCACCGAGGACGAGCTGGTGGAGCAGCTGGAGGAGCGGGGGGTCACGGGGATCGTCTTCCTGTCGGGCCTGCACGCGGACTCGTCGCTGGACCCGTCCCGCTACCAGCGACTGTCGTCGCGGGGCATCCCGTTCGTCCTGATCAACGGCTTCAACGAACAGATCAACGCGCCGTTCATCTCGCCGGACGACCGGGCGGCGGCGGACATGGCGGTACGTCACCTGGCGGACCTGGGCCACCGGCGGATCGGCCTGGCCATAGGGCCGACGCGGTACGTCCCGTCGGCCCGCAAGGAGGCGGGGTTCGTCGCCGCGGTGCCGCAGGCTCTGGCCGAAGGCCGGATTCAGCGGACGCTGTTCACGGTGGAGGGCGGCCACGCGGCGGGCGGCGCCCTGCTGGACCGCGGCTGCACGGGCATCGTGTGCGGCAGCGACCCGATGGCGCTCGGCGTGATCCGCGCGGTCCGCGAGCGGGGCCTGCGCGTGCCCGAGGACGTCTCGGTGGTCGGCTTCGACGACTCGCCGCTGATCGCCTTCACGGACCCCCCGCTGACGACGGTCCGCCAGCCGGTCCGCGCCATGGCCACGGCGGCGGTGGGAGCCCTCCTGGAGGCGGTCGCCGGCACCCCGGTCCAACGCACGGAGTACATCTTCCAACCGGAACTGGTGGTGAGGGGCTCAACGGCCCAGGTCCCGCAGGAGTAGGGCCGGGCACCGGCCACCGGGACGCCGCGGGGGCGGCCGACGTTGCCGTCGGGCCGCCCCTGCGGCGCGGGGCGCGGGATCAGGCGCCGATGTGCTGCCCCGTCAGCCACTCCTTCTCGCCGTTCTTCTCGCAGGACGAGTTGTAGACCGGGCCGGCGAACGCCGGGAGGTTGTGCGGCACCGCGGCGAACGTGGAGCAGTTCGACGCGTGGCCCGCGCGGCCGCCGGTGAAGTAGTCGACGTCGACCCCGTCGACCCCGCCGGCCAGGGCGCTACCGGCCCCGCCGAGCAGGATGCCGGCGGCCAGGACGGACGCGGTGACAGCAGAACGAATGCGCATGACTCCCCTTAGGATCATCGGAAGGACGCGCTGTTCGGTCCGCGCGCCGCCCGGCCCAACCATCCGTGAGCCCCACTGGGAACGGGCGTTCACCCCAATGCCCGCAGCTGTATCGTTTCGGCACTCCGCGCCCCATTCGCGCCCCCCTTTCGGGCCAGCGGGCCGGCACTCGCGCTGTTGCGAACGACCAGCCGTCGTTCCGTACATCGATCACGCACAGGAACGTGCCATGACCAACCAGTCAGCTCACGACCGGGCCGTGTCCGCTTCGCCAGTCGTTGATGCGCTTGCGGATGCTCGAGACCATGGGAAGAGCGTCCGTTTCATCCGGCGTGAACCATGCGACCTCGATGGACTCGTCCGAGGTGTGGAGAGAGCCGCTGACGGGGCGGGCGAGAAGGCAGATCGAGAATTCCTGCCGCACCTCGCCGTCGTCGTATGCGAAGACATGGCCGGGGTTGGTGTAAGTGCCGACGATGCCCATGATCTCGACCGTTACTCCGGTTTCCTCGTAGGTCTCCCGGATGGCGCAGTCGCCGATCGACTCACCGAGTTCCATCTTGCCGCCGGGGAGGGCCCACATCCCGTTGTCCGTGCGGCGTTGGAGCAGGACCCGGCCGTCGCCGTCGACGACGACGGCCGAAGCGGCCGGCACCAGGCTGTTGGCCTCGGGCGCGCCGGGGTCGTCCTCGTAGTCACGCCTCGCCATCGCTCCTGACCTCCCGGATCTCGCGTCCTCGGCTCCACAACTCCTCGACGTGGGCCGCGAAGCGGTCGAACATCCCGTCAGCCTGCCTGCGTCGCAGATGCATCATCGGTGAATCGTGCCCCACTCTGCGGGCCAGAATCGGGGTGACGATCATCTCGTCATCGAAGCGGAAGACGGAGAGATTCACGTGGCCGGTCTCGAAACGGCCTTCGATGGTGCTGACGTCTCGCAGCTTCTCAAGCTCGTTCAGAGTGACGGCGATGCGTGTGGACAGCGTGAGCGGCACGCCTTCCTCGGCTTCACGCGCGGCCGTAACCGGGCTGTCTGGGTCGCCGATCAGGAAGCGTACGCGGCACCCGTTCTCAGCCTTGCGGCGCAGGGCGCCGGCCAGGTTCGCCTGTTCCAGCCACAGGAAGTAGTTGGTGTACCCGGCGAAGAGGAGGTCGCGCTGGGTTTTCGTCACGAGGGAGCGCCACAGACTGGCCGGCGCCGCCGAGCGGTAGGGGAAGACTTGGACTATCTCCCGGTCCGGTCCGCTGCCGAGTGCTGACCGGATGGCGTTGGGCCACAAGGCAGTCTCCTCCTCGCCTAATGCCTCGCAGGCCACCCATCGGTGTCGGGCATGGGGGACGCGGTTCGGCTCGGTGATCCACCGGCCAACCGTCTTCGCGTCGACCCCGCAAACCTCTGCGAGCTGGTTCTCGGTCATCTTGGCATTCGCCATCGCGCGGCGGAGTGCATGGTTCACAGTTCGTCTCCATCGGCCGTAGGGGACGGATCGAACGGTAGCGATGAGGCGTCCCAAACGTCCCGAGAACGCGGTAGCAACGCTCCGACGAGGAACGGAACATCGTTTCGTGCCTGGTCCGGAGAGGGCCGGGAGCGGCGAGAGGGGTGCGCCCGGCAATGAGCAGCAACTCGGTCCAGAACTCGTTCGGCGATGAGCCGCGCGTGTTGATGACGGTGCGAGTGTCTCGGGATGCAGGGCGGACGTGGGGGCAGGAGTCCGCGGTGCATGAGGGCGATCCGGTGGTCGTCCTGGCTTCCCCCGAGCGATTCCCGCCGTGTGACTGCGCGCGCTGCGTCGGGTACCGGACGGTGCCGGCCCGGTCACTGCGTCCGACCCCGTAACTGGCAAGGGCACGAGGCCCGGCGACCCGCCCGGCCGGACACTGCACCACCGACGAGAGGAAAACGATCATGTCGAAGAACGGTGGATCCGGGAGCGGGAGTGGCGGAAGCTCCGGCGGCAGCAGCGGTGGCGGCCACGGTGGTGGGAGCGCCCCCATCTCCGTCCCGGCGCCGCCGACCACTCCCAGCCCCGACACGTCCACACCTCCCGGTGGCGGGAAGCACGGCAAGTAGCGATGATCCCGTCCGCACGTCAGGAGCGCCCCGGCCGTACCGAGCTGGGGCGCTGCCTCATGGACTCAGGCGCTCTCACGTCCGACTGGGTGCCGGCGTTCGCTGCCGTCGACAGGGCCGCGTTCCTCCCCGACCTGATGTGGCCGTATGACAGTGGTACCAGGACCGCCGTGGTCGTCGACCGCCGCACTGACTCTGCCGCCTGGTACGAGTACGCCGATTCGGACGTGTCCCTCGTGACCCAGTGGGACGACGGCCGGCACGCGGGACCCGGGCCCGGCACCCTGGCCACGTCGTCGTCATCGCAGCCCACCACCCTGTTCACGCTCCTGCGGGAGTTGGACGCCCAGGCCGGGATGCAGGTGCTGGACGCGGGTACCGGGACCGGGGAGACCGCCGCACTCCTCACTCACCGCTGCGGCGCCCGGATGGTGACCACCATCGACGTCGACCCGACAGTGGCCGCCCAGGCCCGTGAACGGTTGTACCGCCACGGCTTGTATGCGGACGTCGCCGTTGGTGACGCCTTGAACGGCTGCTCGTCTGACGTTCCGTACGACCGAGTCCTGTTCACCTTCGGCGTCCGGAGCATCCCCGCAGCGATGCTGGACAGAGTGCGGACGGGCGGGATCATCGTCGCCCCGTATGGCACCCACTACGACTCACGGGACGCCGTGCTGCGCCTGACCGTCGACGGAGACTGCGCCGCCTCGGGACGGTTCGTCACGGGGGTGGAATTCATGAAGGCCCGCGCGCAGCGCACCGTCTGGCCCGACCACGCCGACTACGTGAGCGAGTGGCCCGGGCCGACGGGCACGGTCGTGCAGCCCGATCAGCTCACTGACGCCGGATTCTGCATCGGCCTCGCTGTTTCCGGTGTCACCCATACCTTGTTCAGGGAGGAGGACGGATCCCTGGCCGCATGGTTCTACAGCCTTACGGACCGCTCATGGGCGGCTGTACGTTGGCCGACGGAGTATGGGCCGGGCATCGTGTACCAGCACGGTCCCCGCCTGCTGTGGGGCGCGGTGGAGGCCGCGGTGCAGTGGTGGCAGGAGCAAGGTGCGCCGGCTGTCGGCCGGTTTGGTCTCACCGTCACACCGCAGACTGCTACACCGTGGTTGGACGACCCCGGGCACGTGTTGCCCGGAGGTCAGTGGCGATAGGGGACCGGGTATGGGAGACGAATCGCTCGCCGACTGGACAGACCGCCGCGACCGCAGGCGGGCGTCAAACCAGCAGATCACCGGCCGACGCCGCGTCGTTCCGCTTGCTCCCGGTGCCAACGCGGCGCATCTCACGCCCGAGGCACCGCGGTTGCTCTTGGAGCGCGACGACACCGGGGCCTGGGTGCCGGTGGGCGTCGCCGACAACGCCGCCGAGGCGGCCGCCTTCCTGAACAGCTGACCCTCTATGGGCATGAGCGACCCCTGACGGGCCACGTGGCCGGGGCCGCTCATGCCCGCTCGGCTACCCCGCGACCTTGCCTACGCCGCCCATGGGCTGGGTGTCGCGTTGGGTGATCTGCCACAGCTGGGTCTCACGGTTGCTGACGTAGATCTGGCCGTTGGCGGTGTCCAGTGCGAGGCCTTGGCAGTTCGCCAGGCCGCTGGCCACCACGCGCTGCGAGCCGTCGGCCAGGGTGATCTCGTACAGGCGGCCGTTCACGTGGTCGAGGGTGAACGCCTTGCCGTCGCCGGTGAGCTCCACGCGCATGGCGCTCGCCCCGGGGAGGGTGGTCAGGAGGCGTTTCGCACCGTCGGCCAGCTTGACCTCGTACAGGTTGTAGCCGTAGTCCTTCTGGCCGACGTACGCCTTGCCCTTGCCGTCCAGCGCGACTGCGCCGGCGCCGACCGGCAGGCCGGTGGCGACCGTGGTCTTCTGCCCGTTCTGCAGGTCGACCGCGATCAGCTTCCCTTCGCTGTGGCTGACGACGTAGGCCTTGCCCGCCCCGTCCAGCGCGAGGCCGTACGCGCCCGGGACGCTGGCGACCGTGCTGGAGGTGCCGGTGGACAGGTCCACCGCGAGCAGGCGCGCGCCTGCGTAGTCGGTGGCGTAGGCCTTGCCCTTCCCGTCCAGCTTCACATCGTTGATGTCGCCCAGGCCGCTCGCGACCACGCGCTGCGCGCCGGTGGCGATCTTCACCGCGGACAGCTTCTGGCCGCCCCGGTCGGCGACGTACGCCGTGTTCTGCGAGGGGTCCACCGCGAGGCCCTCGGAAGCGCCCAGGCCCGTTGCGATGAGGGCGAAGCTCCGCCTGGTGGCCATGAGCTTCGACAGGTCTTCGAGCTTCGGCATGTCGTCCTCGCCGATGCTCACCTTCGGCGGTCCGGCCGCCTTCAGGGTCGACGAGGCCATGGCGGACGTCGAACCGGGGTTCTCGGCGACCTGACGCTGATCGGCGGACGCGTCATGGAATTTCTGGAAGAGGGGACCCAGGAAACCCATGACGTCGAACGCCCCGTGCGCCGTCTGGCGCACGAGCCACGGGTCGCGCTCGCTCTCCATTTTGCGCACGGCTTCCGAGACGTCGCCGGCGCCGGGGGTGTCCTTGCCCAGTGCTTCACCGGACTGTTTGGCGGAGTCGGCTCCGCTGCCGCCGCCGTCGAAGATGTTTCCGAATGACACGAGAGTTCCTCCTGATGTGGCTGTTCTGGCCTGCCCGGTGGGTGGTCGCCTTTTCAGAGAGGCTGTTTCTGGCTCTCGTAGTCGAGTGTCTCGGGCTGGAAGACCCGGTGTTCCCCGGTGCGGACGGCCACGATTTCGGCCGACCCCTTCTGCATGAACCTCTTGCCTTCATCGGCCAGATCGAAGTTGCTGCGGTCCTCGACGGAGTCGCCGAGTTTCCATGCGACGACCCGGGAGTACTTCGGCTCCTTGGCCTGCGGGGGAGTTCCCCTGACCTCCACCGGCTTCGGGTAGTACAGGGCGACCCAACCGCCGAAGGTGACCGGGAATTCGTAGTCGAACTGCCTCACCTGGCGGCGGGTCGTGGCCATGACGTCCGCCCGGCTCATCACTTCCAGGCTGACCGACGACTGGTGTTTCCATTCGGTGGTGAGCGAACCGCTGACGGAGGCGGTGACGCCGAGCAGCAGGTCCGCCCACAGCTCACCGGTGCCCGTGGCGGTGGTCGTGGCCTGCGTCGTGCTCGTCGCCTCCGTCTGGGACTCCTGGTCGACGCCCTGATTGTCCTTGCTGTTCTTCAGGGTGGTCTTCTGGTACTGCTGCATCGCCATGCTCTTCTGCATCTCCTGCTGCAGCGATGCGATGGATTTCGCCCCGAAGGTGAGCTTCACCTCGCCTTGGAGCGACCAGCTGACGGTGTTCGATATGGAGAACTCGACCGTGTCCGTGACGGTTATTTTGACGGGGTCGGTTCCGTTGATGTACGTCTGCTTGGAGATCATGTCCGGCGGGGGCTGCGTGATGTCGCTCCGCTCCTCGACGACCGGTACGCCCATGTTCATGAACGCGCGCCACCCGCGCTCCTGCGCCGTCTTCTCGTCCTCGGGAAACTCGCCGTAGCGCTTCTTGTTCAACGAGAACCCGATGGGGCTGATCGGCTCTCCCCCGCCTTCGGGAGTCCTCTTCAGCGCGCCCCGCTGCTTGTTCCGCTCCAGGATGGCTTCGGCCTTGGCCGGGATTTCGAGCTCGTCCTGGTTCCGCGTGGTGAGCGGGTGGCGCATGAACACGTCGTTGATATAGGCCTTGCCCACATCACTCTTCGCGCTTTTCTCCGACATGTACCTGAGGTCTCCCTGAGTCGCGGAAATGATGATCTTTCCGGTGCATGGTGAAACTACGCGGCCGGTGCAAGATGATCATCGAGCGGAAATGGCCATGGGGTGAAAATCGGACAACCCCCCTTCCACCTGCGGGGATTGCCTTTTCGCTGAGGGTCGGACCGCCCTGTCCCCCGGCGGCGCGGGGCGTCCGCTGTGGCCGGATCGGTGGTCCCGGAGCGGGTACGGGGCCGGGGGTGGTCGGGAAGTGGCGGGGATG
The DNA here is from genome assembly GCF_044769045.1 of Streptomyces sp. NPDC090741. Taxonomy (NCBI): domain Bacteria; kingdom Bacillati; phylum Actinomycetota; class Actinomycetes; order Kitasatosporales; family Streptomycetaceae; genus Streptomyces; species Streptomyces sp. NPDC090741. Next base: position 32,957 of record NZ_JBIVXF010000005.1, on the reverse strand, counting down.
TGCCGCTGCCGAGGACGCGCCGCTCTCGCGGGAGTGCGCGGGTGTGGGTGTGGGTGTGGGTGCGGGTGCGGGTGCGGGTCGGGTCTAGTTGACCCACCTGTCCGGCAGGACACGCCCCGGAAACAATTCTGCAATCTCTTGCGCAAACTCTTGCAGGGCTCTTACCTGGCCCCTACGGTCTCTGCAATCCCCACCTCTCCCGCCAGGAGGCCCCCCACATGCCTGCCAGAGCCGTCAGAGCTGCAACTCTTTTCACCACCACCGCACTTGCCGCAGCCGCCCTCACCGGCCCGGCGCCGCAGGCCGCCGCTGCGACGCCCGGCGACAGGGACGTCACGGCCGTCCTCTTCGAGTGGCGCTTCGACTCCGTAGCCAAGGCCTGCACCGATGCGCTCGGGCCCGCCGGGTACGGGTACGTCCAGGTCTCGCCGCCCCAGGAGCACATCCAGGGCCCCCAGTGGTGGACCTCGTACCAGCCCGTCAGCTACAAGATCGCCGGGCGGCTCGGCGACCGGGCCGCTTTCAAGGCCATGGTCGACACCTGCCACGCCGCCGGGGTGAAGGTCGTCGCCGACTCCGTGATCAACCACATGGCCGCCGGCGACGGTGTGGGGACCGGTGGGTCTTCGTACACGAAGTACGGGTACCCGGGGACCTACTCGGGTTCCGACATGGACGACTGCCGGGCCACCATCTCCAACTACCAGGACCGGGCCAACGTCCAGAACTGCGAGCTCGTGCAGCTCGCCGACCTGGACACCGGCGAGGACTACGTACGCGGGCGGATCGCCGGGTACCTGAACGACCTGCTGTCCCTCGGCGTCGACGGCTTCCGGATCGACGCCGCCAAGCACATGCCCGCCGCCGACCTCGCCAACATCAAGTCCCGCCTGACGAACCCCTCCGCCTACTGGAAGCAGGAGGCGATATACGGCGCCGGTGAGGCCGTCTCGCCCTCCGAGTACCTCGGCAACGGCGACGTGCAGGAGTTCCGCTACGCCCGGGACCTCAAGCGGGTCTTCCAGAACGAGAACCTCGCCCACCTGAAGAACTTCGGCGAGGCCTGGGGGTACATGCCGAGCGGGCAGTCCGCCGTCTTCGTCGACAACCACGACACCGAGCGGGTCGGCGACACCCTCAACTACAAGGACGGCTCCGCCTACACCCTGGCGAGCGTCTTCATGCTGGCCTGGCCGTACGGGTCCCCCGACGTGCACTCCGGGTACGAGTGGACCGACAAGGACGCCGGCCCGCCGAACGGCGGCTCGGTGAGCGCCTGTTACTCCGACGGGTGGAAGTGCCAGCACGCCTGGCGGGAGATCTCCTCCATGGTGGGCCTGCGCAACGCGGCCCGCGGCCAGGCCGTCACCAACTGGTGGGACAACGGCGCCGACCAGATCGCCTTCGGGCGCGGGGCCAAGGCGTACGTCGCCATCAACCACGAGGGCGCGGCCCTCACCCGGACCTTCCAGAGCTCGCTCCCGGCGGGCGACTACTGCGACGTCCAGAGCGGGCGCACCGTCAGCGTGAACTCCGCCGGGCAGTTCACCGCCACCCTCGGGGCCGGTACCGCACTCGCCCTGCACGTCAACGCCCGTACGTGTACGGGTGGTACGGCCGCGGCCGGCGCCGCCTTCGCCGTCAACGCCACCACCGTCCCCGGACAGAACGTCTACGTCACCGGGGACCGCGCCGAGCTCGGCGCCTGGAACACCGCCGGCGCCCTCAAGCTCGACCCGGCGGCCTACCCCGTCTGGAAGCTGGACGTGTCGCTCCCGGCCGGGACCGCGTTCTCGTACAAGTACGTGCGCAAGGACGCCGCGGGGAACGTCACCTGGGAGAGCGGCGCCAACCGCACCGCGACCGTCCCGGCGGGCGGCAAGGCCGTGCTCAGCGACACCTGGCGCAACTGACCCCGCACACCCACCCCACCGACCAGGGTCGCCCGGCGTTCACAAACCCCGCCATCCGCCGGGCGGCCCTCATCCACGCGACACGTAACCAAGGAGACCCGCCTTGATACGCCCCGCCGCAGGAGTGCTCGCCGCCGCCCTGGCCGTGACGCTCCTGCCCGCCCTCCCGGCCACGGCCGCCGCGCCGCCCGCCCCGCCGTCGGACGCGAAACTGGCCGCCGAGCCCGCGCGGCACGACCTGACCCGGGAGCAGTTCTACTTCGTCCTCCCGGACCGGTTCGCGAACGGCGATCCGCGCAACGACACCGGCGGCCTGACGGGCAGCCGGCTGGAGACCGGGCTGGACCCGACGGACAAGGGCTTCTACCAGGGCGGCGACCTCAAGGGGCTGACCGACCGGCTCGACTACATCAAGGGGCTCGGGACCACCGCCATCTGGATGGCGCCGATCTTCAAGAACCAGCCGGTGCAGGGGAAGGGGGCCGACGTCTCCGCCGGGTACCACGGGTACTGGATCACCGACTTCACGCAGGTCGACCCGCACTTCGGCACCAACGCCGACCTGGAGCGGCTGATCGACAAGGCGCACGCGAAGGGGATGAAGGTCTTCTTCGACGTCATCACCAACCACACCGCCGATGTCGTGGACTACCGGGAGCAGTCGTACTCCTACCTGTCGAAGGGGGCCTTCCCCTATCTGACGAAGGACGGGGTGCCGTTCGAGGACTCCGACTACGCGGACGGGAAGCGGAAGTTCCCGCGGGTCGATGCCGAGTCCTTCCCGCGGACCCCCTTCGTGCCCGACGCGAAGAAGAACCTGAAGGCTCCCGCCTGGCTCAACGACCCGACGATGTACCACAACCGGGGCGATTCCACCTTCGCCGGGGAATCCTCCGGCCAGGGTGACTTCTTCGGCCTCGACGACCTGTGGACCGAGCGGCCCGAGGTCGTCAGCGGGATGGAGAAGATCTACGAGAAGTGGGTCAAGGACTTCTCGATCGACGGCTTCCGCATCGACACGGTCAAGCACGTCGACACCGGGTTCTGGACGCAGTGGGCCACCGCCCTCGACAAGTACGCCGCCCAGCATGGCCGGAAGAACTTCTTCATGTTCGGCGAGGTCTACTCCGCCGACACCGCCGTCACCTCCCCGTACGTCACGCAGGGCCGCCTCGACGCCACCCTCGACTTCCCGCTCCAGGACGCGATCCGCGCGTACGCCTCCCAGGGCGCGGGGGCCTCGCGGCTGGGCTCCGTACTGGCCGACGACTACCGGTACACCACGGACAAGGCGAACGCGTACGAGCAGGTCACCTTCCTCGGCAACCACGACATGGGCCGCTTCGGGAGCTTCCTGAAGCAGGACCGGCCGGGGGCGGGGGAGCAGGAGCTGCTGGACCGGTACCGGCTCGCCAACGAGCTGATGTTCTTCTCCCGGGGCAACCCGGTGGTCTACTCCGGCGACGAGCAGGGCTTCACGGGCGCGGGCGGCGACAAGGACGCCCGGCAGCCGCTGTTCGGCACGCGGGTCGCCGACTACCTGGACGACGACCAGCTCGGAACGGTGCGCACACACGCGAGCGATGCCTACGATCCGGGACACCCGCTCTACAAGCAGATCAGTGCTCTCTCGAAGCTGACGAAGGACCACCCGGCCCTGCGGGACGGCGTGCAGACCGAGCGCCTCGCCCACGACTCGGTCTACGCGTTCACGCGCACCGACGCCCGCTCCAAGGCCGAGTACGCGGTCGCGGTGAACAACGCTCCCGAGCCGGTCACCATCGACATGCCGGTCGGCAGCGCGGCAGGTACCGAATTCCGTGCCCTGTACGGTGGTTCGGGTTCGTCACAGGCCACGGCAGCCGGTATCCGCGTGGTCGTCCCGGCCCTCGGTTCCGTCGTACTGCGCGCGCTCGCGCCGCTCGCCACACCCGCCACGGCTCCGGGTATCACCCTCAAAGCCCCGGCGGCAGCCACCGGCGCCGTCGAGCTCTCCGCCGACGTCACCGGCGGCGGCCTGAACCGGGTCGTCTTCGCCGCCCAGACCGGCACCGGGAAATGGCAGGTCCTCGGCTCCGCCGACCACGCCCCGTACAAGGTCACCCAGCACGTCACGGCCCCGGCCGGCACCGCCCTCCGCTACAAAGCCGTCGCCGTCGACTCCTGCGGCCGCACCGCGAGCGCCCTCGCCGAGTCCGTCGCCGGCCAGGCCCCGCCCATCCCGGTCCCCACCGCCACCCAGCGCGACTACGCCGTCGTCCACTACCGCCGCCCCGACGGCGACTACACCAACTGGCGGCTCTACGCCTGGGGCGACCTCGCGGACGGCGAAGCCACGCCCTGGCCCGCCGGGCACGACTTCACCGGCCGCGACGCGTACGGGGCCTTCGCGTACGTCCGCCTCAAGCCAGGCGCCTCCTCCCTCGGCTACCTCGTCATCGACAAGGACGGCAACAAGGACGTCGCCACCGACCGCACCCTCGACGTGACGAGGAGCGGGGAGGTCTGGCTGGAGCAGGGCAAGGAGGCGGCCACCACCGACCGCCCCGCCTACCCGCCCCAGGACCAGGCCAAGGCCGTCCTCCACTACCAGCGTGCCGACGGCGCCTACGACGGCTGGGGCCTGCACGTCTGGACCGGCGCCGCGACCCCGACCGACTGGTCGAAGCCGCTGCCGCCCACCCGCACCGACTCCTACGGCGCCGTGTACGAGGTCCCGCTCGCGGCCGGCGCCACCAGCCTCAGCTACATCCTCCACAAGGGCGACGAGAAGGACCTCCCCTCCGACCAGTCCCTCGATCTGAAGGCCACCGGCCACGAGGTCTGGATGCTGGGCGGCCGGGCCCCGTACCTCCTGCCGCAGCCCGCCGGCTCCTCCGCCGCCCTCGACCTCACCAAGTCCGAGGCCGTCTGGATCGACCGCTCCACCCTCGCCTGGAACGCCCCCGCAGCCGCCGCCTCCGTCCAGCTCCTCGCCTCCCGCGAAGGCACCGTCACCGCCGGGGACGGCGTCCTGCACGCGGACGGCGCCGCGTGGCTGCGCCTGGCCAGGACCGAACTCACCCCCGCCCAGAAGCAGAAGTTCCCGCACCTCGCGACGTACTCCGCCTACTCCGTCGACCCCCGCGACCGCGACCGCGTACGCGAGGCCCTGCGCGGCCAGCTCGTCGCGAGCGCCCGCGCCGCCAATGGCGCCGTACTCGCCGCGACCGGCGTCCAGCTCGCCGGCGTACTCGACGACCTGTACGCGAACACCGCGGCCCTCGGCCCGGTCTTCAAGGACGGCCGCCCCACCCTCTCCGTCTGGGCCCCCACCGCCCGTCAGGTCGCCCTCGAACTCGACGGCCGCACCGTCCCCATGCGCCGCGACGACACCACCGGCGTCTGGTCGGTGCGCGGCGAGCGCGGCTGGACCGGCAAGCCCTACCGCTACGACGTGACGGTGTGGGCCCCGAGCACCCGCCAGATGGTCCGCAACCTCGTCACCGACCCGTACTCCACCGCCCTGACCACGGATTCCACGTACAGCCTGGCCGTCGACCTGGCCGACCCGAAGCTGGCCCCGCCCGGCTGGCGCGCCCTGCACAAGCCCGCGCCCGTCCCCTTCACCTCGGCGCAGATCCAGGAGCTCCACATCCGCGACTTCTCGGTCGCGGACCGTACGAGCACCCACCCCGGCCAGTACCTGGCCTTCACGGACACCGGCTCGGCGGGCATGCAGCACCTGCGCGCGCTGGCCGCGTCCGGCGCCTCGTACGTCCACCTCCTGCCCGCCTTCGACATCGGCACGATCCCGGAGAAGGCCTCCGACCGCACCGAACCCGCCTGCGACCTGAAGGTGTACGCGCCGGACTCGCCCGAGCAGCAGGCCTGCGTGGCCGCCGCCGCCGCGAAGGACGCGTACAACTGGGGCTACGACCCGCTGCACTACACCGTCCCGGAAGGCTCGTACGCGAGCGACCCGAACGGCACGGCCCGTACGGTCGAGTTCCGCAGGATGGTCCAGTCGCTGAACGGCGCCGGCCTGCGGACCGTCATGGACGTGGTCTACAACCACACCGTGGCGTCCGGCCAGTCCGACAAGTCGGTCCTCGACCGCATCGTGCCGGGCTACTACCAGCGGCTGCTGGCGGACGGCTCGGTCGCCAACTCCACCTGCTGCGCCAACACGGCTCCCGAGAACGCCATGATGGGCCGGCTCGTCGTGGACTCGATCGTCACCTGGGCGAAGGAGTACAAGGTCGACGGCTTCCGCTTCGACCTGATGGGCCACCACCCGAAGGCGAACATCCTGGCCGTCCGCCAGGCCCTCGACGCGCTGACCGTCGCCAAGGACGGCGTCGACGGCAAGAAGATCATCCTGTACGGGGAGGGCTGGAACTTCGGCGAGGTCGCGGACGACGCCCGCTTCGTCCAGGCCACGCAGAAGAACATGGCCGGCACCGGCATCGCCACCTTCTCGGACCGCTCGCGCGACGCGGTCCGCGGCGGCGGCCCCTTCGACGAGGACCCGCGCGTCCAGGGCTTCGCCTCCGGCCTGTTCACGGCCCCGAACGCCTCGCCCGCGAACGGCACCGCGGACCAGCAGCGGGCGCGACTGCTGCACGCCCAGGACCTGATCAAGGTCGGACTGTCCGGCAACCTCGCCTCGTACGCCTTCACCGACAGCGCGGGGCGGCACACCAAGGGATCCGAGGTCGACTACAACGGCTCCCCGGCCGGGTACGCGGCGGCTCCCGGCGACGCCCTGGCGTACGCGGACGCCCACGACAACGAGACCCTGGCCGACGCCCTGGCGTACAAGCTGCCGCAGGGCACTTCGGCCGCGGACCAGGCCCGGATGCAGGTCCTGGCGATGGCCGTCGGCACCCTCTCGCAGGGCCCCTCGCTGTCCCAGGCGGGTACGGACCTGCTCCGCTCGAAGTCGCTGGACCGCAACTCGTACGACAGCGGCGACTGGTTCAACGCCATCCCCTGGGACTGCCGCGAGGGCAACGGCTTCGGGCGCGGTCTGCCCCCGGCCGCCGACAACGGCGCCAAGTGGCTCTATGCGAAGCCGCTGCTGGCCGGCGCCAAGGCAGCGGGCTGCGCCGAGATCACGGGCGCATCCGCCGCCTACCGCGACCTGCTGCGGATCCGTACGACGGAACCGGCCTTCGCCCTCACCACGCCCGAGGCGGTCCAGGCGGCGCTGGCCTTCCCGCTCTCCGGCACGGACGAGACCCCGGGAGTGATCACGATGACCCTCGGGGACCTGGTGGTGGTCTTCAACGCCACCCCCGCCGCCCGGGCCCAGCGCATCCCGGCCCTCGCGGGCACCGCATACGCCCTGCACCCGGTCCAGGCGGCCGGCTCCGACCCCGCGGTCAAGCAGGCGGCGTACGACGCGAGGACGGGAGAGTTCACGACCCCGCCCCGCACGGTCGCGGTCTTCACACGACGGTGAGCTGATCGAGCCGCTTCTCCAGCAGGATCACCCCGTACACGCGACCGGCCTTGTCCTCCTTGTGGGGGAACTCCCCGACCACCCGGTAGCCCGCACCCCGGTAGTACGCGAGCAGCCGGGGGTTGGTGGAGACGCAGTCCAGCCGCGCCCGCGGCAGCCCGGAACCGGCGATCCGGCGCTCGGCATGTTCGAGCATCCGCCGTCCGGCCGCCGCGGGCGCGCTCTCGCGGTCCACCATCAGCCGGTGCACGTAGCCGGCGACCGGCGGCTGCACGCCCCAGGCCTCCTCGTCGGACCACCACAGCTCGTACCCGCCGATGATCCGCCCGTCGGCGTCCCCGGCGAGCCACACCTCGCCCTCGCGCATCTTCGCCAGGAAGTGCGCGGCGTCCTTGTCCCCGGGCTTCCACTGGTCGATCCCGTGCTTGCGCATCCACCGGGCGGCCTGGTCGTACAGGGCCACCAACGTGGCGGCGTCCTTCTCCGCGGCACGCCGGAACAAGATCCCGTCATTAATGATCACGGGCGCATTATCACGCGGATGATCACCGAGAGTTGGGAACGGCGGGCTCCACGCTCGGGGGCACCAGTCCCACGAGCCGCCCCACCAGCTCCCCGAACGGCCCGTCGGCCGGCTCGTCCGCGAGGATCCGGCCGAGGATGGCGGCCATCTCCGCGTCGTACGCGGCGCTCACGGCGGCCAGCGCGGCGAAGTCGTGCACGAGCTGCAGCTCCAGCTCGGCCCGCGGGATCTTCCGCCCCTCCAGCCAGATCAGCGCGGTGGACTCCGCGAGCGACACCCAGGACCGCACCACGAGCTCCAGCCGCGCGGGCGGGTTCTCGATGCCGATGTGCGTGACGATCTGCTCGTACGCGGCCTGCCGGACGTCGTCGATCATCGCGTTGGTCCGGTTGCTCCCGACGGCCGGGCCGCCGCGCATCAGCGCCGAGAAACCGGGCCCGTGGTCGTCGACGAACGCGAAGAACCGGCCCATGACGCGCAGCAGACGCGCCCCGAGCGGCCCCTCCCGAGGCTCCACGAACCGCTGGGCGAGCTCGTCGGCGGCCCGCCGCAGTGCGGCCTCGTACAGGCTCAACTTGCCAGGGAAGTAGTGGTAGACGAGCGGCCGCGATATCCCCGCGGCCGCCGCGATCTCGTCGATCGACACGTCGTCGGGCGACCTGAGGCTGAACAGCTCCAGGGCCACCCCGATCAGCTGCTGCCGCCGCTCCTCGACACCCATCCTGCGCCGCGTCCCGGTAGTCATGCGCCACACCCTACTGGGCCTGCGGCAACGCTCAGAGGTCGAGGACCAGGTGATCGCCCTGGGCGCGGGAGACGCACAGGAGCATCGAGTCCGCGCGCTCCCGGTCCGTGAGGAGGGTGTCGCGGTGGTCGACCCGGCCTGCGAGGACGCGGTGTTGGCAGGTGCCGCAGAAGCCCTGTCCGCAGGAGTACGGGGTGTCGGGGAGCTCCCGGCGGACCGCGGCCAGGGTGGATTCCTCCGCCGCGACCTCGATCGTGCGGCCCGAGCGGTGGAGTTCGACCGTGAAGGGGTGGGAGGCGCCGGTCGCGGGGGTCGCGGTGAAGCGCTCCAGGTGGACCGGGGTGCCGGGCGGGGCTGCCGCTTCGACCGCCGCCATCAGGGGGGCCGGGCCGCAGCAGTAGACCAGGGTGTCGGGGCCCGCCGCGGCGAGTGCGGCCAGGTCGGGGAGGCCCGCCTCGTCCTGCGGGGTGAGGGTGACCCGGGAGCCGTACGACTCCAGTTCGGCGAGGAACGGCATGGAGGCGCGGCTGCGGCCGCCGTAGAGGAGGGTCCAGTCCGCGCCCGCCGCGGTGGCCGCCCCCAGCATCGGGAGGACGGGCGTGATGCCGATTCCTCCCGCCACGAAGAGGTACGAGGAGGACGGCTCCAGCGCGAAGCGGTTGCGGGGCGGGCGTACGGGGAGTTCCGCTCCTTCCAGCAGCTGGGCGTGCGCCTCGCGGGAGCCGCCGCGGCCGTCCTCGACCAGCCGGATCGCGATCGTGTAGCGGCCCGCGTCCGCCGGGTCGCCGCAGAGGCTGTACTGGCGGACCAGGCCCGAGGGGAGCTGTACGTCCACGTGCGCGCCCGGGCTCCACGGCGGGAGCTCCGCCGATTCGAGGGTCAGCATCAGGACCCCGTCCGCGGGCTCCGTACGGGACACGATCAGGGCGGGCAGCCAACGGCGCGGGGAGTGGCCCGAGATCGGGGTCTCCAGCGCCGGCAGGGGCCACAGCGGGGAGCGGGCGATGCGCCCCCGCAGGGCGCGCCGGGCCAGCAGCGCCGCGCCGGCCACCGCCGCCAGCTTCAGGGCGCGGCTCATGCCGTGGCACCGCCGTTCGCGCCGGGGGAGGAGGCCAGGTAGGCCACGGCCTGGGCCGTCGATCCCTCCTGGGAGGGGTGGTACGTACGGGAGAGGTACGTCGGGATCGACTTGAGCATCGCGCCCGCCGAGGGCAGCGTGCCCTGCCGGCCCGCCCGGAAGAACTGGCCGAGGGAGGCCTTGGCGGCGGTCAGCTCCGGGTCGTTCTCCATGAAGAAGCGGGCGCCCCGCTGCCACAGGAAGACGAGCGCCGTGAACGCGGTGGCCCAGGTCCGGGCCCGCCGGTGGTAGCCGCCGTCCACGTGCATGAAGAGGTCGAAGGCCACCGAGCGGTGCTCCACCTCCTCCGCGCCGTGCCAGCGCAGCAGGTCCAGCATCACGGGGTCCGCGCCCCGGCGGTCCAATTCGTCGGCGTTGAGGACCCAGTTCCCCAGGAACGCCGTGTAGTGCTCGATCGCCGCGATCAGCGCGACCCGCTCCATGAGCCACCAGTGGCGGGCCTTGCCGGGGGGCAGCGTCCGGTCGCCGAGCAGCTTCTCGAAGAGCCAGTCCACCTGCGCCGTGTAGGGGGTCGGGTCCAGGCCCAGCCGCTTCAGATGGGGGAGCACGTCGTCGTGGGCGGCGGCGTGCATGGCCTCCTGGCCGATGAACCCGACGACGTCCGCACGCAGTTGCTCGTCCTTGATGTACGGGAGCACCTGCTTGTAGACGTGCACGAACCAGCGCTCGCCCGCGGGCAGCAGCAGGTGCAGCACGTTGATGGTGTGCGTGGCGAACGGGTCTCCGGGCAGCCAGTGGAGCGGGGTGTCCTCCCAGCCGAAGGACACGTTCCGGGCCTTGAGCTCCATGTGTTCCGCCGCCACGGGGGCGGGCGCGTGCGGCGTATTAGACATGGTGTCAATGTACTGAGGGGTAGGGGAGAGGAAAACCCCTCTGCGGCCATCAAGTTCCGGCCCGAGGACCCCCGGGCATGCAGAAGTCCCCCGGGCGGGCATGCCGCGCCCGGGGGACTCCAGGATCCGGGTTACCGCCCGGCGTGCCCGCTCGCGAGTGCCCACTCGCGGTTGAGGGCGCCCAGCGGGATCTTGCGCTCGAAGAGCGGCGTGCCGAACAGGGAGAGCTGGAGGTGCAGGTTCCCGCTCAGGTCGAAGCCGCCGTACAGCGCCCAGTCGCCGCTGAGGGAGGTCTTGCCGTCGCTGGACGCGCTCGCCTTGGCTTCGGCCTCGCCGCGCAGGTACGGGGCGAAGTCCGCGCTGACGCCGACGGCCCCGTACAGGCCGACGGAGGCCTCGGCGCCGAGCGCGCCCTTGACCTTGCCGGAGGCGGTGACGGTCGCGGTGACCGGCGTGCTCTTGACGTTGGACTGGCTGACCGGCGTCCAGCCCTTGCCCAGGGCGTAGCTGCCGCCGACCTTGAAGTCGCCCTTGACGTCCTGCTGGACGTCGAGGGTCACGTGGCCGTCGGCCTCCACCTGGACGTAGCAGGTCAGGTCGAGGTTGACCACGACCGGCACCGGGCCGACCTGGATGACCGGAGCGCTGTGCAGCTTGGCGAACGGGATCCGCTTGGGCGCTCCGGTGCTCGCGGCGGCGCGGCCCTGGAGCTTCCACTGCGAGGACCAGTCGCCGCTCATGCCGAGGAAGGCGCCGTGCGGCCCGGAGCCGCCGCCCGCGCTGCCGTCGTACGAGAACTCCACCTGGGGGGCGAGCTGGACGAAGCCGGAGACCGAGGCGCCGGCCGAGGCGGGGGCGTCCGGGGCGGTGTCCACGGCGGCGTTCACGTCGAGCCGCAGGTTGCCCAGGGGCAGCTTCGCGCCCTCGGGGCCGAACTTCACGCCCCCGGTCTTGGCCCAGGAGAAGGTGACGCCCTTCATCAGGGGCTCGACGGTGACCGAGGACGGGTCGACGGGGACCTTGCCGTCGGCCTTGTCGTCGTTCAGGACGGAGGCCAGCGTCGTGGAGGCGGTCTTGACCTCGGTGCCGCGGTCGGTCTTCCCGACGACCTCGGTGACCTTGGCCAGCAGGCCGTTGGGGGCGCCGGGCGCCGGCGCGCTGGCGATGACGTCGCCGACCGCGACGGGCTTGTCGGTCTCGGGGGACTTGCCCGGCTCCGGGGACTTGCCCGTGCCGGGGGTCTTGCCCGGCTCCGGCTTCTTGCTCGGCGAGGAGGACGGGGCGGGCCCCTGCGGGGCCTTGGCTATGACGGCCCGTCCGGTCGCCTGGTCGTACGAGGCGACCTTCAGCGACGACTGCTCCGTCCTGCCCTTCCCGCCGGCGCGGGCCACGGCCGCCGGTGTCGGCGTCCCCTGCGGCGCAGCGGCGACGTCGAGCTGCTGCGACGTGCCGTCGCCCGAGGGCGCGAGGGTGGCGGGGGCGGCCGCGTCTGCGGCGCCGGTGTGGGGAGTGGAGGAGCAGCCGGTGGCGGTGAGCGCGAGTGTGGTCAGGCCGGGGAGCAGGAGCCGTCGGGCGAGCATGCGCACGTGGGGGAACCTTCAGTACGTGAGGGGTGTGGGCGGGTTACCGAGAGGTAACCGGAATCCGATCATGCCATGTGTGCCCGGTGGCAGTCATGTCCGGATTCCGCCAACTCCCCGACCGTTCCTGACGGTTGAAGATTCACCCACGTCCTGGTGGGGCTACCGGAGCACCCCCGCCTTCGTACCGTCCGTCAGCTTGCCCGCCAGCTCCACCTGCGCGCCCGCCGGTGCCTTCACCGCCAGCCGGTTGCCGTTCCCCGACCCGTTCACCCCGCCGCCCGACACCGACAGCGAGGCGAACTGCGCACTGCCCGCCGCCAGCACGTACCACTGGCCGGCCTTCGACTTCCACAGCACGCCCGCCAGCACCCGCGGCTCCCGCGCCCCGCACGCCGGGGAGCCCTCCGCCTTCGCCGCCTGCGCCGCCAGCGGCGCGCCCGGAGCCAGGAACTGCGCCTGCACCCGGTCCTCCGTACCCGCCCAGGTCTCGGCCCGGGTGCACAGCCAGGTCGCCGTGCCGTCGCCCTCGGGCAGCGGCTGCTTCGCGTACGTCCAGGCGTTGACGCTGCGGACGCCGTGCGAGCGGACCGACGGCAGCAGGCACGCGATCCGTGACCAGTCGCCGAGCTCCGCCCCCTCCGCCACGTCGCGCTCCGCACCCGGCGCGCCCGAGGTCAGCCGGGCCGGGGTCAGCTCGCCGAGGTCGGTGATCAGCCGGGTGGCGCCGCCGCCGGTCAGGGCCAGGGCGTTCCAGCCGGTGCAGTTGCCCGCCGGGGCCGGGCTCGCCACCGGTGGGGTGATCCCGTCCTGGCCCAGCTTCAGCGTCGCCGGGGCCTCACCGGGCTTGAGCAGGTCCCGCAGCCCCGCGCCGGTGACCCACGGCGCGGTCAGGTAGCGGACGTTGCCGTCGACCCGGCTCAGCACCAGCGCGGTCGCGGACTCCGCCGAGGCGGCGTCGGTCCGGGCGAAGTCGAGGGCGGCGACCGAGGTCCCGGTGCGGGGTTCGGCGTACCGGACCACGCGCAGTCCGTCGTACAGCAGGACCACGACCGCCTGGTCGACGGTGCCCGCGAACAGCAGCTGCGGCGGGCCCATCGGCGGACCGGGCGGGGTGCCGGGGGTGGCCGAGGCGACCACCGTCGGACCGGGCCGGGCCCACACGGCCAGCGCCCGGCGCAGCAGTTCGGCGTCGTCGGTGCGGTCGCCGCGGGCGGGCCAGGTGGAGAAGCCCGTACGGGAGGACGTACGCCAGGCGGTGGGCGCGACCCGGACCAGCTTGCCCGGATCCAGGGCCTGCTCCGCCGCCGCGTTGAGGGCGTACGGCGGGGCCGCGGCCCCGTCCGCGCCCCAGCCGCCGCCGGGCAGCGCGAGCAGCGCCCCGCACACGGCGAGGGCGGCCGCGGCGGCCAGCGCGGCCCGCGAGAACCGGCGCCGGCGCAGCAGGTCGGTGGGGCGCGCCTGGAGTACGCACGGGTCGAACTCGGGGGACGCGAACAGGGCGTCGTTGGCCGGATCCCCCGATTCCGCGACGGCGGCGGCGGGGTTCGCGACCCCGGCCTCGGCGAGCACCCGGAGCACCTCCGGCTCCGGCAGCCGCTCCAGGGCGCGCAGTACGCAGGCCGCCCGGCCGGGCCCGTCGAGCGTGGCCAGCCACTGGTCCAGGGCCAGCTCCTCGGCCCCGCCGGACCGGGGGAACAGCCGCAGCCCCCACACCTGGGGGAGCAGCGGAGGCAGTTGCGCCCGCCGGGGCAGCGCCCGGAAGGTCAGCGCAATCCCGGCCTCCAGGGCGGCGCGCAGCACCCTCAGCCGCACGTACGCGTACCCCGAATCGGCGCCCGGGGTCCCGCGCTGGCCCGGGACCCCGCCCTGTACGGCTGCGGCGGCGGCTTCCGCACCGGCACCGCGCCGCCCCCGCGGGAGCGCCCGCTGGGCCAGCGAATGGGCGGTGAGCACCCGCCGGTTGCGGCCGAGGGCGGGCGGCAGCACCAGATAGGCGAGCCGCACCAGCCGCGGGTAGTGCTCGACGATGGCGGCCTCGGCCAGCTCGACGTCGGGCGGCACGGGAGACGGGTGGCGGGTGGCGGTGTCCGGCGCAGTCACGTTCAGCAGAACGAGCGAATCGTCGGATGGTCACCCGTCCCCAGGTCGCACGTTCGGGTCGGATCCGGGTCGGACCCGAGTCAGGTCCGGGTCGGGTCCGGGTCGGGTCCGGGTGGGACCGTCACGCCGTGAGGCGGGCGCGGAGCGCCTCGACCGCCTCGTCGGGGACGCCGAGACCCTCGCGCACGTACTTCTCCATCGAGCCGTAGCGCGTGCCGACCTCTTCGAGCGCCGCCTCCAGGTACTCGGGGAACACCCCGATCAGGCCCAGCGCGATGTCCGGGTTGCCGCCGGCGACGGTGAAGCCCTCGATCATCGGTGCGAACGCCTGCTTGACCGCCGGATTGACCGAGAGGTACTCGGCCATCAGGGTCTCGTCGTCCGCGCCGAGCAGCGACAGGACGACGGTCGCGCCCCAGCCCGTACGGTCCTTGCCGGCGGTGCAGTGGAACAGCAGCGGGCCGGCCTGCGGGTCCGCGAGCTCGGTGAGCAGGGTCCGGTACGCGGCCTGCGCGGAAGCGGTGGACACGAAGGACCGGTAGGTGTCGGCGAACAGTGCCTGCACCTTGCCGCCGCCCAGGTGCTCCTCCGCCATCGCCGGGTCGGACAGCAGGTCCTTGAGCTGCGTGGCGGCCGGGATCTTCCCGGAGCTCAGCTTGTCGGCGAGGACGTCGCCGACCAGGAGGCGGACGCCCTGCGGTATCCGGTCCGGGTGGGCGGCGCGCTCGGCGTCGGTGCGGAAGTCGATGACCGTACGCAGGCCCAGCGCGGCCACGACCGGGTCGGCGTCCACGTCGAGGCGGTCGAGCTGGCCGGAGCGCAGGACCAGGCCGGGGCGGACGGTGCGGCCGCCGGAGAGGGGGGTGCCGCCGAGGTCGCGGAGATTGGCGACGGTGGTGGAGGGGGTGGTCGTGGTCATCGTGGCGGCTCCAGCGGTGTGCGTACGGAGTGGGTGGTGCGGGTGGTGCGGATGATGTGCATTCACCCGATTTTCAGATGTTTCGTCCCGGATAGGTAATCGAGGGCGAGCGAGAGCCCGACCCCGATCCCCAGCGCCGCCAGATGCCCGGCGTCCGTGAAGGTCCGCTCCCGCTTGAGCACCGGCCGTACGGCGAGCGCCAGCAGCCCCACCCGGGCGGCCGTACGGACCGGGCCGCGCGGCAGTACGGAGGTCAGCGTGCCGAGCACGGCGTTGAAGCCGTAGCTGGTGCCCACGTCCAGGGCCCGCCGGGTCGGCGCGTCGGCCGTCCCGCGCAGGGAGCCGAACACGAGGAGCGTTGCCGTGGCGTGCCCGAAGAGGAACACCCCGACCGTCCACCAGGCCCCGTACGCGTACTCCGCGTACCCGAGGGCCGCGACGAGCAGCAGCGCGTACGGCAGCGGCATGGGCTCCTCGACGACGAAGGCGCTGCTCAGCAGGGTTTCCCAGCGGCCGGCGGCGAGATTGTCGACATTCGTCGAGCAGCCCCGCAGCACGCGCTCCCGCTCCGCCGCGCCCCGTCGCTCCAGCGCGTACGCGCCGAGCTGGACCCCGCCCGCGTACAGCGCGCCGACGGACGGCGGCGGCCATGGCAATGGATTCATCCGGTCATGATCGGATACGGCCCCCCGGCGGGCGGAGCCGGGGCCCGTGCGAGCATGTTCCCGCCATGTTCGAATCCCCCGCGCCGTTGCGCGCCGCACGGGCCGCGATGTTCGCGGCGGTGTGCACCGCATTGGGTGCTGTGGGGCATTCATACATGTCTGGCGTAGATATTCCCCTGATAGGCCTTCTGGGTGCTTTCGGGGTGACGGGCGGGCTCGCATGGCTCGGCGCCGGGCGCCGCCGCGGGCCCGTCGGGATCAGCGCGGCGCTGCTCGCCGTGCAGGGGGTACTGCACCTGGTCTTCTCGGGCAGTCAGACGGGGCACGGCGGCCACTCCACGAAGGGTGCCCCGCTCGCCACGCCCATGCCCGGGCACCACCACATGGCCCCGATGGCCGACATGAACGGCATGGCCGGAACGAGCGGCATGGCGGACGCGCACGGCCTCGCCGACATGAGCGGGATGGGCGGGACGGGCAGGATGGCCGACATGGCCGGGCACGGCGGCCTCGGCATGATCGCCGCGCACGTGCTCGCCGGTCTGTTCTGCGCCGCCTGGCTGGCGTGGGGGGAGGCCGCCGTGTTCCGGCTGGCCCCGGTCCTCGGTGCCGCCGCGCTGCTGGCGACCCGGCCGCTCGCCCGCGCGTTCGCGCTGCTCCGGGCCCGGGTGGCCCCCGTACCGGCGCCGCCCGCGCCCCGGCCCTCGTGCGAACCCCCGCGCGGGCTGCGCGGAGCGGTGCCCGCCCACGCCCTCGTGCGCCGCGGTCCGCCCGGGTGGCGGGACACCCGCGCCACGGCCCCCGGCCGTCCTGCCCGCGCCGCCTGACCGGCCGGCGCACCTCCTGCATTGGCGAGGGGGCGAGACCTGGGGCCGGTTCACCCATGTCTGCGCCAACGCGCCAATACCTAGGACCCACATGTCCCTTGACGAGGTTCAGGACGTCCGCACCCCGGACGCCGCCGCAAAAGCCGCCACACCAGTCACACCCATCACACCCGCCATACCCGCCATACCCGCCACATCCTCGAAGCCCGGAGCCTGGGCCGCCCTGCGGCCGCTGCTCCTGCGCATGCACTTCTACGCCGGAATCCTGATAGCCCCGCTGCTCTTCCTCGCGGCCGCCACCGGCCTGCTGTACGCCGCCTCCTGGCAGGCCGAGAAGATCATCTATGCCGATGAACTGACCGTCACCGGGGTCGGCGAGAGCACCGTGCCGCTCAGCGCCCAGCTCACGGCCGCCCGGGCCACCGTGCCGGAGGGGAAGGTCGTGGGCGTGTGGCCCGCGCCCGACCCCGAGGCGACCACCCGCGTGATCATGGAGGTGCCGGGGCTGGAGGAGGGCCAGACCCGTACCGTGTTCGTGGATCCGTACACGGCCCACGTCAACGGACAGCTGACCACCGAAGGCGACGCGCTGCCGCTGCGCGCCTGGCTCAGCGAGTTCCACTCCAGCCTCCAGCTCGGCGAGTTCGGCCGGAACTACAGCGAGCTCGCCGCGAGCTGGCTCTGGGTCGTCGCACTCGGCGGACTCGCCCTGTGGATCGGCCGCCACCGCTCCCGCAAGGCCCTGCTCGTCCTGCCCGACCGCGCCGCCACCGGCCGCCGCAAGACCCTCTCGTGGCACGGGGCCGTCGGCCTCTGGGCCGTCACCGGACTCGTCGCGCTCTCCGCCACCGGCCTGACCTGGTCGAAGTACGCGGGCGAGAACATCGGGCAGCTCCAGGACGAACTCGGCGGCGCCACCCCCTCGGTGTCCGCGGCCCTCGCCCCCGGCTCCGGCGCCGGCTCCGACGAGCACGCCGGGCACACCGGGCACGTCATGACCGAGGGCATGGAGATGCCCGCGGCGCCGCCCACCGCGGACATCGGCATCGACAAGGCCGTGGCCGCCGCCCGCGCCGCCGGGGTCACCCACGAGCTGCGCGTCACCCTGCCCGCCAAGGGCAACGGCTACGTGATCAAGGAGCAGGACAAGCAGCTGCCGGTCCACCTCGACTCGGTCGCCGTCGACCCCGCCGACGGCCGGATCATGGACGAACTGCGCTTCGCCGACTACCCCGTCCTCGCGCAGCTCACGCGCTTCGGCATCGACCTGCACATGGGCAAGACCTTCGGCCTCGCCAACCAGATCGCGCTCGGCGCGCTCGCGGTCGCGGTGATGCTCCTGGTCTTCTGGGGCTACCGGATGTGGTGGCTGCGCCGTCCCACCAAGGACCGCGCCCTGTCGGCCGGCCGCGCCCAGCCGCGCGGCGCCTGGCGCAAGGTGCCGCTGACGATGCTGCTCCCGCTCGCCGCCCTGACCGCCGTGGTCGGCTGGTTCGTACCGCTGCTCGGCATCAGCCTGGTCGCGTTCCTGGCGATCGACGTGCTGCTGGGGGCGGTCGCGGCGCGCCGCGCGGCCTAGTCGGAGGGTGGTGTGGTGGGCCCGTACTCCGTGCAGGAGTACGGGCCCACCGTCCGTCTGCTGCTCAGGGCGCGTACTTGTAGCCCACGCGGCGCACGGTCTGGATCGCGCCGCGGTGCGCCGCGCCCAGCTTGCGGCGCAGGCGGGCGACGTGGACGTCCACGGTCCGGCCGTCGCCGACGTGGCCGTAGCCCCAGACCGTGGTCACCAGCTGGTCCCGGCTGTGCACGCGGTGCGGGTGCGCCACCAGGTGGGCCAGCAGCTCGAACTCCAGGTACGTGAGGTCGAGTACCCGTCCGTCGACCTCGGCGGTGCGCTGGGCGGCGTCGATACGGACGAGCCCGTCCCCGGCGGAGGTCGCGGGGGCGGGGGCGGGGGCCGCGGGCCGGGGAACGGACTGCGGGGCGAAGGCGATCGGCGGCTGCAGATCGTCCGACCCGGCCGGTACGAGGACCAGGTATCCGACCATCGGCGGCTGGCCCGGCAGCGTCGGGACGGCGTGCTGCGGCGCGGGCAGCCAGGTGGCGCCGGGCGGCAGGAGGTCGACCACGCGGGCGACCTCGCTTCGGTCCACGGCGCGCAGCCGGTGGCGGGGACTGGGCGGATAGGCGAGGGGCACGGTCGCAGCGGTCGCGGCGGAGGCGGCAGAGGTCAGGGAACGGGTGTGAGACATGAGTGGTCAGCTCTTTCACGCGAAGTGGCCGGCAGGAGACGTACGTACGTCATCGCGTACCGCGCAGACCGAAGGCCTCGGGGAAGCTCTCTTGGCGGATCCCGAAAGGCTTTAGAGGGCCGGCGCGTTCTCCGTGCGGCAACACACCCGGTCGAAATCGTGATCCTGACGGGAGGGCCAGAACGGCTCGAGGTCGCTGCGACCGTTCGAGGTGTGTGAGTGGCTGGCCATGAGCGCCATTGAAGCAGATGTGGGGGGCCCAGGGCAGATCCCGTCTCACCTGATGGAGCGGAATCTCAAATTCCGCGATGGGCTCTCCAGTGGACCTCCGGTAACCACCGGGACCGTGGCCGCGCGCCGCGCAACGCGCAACGCGCAACCAGCAACGAGCGCCGCGCAACGCGCAACGCCCGCCGGGCCACAGGGGCTCGACGGGCGTCGGGTCGCAGGAGCACTGCGGGCCGGTCCTCAGACCAGGCCCTCCTTCTTCAGGCTCGTGCAGCAGGTGTCCACGATGAGGCGGGTCACCACGTACGGGTCCACGTTCGCGTTCGGGCGGCGGTCCTCGATGTAGCCCTTGCCGTCCTTCTCCACCTGCCACGGGATGCGGACCGAGGCGCCGCGGTCGGAGACGCCGTAGCTGAACTCGTTCCACGGGGCGGTCTCGTGCAGGCCCGTCAGGCGCTCGTCGATGCCGGCGCCGTAGTTCTTGACGTGGTCCAGCGGCTTCGAGCCCTCGCCCAGCGCCTCGCACGCCGTGATGATGGCGCGGTAGTCCTCGCGCATCGCCTTCGTGGAGAAGTTGGTGTGTGCGCCCGCGCCGTTCCAGTCGCCCTTCACCGGCTTCGGGTTCAGCGTCGCCGAGACGTTGAAGTCCTCGGCGATGCGGTACAGCAGCCAGCGCGCGATCCACAGCTGGTCCGAGACCTCCAGCGGGCCGACCGGGCCCACCTGGAACTCCCACTGGCCGGGCATGACCTCGGCGTTGATGCCGGAGATGGCCAGACCCGCCGCGAGGCAGTGGTCCAGGTGCTTCTCGACGATCTCGCGGCCGAAGATCTCGTCCGAGCCGACACCGCAGTAGTAGCCGCCCTGCGCGGCCGGGAAGCCGCCCACCGGGAAGCCGAGCGGCCGGATGCCGTCGAAGAAGGTGTACTCCTGCTCGATGCCGAAGATCGGCTCCTGGTCGCCGAACCGCTCGGCGACCGGGCGCAGCAGTGCGCGGGTGTTCGACTCGTGCGGGGTCATGTCGATGTTCATGACCTCGCACAGCACGAGGAGGTTGGCGCCGCCGCGGATCGGGTCCGGGCAGGAGAACACCGGCTGGAGCACACGGTCGGAGGCGTGGCCCTCGGCCTGGTTGGTGCTCGATCCGTCGAAGCCCCAGATCGACAGCGCCTCGCCGTCGGCCAGGATCTTCGTCTTGGAGCGCAGCTTCGCCGTCGGCTCGGTGCCGTCGATCCAGATGTACTCAGCCTTGTAGCTCACGGGCCCCATCCTTCGGTGCGTCGCTCCGGCACAGACTCTGCGGGTGCTGCGTCGGTCGTGCTGTGTTCGTACTGCGGTGTTCGTGCCGCTGTGTTTGTCGTACTGCGGTGCGTTGCGGTGTGGACCGCAGCGTGCCCGCTCGCGATTTCTCTTCCGTTGCCCGTGTGTGAACCCCGTGTTACCGGGGTTTACGCCGCAGGTCGGGCGGGTTGTGCGGGTTGGTGGCAGCACGCCCGTCCGAGTGGGGCAGACTGAGCAGGTGAGCATTTCGTACGATTTGACCTCGGCCGATGATCCCACCGACTCCCCCCGCCCGCCGGCCCGTCCCCGGGTCGGCCTGCTGGGCACCGGCCCCTGGGCCCACCGCACCCACGCCCCCGCCCTCGCCGCGCACGCCGGCTCCGAGTTCGCCGGAGTGTGGGGCCGACGCCCCGAAGCCGCCACCGAGCTGGCCGACGAGTACGGCGTGAAGGTGTACGAAGACCCCGACGCGCTGTTCGCCGACTGCGACGTCGTGGCCTTCGCCCTGCCGCCGGACGTACAGGCCCCGCTGGCGGTGCGCGCCGCCGCCGCGGGCTGCCAGCTGCTGCTGGACAAGCCCGTCGCCACGACCGTGGAGGACGCCCGCGCCGTGGCCGACGCCGTCGCCCGGCACGGCGTCGCCTCTGTCGTCTTCCTCACCCTCCGCTTCGCCGAGCCGGCCGCCGGCTGGGTCGCCGAGCAGGCCGCCCGCTCGGGGTGGTTCACGGCGAGCGCCCACTGGCTCGGCGCCGTGTTCCCGCCCGACGGCACGCCCAGCGCGTACGCCGCCTCGCCCTGGCGCAAGGCCAAGGGCGGGCTGTGGGACGTCGGCCCGCACGCCCTGTCCGTCCTGATCCCGGTCCTCGGCGACGTCACGTCCGTCTCCGCCACCCGCGGGCCCTCCGACGTGGTCCAGCTCGCCCTGCGCCACGCCTCGGGCGCCGCGAGCACGGCCGTACTCAGCCTGGGCGCGCCGACGGCGGCGGCCGGGGTGGGGCTGGAGCTGCGCGGAGCCGAGGGCGTCTTCTCTCTGCCCAACTGGACCGACGTACCGGGCGCGTACGGCCGCGCCCTGGACGCGCTGCTCGCCGCCGCCCGCTCCGGTGTGCCGGACCCCCGCGACGCACGGTTCGCGGCCCGCCTGACGGAGATCCTGTCGGAGGCGGAGTCCCAACTCCCGGCTTGAGGGTCCGGGCGCCGGCGGGGCTGTTCGCCGGCTACTTGATGACCGCGTTGGCCACGATGATGGCGAGGCCGATGGTGGCGTCCGCCATGCCGATGAGCAGGGCAGAGCCGAGCCGGTAGCCGACGCGCAGAGCCACGAAGGAGCCCCACGCGAACAGCAGCGCGGTGTTCAGGCCGAGTCCGACGGCGGTCACCGTGTGGGAGTCCAAGTGGGTGACCCCGGCGATGACCAGCAGCAGGACGGTGGGCAGAGTGGCCACGATCATCGGCCACTCGTTCCACAGCGCCCGCGAGAGCACCCGCCACCGGTGGGCGGCGGAGCCGGCCTGATGGCTGGTCATGTGGTGCGAGTAGCCGTGCGCGAGCGCGGCCGCGCCGGCGGTGACCAGTACCCAGCTGGCGTCGTAGAACGGGGTGGACTCGCCGCCCGCCTGGTCGAGCGCGGCCAGCAGGCCGGACGCGAGCACGGTCCCGTAGACCCCGCCGAACATCCAGTCGGCACCCCGGCGCGGCGGGGGCAGGTGGGGCCGGGGGAGCTGCTGCGGGTGCTGTGCGTCCTGCGGGTCGGGCTGGTCCTGCCGGTCCTGCCGGTCCGGCTTGTCCGGCTGGTCCGGCCGGGTCTGCTCGTCGGTCATCGCTGTCCTTTGGCGCGGTCCTTTGCTGAGGTACATCCCCTTTGCTTGGTTTCACACCTTATGGGGTGAGGGGGTGAGGCCGAGATGAGGAACGGGCGCCGCTCGCCGCTCAGGGGCGGCGGGACAGGGCCTCGCGGACCGCTTCCTCCGAGCGGGCGACCACCGCCGTGCCGTCGTCCGCCGTGATGATCGGGCGCTGGATGAGCTTCGGGTGCGCCGCCAGGTGGGCGATCCAGCGCCCCCGGGCCGCGTCCGTCTCCTCGCGCGGCAGGTCCCGTACGCCGGTCTCCTTCGCGAGCGGGTCCGAGGTGCGCGTGATGTCCCACGGCTCCAGGCCGAGCCTGCCCAGGACCTCCCGGATCTCGGCCTCGGACGGCACGTCCTCCAGGTAGCGGCGCACCGTGTACTCGGCCCCCTCCGCGTCCAGCAGGGTCAGCGCGCCACGGCACTTCGAACAGGCGGGATTGATCCAGATCTCCATGGCCGCCAGCCTAGCCAAGGCCGGTCTGGCCAGGGGCTTTTGTCAGTGGTCCCCGGTAAAATCGAGGGAGAACGACAGGAAGCCAACTACCGTTTGGGAGGCTGTAGATGGCCACTGCCATGACCATTGAGCCCGTCAAGAAGAAGCCGCTGCCGGCGGGCCTGCCCCGCGAGTGGTACGAGAGCCACAACCGCCGTCTGAAGGCGATGCGGCTGGCGATATCCCTGCTCGACTCGGGGACGTACGACGCCCGCCGCGCCACCAACCGGAAGATCCGCACGATGGCGGTCCGCACGGGCGTCCACCGCCCGTCGAACGTGACGTGCAAGCTGGTCCGCGCCTTCATCGTCAGCAACGGAGCCTGAGCCCCACCCCCGCCCCCGCCCCCGACCGGTGTCCGGCGGACACCCGTCGGGGGTAGGTCCCCGCGCCCGCAGATCAGGCCGATCAGGCCGATCAGGCCTCCGGAAGGGACAGGACCAGCAGGGCCACGTCGTCGCGGGGGCCGCCGGCGGTGAACTCCACCAGGTCCTGCCACACCGCCTCGACCAGCCCCGCCGGGTCCCGCTCCAGAGCCGGGACCCGGGCCGCCAGAGGGTAGAACTCGCCCGCCGCGTCCCGGGCCTCCGTCACCCCGTCCGTGTGCGCCAGCAGCCGGTCTCCCGGCAGCAGCGGTACGTCGGCCACCACCGCCAGGTCCGGACCGGCGAGCCCGAGCCCCAACGGAGGGCCCGGTTCCACCGACACCTCCGACACCGTGGAAGCACGGAGCAGCAGCGCCGGCGGATGCCCGCACGAGAGGATCCGTACGAGGTCCAGCCCGGGCGGGAACTCCAGCAGCAGCGCCGTCGCGAACAACTCCGGATGCTCCCCGGACCCGTCTGCCGAGCCGGCCGGGGACGCCGGGCCCGCAGTGTCCGCCGTGTCCGCCAGCAGCCTGCGGTCCAGCCGGGCCGCCACCCCAACGAGCTCCGGATCGTCCAGCACCGCCTCCCGGAAGGCGCCGAGCAGCGCGGCCACCGTGCCGACCGCCGCCAGGCCGTGCCCCTGCACGTCCCCGACCAGCGCCCGCACCCCGTACGGCCCGACCCGTACGTCGTACAGGTCGCCGCCGACCAGAGTGCCGCGCTGGGCGGCCCGGTACAGCCCGGCGCAGCGCACCGGGCCGACCCGGTCCGGTACCGGCGGCAACACCGCCAGCTGGGCCGCCTCCGCGACGGTCCGTACGCTCACCAGCTGCGCGTCGCGGCGCCGCCGGACCCAGGCGATGACCACGCTCAGCAGCGCGACCACGGCCACCGTGGCCAGGTCTGCGCCCTGCGCGTGCCCGACCCCGAGGGACGACACGCCGAGCAGCAGCAGCACGATCCCGGCGAAGACGGCGGTGCCGGCCGCCCCGTACGCGAAGGCCGCGACCGGGGGCAGGCCGGCCAGGAAGTAGCCCAGCTCGATGTCGCCCGGGGTGGCGGCCTGCGCGAACACCAGCCCCACCAGGGCCACGGGGGGCGCGAGCCGCGCCCAGCGCGGTGGCGGCTTCCCGTGCAGCCAGCCAGGCTCCTCCCGTCGGCGTCTCACCCCTCCACCCTGGTACGCGGGCGGGGGGCGCGCACGCCGGACCGGCCCGCCGGGTGGCCGTGCGGGGGCCGGACGCCGACAGTGGTCCCGTGACGGATGCGGATGCGGGCGGTGCGGGAGCGGGCGGTGCGGGAGCGGGCGGCGCGGAGCAGAGCGCGGAGATCGGCTCGCGGCTGAACTGGCTGCGGGCGGGGGTGCTCGGCGCGAACGACGGGATCATCTCCACCGCCGGCCTGGTGGTGGGCGTGGCCGGGGCGACCACCTCGCGTGCGTCGATCCTGGCGGCGGGGGTGGCCGGACTGCTGGCGGGGGCGCTGTCGATGGCGGCGGGGGAGTACGTCTCGGTGAGCTCCCAGCGGGATTCGGAACGGGCCGCGCTGGAGACGGAGCGGCGGGAGCTGGCGGAGGAGCCGGAGGAGGAGCTGGCGGAACTGACCGGGCTGCTGGAGGCCAGGGGACTGGGCCACGACCTCGCGCGGGAGGCGGCGGTGCAGCTGACGGAGCGGGACGCGCTGAAGGCGCACGCGCGGGTGGAGCTCGGGATCAACCCCGACGAGCTGGTGAACCCCTGGCACGCGGCGTTCGCGAGCCTGGTCGCGTTCACGGTGGGGGCGCTGCTGCCGCTGCTGGCGATCGCGCTGCCGGGGCCGTCGGAGCGGGTGCCGGTGACGGTGGCGGCGGTACTGGCGGCGCTGACGCTGTGCGGGGTGATCAGCGCCCGCCTGGGCGGAGCCCCGGCCGCCCGGGCGATCCTGCGCAACGTCACCGGCGGCGCCCTGGCGATGGCCGTCACCTACGCGGCCGGCACCTGGCTCGGCACGTCCTGACCGCGCCGCGCCGCGCCGCGCCGCGGGCAGCCGGGGCGGGAGCGGGTGGGGCGCGGTGGCGGAGCTGCATCATGGGGGCATGCGAATTGCGATCACCGGGGCGAGCGGGCTCATCGGTCAGGCCCTCGTACGGTCCCTGCGGGCGGACGGGCACGAGGTGGTGCGGTTCGTACGGCGTACGCCCTCCGCGCCCGACGAGGCCGAGTGGGATCCGCGGCGCGGATACGTCGACCCCGCCGGGCTCGCCGGCTGCGGGGCCGTCGTCCACCTCGCCGGGGCCGGGGTCGGAGAACAGCGATGGACCGCCGCGTACAAGAAGGAGATCCGGGACAGCCGGGTCGCGGGAACCGCGGCCATGGCCCGTGCGATCGCCGCGCTCGACGTGCCGCCCGCCGTCTTCGTCTGCGGCACCGCCGTCGGCTACTACGGCGACACCGGCGATCGCGCCGTCGACGAGCACGCCCCCGCCGGACAGGGCTTCCTGCCCGAGGTGTGCATCGAGTGGGAGGCGGCAGCCGCCCCCGCACAGCTGGCCGGCGTACGGACGGTCTTCGCCCGGACCGGACTGGTCGTCGCCGCCGAGGGCGGGGCCTGGGGCAAGCTGTTCCCGCTCTTCAAGGCGGGGATCGGCGGCCGGCTCGGCAACGGCCGCCAGTACTGGTCGTTCATCTCCCTGCACGACGAGATCGCCGCGCTGCGGCACGCCATCGACACCCCCGGGCTGTCCGGCCCCCTGAACCTGACCGCCCCCGAGCCGCTGACCAACCGCGAGGTCACCGCCGCGATGGGCCGCGTACTGCACCGGCCGACGCTGTTCGCCGTACCGGCCCCCGCCCTGCGCGTCGTACTCGGCGAGTTCGCCGGGGACGTGCTCGGCAGTCAGCGGGTGCGCCCCACCCGGCTGTTGGAGTCCGGCTTCACCTTCCGGCACCCGGGGATCGACGATTCGATCCGGGCCGCGCTCGCCCGCTAGCCCGTACTCGCCCGCGAGCCCGCCCGAGCCCGCCCGCCAGGCCCGCGCCCGCCCGGACCGCCCCACGGCACGCCCCCGCCCCCGTGCGACCGTTTGTGACCCGGATGCGACCGGTGTGCGACCGGAGTTGGCCGTAATACCCCACCGAACTAGGGTTCCCCTGGAGCCCGTTGGGGGAAGGAGGATTCCCACACAGCCGCGCCGACCTCGGGGAGGGGCACGTGCTCACCAACTCGCACCGCACCGCACAGCACGCGGACGTCGTCATCGTAGGAGCCGGGGTCTCAGGACTCGCGGCGGCGCACCACCTGATCGCCGCAGGGGTCACGGTCACCGTCCTGGAGGCCGCGGGCGATCCCGGCGGCCGGATGGCCACCGAGCACGTCGACGGATTCCGGCTGGACCGGATCGGACAGTTGCTCAACACCTCGTACACGGAGCTCGACCGGACCCCCGGCCTGGCCGGCCTGGTCCTGCGCCCCTTCGCGCCCGGGGTGCTCGTCCACACCGACGGCCGGCAGTCCCGGGCCGGGGCGCTGACCCCGGCCCGCGCGCTGGCCAGCGGATCCTTCGACCAGGCCCGGCTCAGCGCGTACCTCGGCCGGCTGGCCGCACTGCCGGTGGAACGCGTACTGGCCCGCCCCGAGCGCACCGCGCTCACCGCGCTGCGCTCCCGCGCCCTCGGCGCGACCCTGCGCCCCCTGCTCACCGCGCTGCTCCGCGATCCGGAGCTCACCACCTCCAGCCGGGTCGCCGACCTGGCCCTGCGTACCTTCGCCCGAGGCCGGCTCGCCGTGCCCGAGGGCGGGGCCGCCGCCCTGCCCGAACTCCTCGCCGCGACCCTGCCGCCCGGCACGGTGCGCACCGGGGTCCGGGTCCGGTCGGTGGCGACGAAACTGGTCACCACCGAGGAGCACGGCGACTTCAGCTGCCGCTCCGCCGTCCTGGCCACCGGCGCGCGGGCCGCCGCCGAACTGCTGCCGGGGCTGCGGGTGCCGGCGTTCCACGAGGTCACCGTCATTCACCACGCCACCGCGGCCCCGCTCCCGTGGGACGGCTCGCTCCTGCTCGACGGCGATCCAAGGTGGCCCGTCGCCCACACCGCCGTGATGAGCGCGGTCGATCCGACGCGGGCCCCGGCCAGCCGGAGCCTGGTCACCACCACCGTGCTCGGCCCGCCGCCGCCCGCCCGTACGGTCGCCTCGCGCCTGGCCCGGCTGTACGAGACCGGCACCCGGGACTGGGAGCTGCTGGCCGTCCACCACGCCCCGGAGGCCGTCCCCGCGATGCCGCCGCCGTACGACCTGCGCAGGCCGGTCCGGGTCCTGGCCGGGCTGTACGTGTGCGGCGACCACCGCGACTCCAACACCGTCCAGGGGGCGCTGCACTCGGCCCGCCGCGCCGCCACCGCCGCCCTGCGCGACTTCGGCATCCGGCTCCCGGCGAGCGCGGAGCCCGCCGTCGCGGCGGTGGCCTGAGAACCGCCACAGGTAACCGGCACGCGTAATCGGCACGCCGTAATCGGCACGCCGTAACCATCACGCGTAACCACCACGGGTCCAGGGCCCGGTTCCCCCGCGGAACCGGGCCCGCCCCGACCCCCGGGCGGCTCAGGACAGCGCCGCCACCCGGTCCCGGTACGTCCGCACCGCCGAGGCGTCCCGGTACGGCTCCAGCCGGCGCTCGAAGTCCCGTACGTACTCCACCGCACGCACCGACCGCATCTCCATCGCCTGCTGCGCCGCCTCCGCGCCCAGCGCGCACGCCTGGTCCAGCTCGCCCAGCCCCAGCCGCGCCGTCGCCAGCACCACCCGGCAGAACAGCCGCGAGCGCGCGAACCCGGGCGCCCTCAGCTGCAGCGACCGCTCCGCGTGCTGCGCCGAGGCCCGGTACTGCTGGAGGTCCCGGTGGCAGTGCCCGAACTCGTCCGCCAGCTGCCCCTCGTCGAACAGCCGGGCCCAGTGCGGTACGTCGTCCCCCGGCCGGGCCGCGCCCAGCGCCCGCTCGGCCCGCACCAGCGAGGCCGTCGCGGCCCGGACCTCGCCCAGCACCGCGTGCCCGCGCGCCTCCGCCGAGTGCAGGAGGGCCTGCACCACCGGCGGCGGCCCCGAGCCCACGCCCTGCTGCGCGACGCGGGCCAGCTGCACCGCCTCCCGGCCGTGGCCGAGGTAGACCGCCTGCCGGCTCATGGTCACCAGCACGTACGAGCCGTACGGCCGGTCCCCGGCGGCCTGAGCCAGCCGCAGGGCCTGCACGAAGTAGCGCTGGGCGAGCCCGTGCGCGGCGATGTCGTACGAGGTCCAGCCCGCGAGCCGGGTCAGGTCGGCCGCGGCCGCGAAGAGCCGCCGCCCGGTGGTCTCCCCGTACGTGCCGCGCAGCATCGGTTCGGCCTCGTGCTCCAGGTAGCGCACCAGGGCCTGCCGGGCGTGCCCGCCGCCGTACGTGTGGTCCAGGGTCCGGAACAGCTCGCTGACCGAGCGCAGCGCAGCGATGTCCCCACTGGTCACCCGCTGGCCGGGTCCCCGGTCGATCTGCCGCTGCCGGGGCACGGAGCCGCGCCCCTGGACCGGGACGCGGGCGGCGGCCGCGGCGGCGGCCGCCGCCGGATCCGCGCCGCGGCCCACGCGCTCGTCGGCGCGCCCGATCAGCCAGTCCCGGCTGGGGACGACGAGCCCGGCCGGGGTGAACGCGATCTTCCGCAGCTCGGCGTGGGAGCCGGAGTCCTTGCGCCACAGCCCGCTGGCGATGTCGACGGCCTCCTCCGGGGTGGCCGCGAACTCCAGACCGGCGTAGACGGGCGCGCAGGCGTCCAGCCCCAGGTCCTGTGCGGAGAGCCGCCGGCCCAGGCGCCGGGTGAACACCTCGGCGATCAGCGCCGGGGTGGTCCCGCGCGGCTGCTGCCCGCGCAGCCACCGGGTCACGGAGGTTTTGTCGTACCGCAGATCGAGACCGTGCTCCAGGCCGAGCTGGTCGACGCGGCGGGCCAGGCCGGCGTTGGAGAACCCGGCTTCCGCGATCAGCGCCGCGAGCTGCCGGTTGGGGACGCGCTGGGCAGGTCGTTCCGTCATCGGCTCCACGGTTTCCTGACGTGACGGACCGGAGTCCCGGCCCTGTGAACGGCGTGAATGTAGCGGCGAACTCCGCTCATGCCGCCCCCTCTGTCCCACATTCATCCGATCGTGTGCAGAATCGGTAGGGCCCTTTACGGACTGACCCCCTCCGTCCGCGTACGCTGCGCGACATGACCCGCAGGACCAGGCCCCCCGCGGCGGAGCCCTCCGCCGACGCCACCGCACGACTGCCCGCACCGCTGCCCGCGCCCGAGCTGACCGAGGCCGAGTGCCGAAGGTGCGGCACGTACATCGCGGGGCTGGACGGGCGGTACGCGTGCGGTGTGTGCGGCTGGGTCAACGACCACTCGGAGGGCCACCGGCGGCTGCCGACGGCCGACGAGGACCCGGACCGGCCGGCGGCGCGGGGCCGGTCCCGGCGGCCGAGGCCGCTTCCGCCGGGCCCGCAGGAGGCCCCGCCCGGCCCGGCAGACCCCTCGCCGACGGGCCACTGAGGGGGCGGAAACCGGCCGCCGTACCCTTGGCTGGTGCGATACGTGCACACGGCAGGTTCAACGAGGAGGCGCTGCGGTGGCTGAGCTTGGGTTTGTCCATCTGGGCTTCGGACCCGATTACGTCGAGTACACCCAGGCCTGGGAGGAGCAGCGGCGGGTCCACGCCGCGCGCTTCACGGACGAGATCGGCGACACCTGCCTCCTGCTGGAGCACCAGCCCGTCTACACCGCGGGCCGGCGCACCGCCGACAGCGAGCGCCCCCTCGACGGCACCCCCGTCGTGGACGTGGACCGCGGCGGCAAGATCACCTGGCACGGACCGGGCCAGCTCGTCGGCTACCCGATCATGAAACTGCCCCGCCCGGTCGACGTCGTCGCGCACGTGCGCCGGCTGGAGGAGGCGCTGATCCGCACCGCCGCCGAGTTCGGCCTGGAGACCACCCGGGTCGAGGGCCGCTCCGGGGTCTGGGTGCTGGGCGACCCGATCGAGGACCGCCCGAAGATAGGCGGGCTCTCCCTCGACCTCGACCCGCGGCTGACGGACGAGGAGTTCGACCCGCGTCTGAACGGCCCCGAGTACGCCCCCTCCAACGCCGGCCAGCGCCGCGAGGACCGCAAGCTGGCCGCGATCGGCATCCGCGTCGCCAAGGGCGTCACCATGCACGGCTTCGCGATCAACGTGAACCCGGACAACACCTGGTTCGACCGGATCGTGCCCTGCGGGATCCGCGACGCCGGTGTGACCTCGCTCTCGTACGAACTGGGCCGCGAGGTCACCATCGGCGACTTGCTGCCGGTCGTCGAACGCCACCTGAAGGACGTACTGGAGCAGGCGGAGCTGCGGCCGAGGGAGACCGAGCCCGCCGCGGGCTGACGACCGGGGGAATGCGGCCGGTCACCTCCAGGTTGGCCGACGTAAGAGCGTATGAAATTACGGGCGTACCCTGGTGGGCGCCGAAGAATCGAAGTCACAGGGAGCCGGTCGTGTCCGCAGTCGCACCCGACGGACGCAAGATGCTGCGCCTGGAGGTCCGTAACAGCCAGACCCCCATCGAGCGCAAGCCCGAGTGGATCAAGACCCGGGCGAAGATGGGTCCCGAGTACACGAAGATGCAGGCCCTGGTGAAGGGCGAAGGACTGCACACCGTGTGCCAGGAGGCCGGCTGCCCCAACATCTACGAATGCTGGGAGGACCGCGAGGCCACCTTCCTCATCGGTGGCGACCAGTGCACCCGGCGCTGTGACTTCTGCCAGATCGACACGGGCAAGCCCGAGGCCCTGGACCGGGACGAGCCGCGCCGCGTCGGCGAGTCGGTCGTCACGATGGACCTGAACTACGCCACCATCACCGGCGTCGCGCGCGACGACCTGGCCGACGGCGGTGCCTGGCTGTACGCGGAGACCGTGCGCCAGATCCACGAGCAGACGGCGGGCCGCGAGACCGGCCACACCAAGGTCGAGCTGCTGGCCCCCGACTTCAACGCGGTTCCGGAGCTGCTGGAGGAGGTCTTCGCCTCCCGCCCCGAGGTCTTCGCGCACAACGTGGAGACGGTGCCGCGGATCTTCAAGCGGATCCGCCCCGGCTTCCGCTACGAGCGCTCGCTCGACGTGATCACCCGGGCGCGCGCCTACGGCCTGGTCACCAAGTCGAACCTGATCCTCGGCATGGGCGAGGAGCGCGAAGAGGTCACGCAGGCGCTGAAGGACCTCCACGAGGCCGGCTGCGAGCTCATCACCATCACCCAGTACCTGCGGCCCTCGCCGCGGCACCACCCCGTCGAGCGCTGGGTGAAGCCGGCCGAGTTCGTGGAGCTGGCGAAGGAGGCCGAGGAGATCGGCTTCTCCGGTGTGATGTCGGGCCCGCTGGTCCGCTCCTCGTACCGGGCCGGGCGCCTCTACCAGCAGGCGATGGAGAAGCGCAGCCGAGTCTGAGTCACGGTGTGACGCGCACTACCAACCGGACTGTGTGAACTCACGCACAAAGTCTTACCACCGGGTAACACCGCATCGACGCGGCCCCTAGGCTCTCTGTAACGAGAGTCCGGCGGGCCGCGTAAATGTTTCATCACCGTTTGACCGACCGGTCATGCCCTGGTAACACCAGTCAGTGACGATGGCTCCACGCACCGCGCACGCCGGCGCACACCGCTGCCGCGCTCCGTCGTGCGCCCAGAACGTCCCCGAACCGCCCAGCACCGTGAAAGGGATCGACATCATGCAGGCCGCGCCCGTACGCGCCATTGCCATTCCGTCGTTCACCGACGCCTTCCGGGGCTTCGAGTCGCTGCTCATGAGCGGCGCCCGCCGCAACGCATGGAGCGCCGTCCTCGAGGACCGCCGCAGAGCCAAGGACCGGGTCGAAACCGAGCACGTACTCGAGGCCGCGGCGACCCGGACCTCGCAGGCCACGTAAACTTCGCTTTATGGCGAGGAAGTCAAACGCAGAGACTGCTGCGAACCCCGGGCGACTGAAGCAGATCGCCCTGACGTACAAGATGACGCGCAAGGCCGACCCGAAGGTCGGTCTGATCGTCGCGGGCGTGGGAATCGTCACCTTCGGTGTCTTTCTTGCGATCGGCTTCCTGATCGACCACCCGGCCTACCTGGGCATCCTGGGCTTCCTGGTGGCGTTCCTCGCGATGGCGATCGTCTTCGGACGACGGGCCGAGCGGGCTGCCTTCGGGCAGATGGAGGGACAGCCGGGCGCGGCCGCGGCCGTACTGGACAACGTGGGACGGGGCTGGGCGACCACCCCGGCCGTCGCGATGAACCGGAGCCAGGACATCGTCCACCGGGCCGTGGGCAAGGCCGGCGTCGTGCTGATCGCCGAGGGCAACGCGAACCGGCTGAAGCCGATGCTCGCAGCCGAGAAGAAGAAGCTGGCCCGGATCATGCCGGACATCCCGGTGCACGACTTCATCGTGGGCACCGGCGAGGGCGAAGTTCCGCTGAAGAAGCTCCGTACGACGCTGCTCAAGCTGCCGCGCGTACTGTCCGGTCCGCAGATCACGCAGGTCAACGACAAGCTGCGGGCCATGGGCGATCTCATGAGCAACATGCCGCTGCCGAAGGGCCCGATGCCCAAGGGCATGCGGATGCCGCGCGGTGGGAAGATGCGCTGACCCGCTTTTCGTATACAAGACAGGGGCGGGGGCGCGCCGGGGGGGGCGGGGGGGGGGCCGGGGGGGGGGGGGGGGGGGGGGGGGGGGGGGGGGGGGGGGGGGGGGGGGGGCCGCCGCCGGGGGGGGGGGGGGGGGGGGGGG